>JALOAQ010000012.1 GCA_023228725.1 Bacteroidales bacterium | reverse complement strand
GCTTCTGTAATTACTTCTTTACCCGAAGCAGATTGTAATAATCCACCTGAATTAGCTTCATCAGGTTGTAATATTTTGGCTCCAGGTGGAACTGTTCAAGCCCCCGAAGCATGTGGCTGGAATACTACTGACAATGTTGTTTTTTACTCTTTTGATGTTTTACCAACAGACCCACAACCTGTAGTTATTGAAATTGAATATGGCCAATGTTGGTCAAACGAATCTGGAGGATTTTTGCCAGAAAATCCCGAAATTCAATTTGCTGTTTACTCATGGAATGGTGTAAACTGTAATGGTATAGGCGGTAGTCCTTCAAGCGAACCACCAAACAATGCAACTTATTTTGGTTGCGAAAATGGAGTTGGTTCAGTTACTTATAGTCAAAATTTACCCCCAGGTCAATATGTTTTAGCTATGGATGGTTTTAGTAACATGAGTGGAAATTCGCTTTGTACTTTTGGCATAGCAGCATCTTTCATTGACGAAGACGATGACCCACCGCCAATTACTGGTGAACTTGCAGTTCAGCTTTCGACAATAAACAATAGTTGTGGACAAGCTGGCTCTGCTACAATAAGCATTAATTCTTCTTGCTCAGGAAGTCCAACAATAAATTGGAGCAATGGCGAAACAGGTACTAGCATAACTAATCTTACTGAAGGAAATTTTTCAGTAACAGTTTCTGATGTTGCCCCTTGTTCCGACACAATTATAAATTTCACAATTACAGACCAATCTAATTTTGCAGTTTCAATTACTTCTGTAGGAAATTCTTGTAGCGGTCCTGTAACTCTATATGCTAATGTTATTGGGGCTAACCCATCAGAGGTTAGTTTTAATTGGAGTAATGGCACACATACACAAAGCATAATAGCAAACAATGACGGTACTTATTCAGTAACAGCAACTTACGGCACTTGTATTGACGAAGCCAGTATAACAATTGTACAAGGAGATTTCGATTTTAGTGTAAACTTTACACCAATAATTTGTGCCGGAGGAACCGGAGCTGCACAATTTAATTTAATTAGTGGAGCCGGTCCTTTTATGTATGAATGGTCAACTGGGTCAATTGCAGCAGGAATACAAATTACATCTCCAGGAAATTATTGTTTGACCGCTACCGACATGCACAGTGCTTGCCAATTAGTAAGATGTTTTACTGTACAAGAAGTTCCTTCTGTTGATGTAAATATTGAAACAACAGATATAACTTGTCACAATTTAAATAACGGAAAAGTTACTGCAATAGCTAGTGGCGGAACTCCAGAATATGTTTATGAGTGGAATGGCTATATCCCTGGTGAAACTATGTCTAATTTAATTTCAGGTAATTATTCTGTTATAGTTACAGATGCTAACGGATGTACGGGCTCTGCTTCAACATTTATAAATAATCCACCACAATTTACTTACAGTATTTCTCCAAACCAAGGTATTTGTTTTGGCGAACAAGCAGAAATTAGTGTTATTGCCAATGGTGGAATTCCACCTTACACTTATACTTGGTCTGATGAACCTAGTAATAATATTGCAACTAGGATTGTAAGTCCAGAAAATACAAGTCAATATACAGTAACAGTTTACGATGCTAATCACTGTACTTTTCCGGCTCAAACAACAAGAATATTTGTAAGTCAGCCCATAAACATTTCTGTTGATATAGAAAATGTTTTATGTCATGGCGTTTGCGAAGGAAGTGCTATTTTAGATATTACAGGCGGTATTCCACCATTTATTATAAACTGGACTAGTAATGAAGACAGTACTATTTCTAACACAACAGATTCTTGGAGTAATTTATGTGCAGGAAGTTATGAGGTTTCATTAATTGACCTTTACGAGTGTGAGGGAAGTGCAAATTTCACAATCACTGAGCCTGATACTATGTATATAAGTACGCTTTCGGGTCCGGCAACATGTTTTGGTTATACAGATGGTTTTGTACAAGTAGATGCAACCGGAGGAGTTCCGTTTACAAATGAATTTGGTCCATTTTACCAATATGAGTGGAGTAATGGAATGACAGTAGATTCCCTTGGCACAGGTTTTGGATATTATTATGTAACAGTAACTGACGCAAATGGCTGTGAGCATGTAGCAATGGCTTTTGTAGATCAACCTGAAGCTATTTATGTTACCACTCCTTGGGGTGGAAAAATCTGTATTGGCGAACCTTTTTCTACTCACGTAGCTGCAACTGGAGGCTTAGGTCCTTATGAGTTTGTTTGGCATGGTAGTGACGGAAGCACTTGGTATGGAGACGACCTAAATGTAAGTCCAGAAGTTACAACAACTTATCAAGTAGTTACAACAGACGACAGAGGCTGCTTTGGTCCTATTCAAACTGTACAAGTAAAAGTACATCCTCCAATAAAAGTTGATGGAATAACCAATTCCCTTGATGATATTTGTTTAGGTGATTATATTACAGTAGAATTGGAATACCAAGGCGGAAATGGTGGACCATATACAATAACATTACCAAATCATGGAATAGTTAATGCCCCATATACTTTTAAACCAGACAGTACTGGGTATTATGTTTTTACAGTTGCTGATGATTGTGGCTCTCCTACAGATAAAGATTCAATTTATGTAGTAGTTCATAAAGCACCTAAGGTTTCATTTTTTGCTGATAAAACGAGTTCTTGCCCACCCGGAACTTTCTATTTTACAAACCCAAATGAAGAAATTAATAATACCTTTTTATGGGATTTTGGCGATGGCGGTTTTTCTGTAGAAAAAGACCCAAAACATACTTACGGCAAAACAGGTAATTATACAGTTTCTTTAACTGCATGGACAGAGTTTGGTTGCAAAAAAACAAAAACCTATAATAACTTAATTCGTATTTTCCCCGAACCACGAGCAGAGTTTACAGCTAGTCCAGAATTAGTTTCTATATTAAATGCAGAAATAACTTTTGAAAACTTTACAGAAGGAGGAACAGCTTATTTTTGGGATTATGGAGATGGTGAAACACCAGATGCTTGGTCAGAAAATAAAAGCCCTAGAATATACACATACCAATCGGTTGGCGAATTTGACATTACTTTAATTGCAAAAAATCAATACGAATGCGTAGATTCTATTCATAAAAAAATTAGAGTACATGACGAATATGCTTTTTATGCCCCAGACGCTTTTACTCCAAATGGAGATGGAATTAACGATTATTTTCATGTGATTGGACATGGAATAGATAAAAAGCAGTTTTATATGGTTATTTACGACCGTTTTGGAATGAAAGTGTTTGAAACAAAGATATGGGACGAAGATAATCCAGAAAGAATGGCTTGGGACGGAACTTATAACGGAAGTTATGAAAATGGAGATAAAATCATGCCGAACGGAATGTATAGATGGTATGCTAGTTTTGTTGATTTTACCGGTAAACCACACGAAAAAAGTGGCACAGTTACTCTAATAAGATAAATACAATTTTTATAAACTTAAAATAAAACTTGAGTTTAGACGTTTGATAGAAAAATATTAGAATGATTAAAAAAAATTCATTAGTTTTAATTGTATTATTTAGTTTATTATCTTTTTTTTTAATAATTACCTCTTGTGAGAAAAATTTCTTTACAAATAACCCAGAAGATAGACTGATTTTTTCTACAGATACCGTACAATTTGACACTATTTTCACGCAAAAAGGGAGTGCCACTAAATTTTTTATTATAAAAAATTCACATAAAAGTAAATCTATAGTAATTGATAAAATTTATCTTGGAAGTGGCAAAAATTCTGTTTATCGTTTAAACATAGATGGATTTCCTGTAAATAATATTGAAAACTATGAATTAGCCGGAGGTGATTCCTTATTTATATTTGTTGAAGTAACAATAAATCCAGGAGCAAACGATTTGGTAGAAGAAGATTCTGTAGTATTTCTCTCGAATGGAAATATGCAAAACGTAAAATTAGTGGCTTTTGGTCAGAATGTTACACTGCTAAATGGACAGTTTATAACAAGCGACACCACTTGGACTGATGCAAAACCGGTTTTAATATATAATTCTGCTTTAGTTGAAGAAAATGTTACCCTTCAAGTCAACCAAGGAGCTAAAGTTTATTTTCATAGAGGAGCCAGCTTATTTGTAAAAGGAAGTTTAAAAGTTCATGGCAACAAAGATAATCGCGTTTTATTTACTGGCGATCGCTTAGAAAATTATTATTCTGAACTTGCAGGACAATGGGGTGCTTTTATCGAAGACGAGAATAAAAATACTGTTGGAATTTTTGGAGGAATACATTTATTAGCAGGGTCTAAAAACTCTGAAATTAATTTTGCAGACATAAAAAATTCAATTATTGGCTTACAAGTTGACTCTTGCGTAACCCCAGGAACTCCAACAGTTAAATTAAATTCTACAAATATTGAAAATTCAAAAATTATTGGTCTTTATGCCCTTGGCTCAACAATTGAAGCAGAAAATTGCGTGTTTTCAAATAGTGGACAATATAACCTAGCTTGCCTAATAGGTGGAGATTATAAATTTTTACATTGTACTATGGCAAATTATTGGGTAGGAAATAGACAAACGCCACAACTTATTTTAAATAATTATTACAATTATCGAGATGCAAACGGCAATATCCAAACTTCATATAGAGATTTAAAAGACGCTTATTTTGGAAATTGCATTATTTACGGTTCAAAAGACAATGAAATAAAGTTGGATTTTGACAATAGAAGTCTAACAAACTTTAGATTTGATAACTGTTTAATAAAACAAAAAGATTATAAAAACTTTGAAAGTACAGATTTTTTTATTGATAATATTTGGAATGAAAATCCGAAATTTAAAGAAATTACCAAGCCTTATGATTATGAATTAGACACACTTTCACCTGCAAAAGATATAGGTAAATTAAATATAAGCCAACAAGTTCCATTAGATCAATTAGGTAATAATAGATTATTAGATGGGAAACCCGACTTAGGAGCTTTTGAAAGACAGGAGGATTAATAAATACAAGTCTAAATTGTATTAATTAAAATTTTATTAGTAACTTTGAAAATAAATTTTTAATTATGAAAAATATAAGATTTTTAATACTTATAGCTTTTGCATTTTTACTTTTTGCCTGTAAGCTAAACAAAGATACAAACCACACACAACAAATATACGATCCTGAAACTGTAAATTCAGATTTTAGAATAATGTTTTATAATGTTGAAAATTTATTCGACACAGAAAACGACCCAAATATAAATGATGATGAATTTACTCCTGAAGGAGGAAGATTTTGGAATAAAACACGGTATAATGAAAAACTAAGAAACATTTATAAAGTTATGGTTGCTATTGGAGGCTGGGATTTACCAAAACTTGTTGGTTTAGCTGAAATAGAAAATTTGAGAGTTTTAAAAGACCTAATAAACTACACACCACTTTATAAATCAGATTACAAAATTATTCATTACGACTCACCTGATTTTAGAGGTATTGATGTTGCATTGCTTTACAGAGAAAATTATTTTTCTGTTATTTCTCATAAACCAATACCAGTTAATTGGCCAAAAAATATTGGCACAGGTACTACTCGCGACATTTTATATGTATGCGGAGTAACAAATTTAGAAGATACCCTACATATTTTTGTAAATCACTGGCCTTCACGCTGGGGCGGACAATTAGAAACAGAAGGTAAACGAATGTATGTTGCAGGTTTAGTAAAACACTCAACAGATTCAATTTTTAAAACTAATAAAAATGCAAATATTGTAATTATGGGCGATTTAAACGATTATCCTACAGATAGAAGCCTAACAGAATCTTTACAAGCACAAACAAGTTTTGATAAAATAAAAAGCAATAAACTATATAATTTATCATATTATTTACAAGTAACTAAAAAACAAGGGACTCACAAATTCCAAGGTCAATGGGGAATACTTGACCAAATGATTGTTTCAGGTGCTTTGCTTAGTGGAGAAGGTAAAGTATATACAACATTAGATGATGCTCATGTTTTTAATGCTGATTTTTTATTAGAACCAGACCCTAAATATACAGGACAACAAGTAAATAGAACTTATATAGGTTTTAAATATCATGGCGGATCCAGCGACCATTTGCCAGTATATTTAGATTTAAAACAAAATAAAGATAAGTAAAACAGCAATAAAAATTTAAGAATTATTTACCAAAAAATTTAATTAAAAACTGTTTGTAACTAATGTGCTTCTAACCAATTTTCTGCAACTCCCATTTCAATTATTAGCGGAACTTTTAATTTTACTACATTTTGCATTTCTTCCTTGATTATTTGTTTAACTTGCTCTAATTCTGGCTTGAAAACATCAAAATTCAATTCGTCATGAACTTGTAAAATCATTTTTGATTTTAAATTATTTTCATCAAATTTCTTACAAATATTTATCATTGCTAATTTTATAATATCGGCTGCTGAGCCTTGAATTGGTGCATTTATGGCATTTCTTTCGGCAAAACTACGTACAAATGAATTATTGCTATTTATATCTGCTAACTTTCTGCGTCTTCCAAAAATTGTTTCTACATATTGGTTTTCGCGAGCTTTTGCAATACTTTTATCCATATAAGTTTTAACGCTTGAAAAAGTTTCAAAATAATTATCAATCAATGTTTTAGCATCTGTGCGTGAGATATTTAGTCTTTGCGACAAACCAAAAGCCGATATTCCGTAAATAATTCCAAAATTTGCAGTTTTTGCTTGATTTCTCATCTCACGCGTAACATTTTCGACTTCTATTTTGAAAATCTGGGAAGCTGTTGCAGAATGTATATCTGTGCTATATTTATTAAACGCATCTAACATATTTTTGTCGCCACTTACATGAGCCATAATTCTTAGCTCAATTTGAGAATAGTCGGCAGATAAAAATAAATGCTCTGAATCTGACGCTACAAAAGCTTTACGCAATTCCCTACCTCTTTCATCGCGAATAGGAATATTTTGTAAATTTGGATTATTTGAACTTAAACGTCCTGTTGCAGCAACTGTTTGGTTAAAACTAGTGTGAATTTTTCCTGTTTTAGGATTTACTAATTGTGGCAATACGTCCACATAAGTATTTATTAGCTTATTTATTCCTCGAAATTCCAAAATTTCACTTATAATCGGATGTTTATCTTTTATTTTTAAAAGCTCTTCTTCGCCTGTGCTATATTGTTTGGTCTTGGTTTTTTTTGGCTTGGAAATAACTTTTAATTTTTCAAAAAGAATAATTCCCAACTGTTTTGGCGATGCAATATTAAAAGTTTCGCCTGCATATTCATAAATCTTTTCCTCTATTTGCAAAAGCTCTTTTCTTAAAATTTGAGATTGTTCCTTTAACATTTCAACATCTATGCTAACTCCGTTTTTTTCCATGCTCATAAGAACTTTTATCAAGGGCATTTCAATTTCATAAAATAAAGATTCTAAATTGAGTTCCTTTAAACTATTTGCAAATTTATTCTTTAATTTTAAAGTAATATCTGCATCTTCGCAAGCATAAAAACTAAGCAATTTTTTATCAATATCTCTTATGTTTTTTTCGTTTTTACCTTTTCCGACCAAATCTTCATAAGAAATCATTTTATGGTTTAAATATGTGCTTGCCAAAAAATCTAAACCATGTTTTTGGTCTGGTTCAATTAAATAATGTGCAACCATAGTATCAAACAATTTAGCCTTTACCTCTATTCCATATTTATCTAAAATCGCTAAATCAAATTTTAAATTTTGTCCAATAATTAATTTTTCTCGGTTTTGAAAAATTGGTTTAAACATTTCTAAAACTTCTTTTGCAGAATCAAAATCTTCGGGTAAAGCAAGAAAAAAAGCTTGATTTTCTACAACAGAAAAAGATATACCTACAATTTCAGCCCGCATAATTTCAAGACTTGTAGTTTCAGTATCAAAACAAATTTCCTTATGTTCATTAAGCTTTGAAATCAAGTCTTCAATTTCATAAAAAGCTTCTATAAATTTATAATCTAATCCTTCTCTATATAAATTATTTTCAAAATTTTCAGTTTTTAAATTTTCTGATATTTGAGTTGATGAAAACAAATCTAATTGTAAATTATTTTGAGTTTGTGTACTTTTTGCCTGTGTTTGAGGCATATTATTGCCAATAATTCTGGTTTTTAAAGTTCTAAATTCCAACTCGTCAAAAATTTCGTTTAGTTTTATAAAATCAGGTTCTAATAATTCTAATTCTTTCATACTTATTTCTACAGCTACTTTTGTATCTATTGTAACTAAATGTCGGGACAAGTATAATTGTTCTTTGTTTTTTTCTAAATTTTCTTTTTGTTTTCCAACTAGCTTATTAATATTTGCATAAATTCCGTCAATATTTCCAAATTTACTAATTAATTTGGATGCTGTTTTTTCACCAATTCCTGGGACTCCGGGAATATTATCAGCTACATCTCCCCACAAAGCTAATATATCAATTACTTTTTCGGGGCTATCAATTCCATATTTTTGGTTTACTTCAGAAATTCCTATGAGTTCGGCAGGGTTTCCACCACGAGCAGGTTTAAACATAAAAATATTTTCATCAACTAATTGAGCATAATCTTTATCAGGTGTCATCATAAAAATTTCATTATCCTCATTTCCAAACTTTTTTGCAAGACTGCCAATTACATCATCTGCCTCAAAGCCACTAACTTGGATAACAGGAATTTTATAAGCTTCTAAAATTTGTTTTATATAAGGCACGGAAATTTTAATGTCCTCAGGTGTAGCATCGCGATTGGCTTTATATTCAGAAAAAATTTCGTGTCTAAAATTAGGACCTGGCGGGTCAAAAACAACAGCTATATGACTGGGTTTTTCTTTATTTAAAACCTCTTCTAAAGTATTTACAAAGCCAAAAATCGCAGAAGTGTTTAATCCTTTTGAATTAATTCTGGGATTTTTTATAAAAGCATAATATGACCTAAAAATCAATGCGTAAGCATCTAAGAAAAATATTTTGTTCTTCATCTATTAAAGTTTTTTCCAAAGGTAAAAGAAAAATGCAGAATTTTAAAAAATATAGATTAAATTAATGATTATATTAAATGTCCGGTAAATGTCCAAAATTAATTAAACCTATTTGCGTGATTATCAGATATTTAATGTTTTTTATCCAATTTAATGTCCAATTTATATTTTAAGAAATTTCATATTATTTAATCTCTACTCTTTTTTCATTTTTATAACTTGGCACAGTTTCTAATTCTTTTAAATACTCAATCATATTTTCTGCTGTAGTAATAAATTGTCCTGTTCCTAGATCAAGATGTTCATATTTATAAACAGATGCCATATAACTATTCATAGAAACAGAATATGTTTTTTCCATATCTAAAACTTCTCCTGCTTCTGAATAAAATATAATATCTTCAATGTTTTTTTCATTTTTTAAAATATATTTCACCTTTATTCCTGAAGGATATATTGGCATATAATCATCTAAAGCAAAAGCAGCAAAAAACATATCTTTCATTTCATTTCCGGAAAGATTAAATATAATAGCTTCATTTCCAAATGGATCCATTGAATAAACGTCTTTTATACTAATATCACCTTTTTCTAATTGACTAATTCTTACCCCTCCTGGGTTTATAAAAGCTATATCCGTATTAAGTTGCAATCTTAAAGCATCTACCATTAAATATCCAATTTGTTCTGCTGAGCTAAAATCATCTTCGGCCTCTGCTATTTTTTCGTTTAAAAATGGATTGTCATTATAGTAGTCTAATTTTTCTTGAAAAGCTTGTGCAATATCTCCATTTTTATTTATTTCAATTAGTTGCATAGATTTTTTTACTTCATAATTTTTATCTATTTCTAAGCAAATAAGGCTACAATATTTCAATTTACTACCGGCTTGTGTTATTAAAATATCATTAATAATTTGTTCTTCATCAACAATAGTATGCGAATGTCCTCCAATTATCAAATCTACTTTTCCTTTTGGCAATTGTTCTGCTAGCTCAACATCTTCTTCAAAACCAAAATGATTTAAATAAATTAATAAATCATGTTCGTCTTTTAAATAGGTGTAATCTTTTGCTACTTTAAAAGGATTATCAAATTTAATTCCTTTCAAATTATTTGGGTGGGTATCAGGAATACCATTTTCGTTTAAGGAAATTACAGATGTAAAAGCTATCTTCAACCCATTGGGCATTTTTATGGTTTTAAAAGGTTTTATATTTAGTCCTATACTTGAACTAAGTTTTATATTTGCACAAATAAAATCAAAATTTGCATTATTAATAATATGTTTAAAACCATCTTGTTTTGTATCAAATTCGTGATTTCCTACTGCACACAAATCAAATTTTAACATATTCATCAAGTCTATTATTGGCATTCCTTTTTGCGGATATTGGTCGTTTACAGGATTTCCACTTTGATTGTCGCCGGCAGAAACTAATAATAAATCCGGATAAATTTCTCTTAAACTATCAACAATAAAAGCAAAACGCGGAAAGTTTTCTATTGCAGCATGCATATCGTTTACTGCAAGAATTATTAGTTTTTTGTTTTCTACTTCAGCTTTAGGTTTACAAGAATAATTTAAAAATATTGTTGCAAATATTAAAATGATAAAGCTTAGTTGACAAAATTTTTTATTAGTCATAAGTTTTAAGTTTAATAAATAATGAGTTGTTGTTATTTAAAGCTCCGTCAAACTCCAGTTTATTTCCATACTTATCTTTAACTATGATATTTTCTATATCAAAAACCTCTTCGATTTCGGCAAAATACATTCTAACAGCGTCAATTACTTTTGCACCAACAAATATTTGAAAAGATTTTCCGTTTATTTGTATTTTCATAAACTTTCTCTTAAACTATTCAAAGACAAAATTACAAATAATACTGATAAGGAAAAACTATATTTAAAAAACAATTTCCATAATTATATCAAAACTTTTTAAGCCTAACAGTTTTATATTTTATAACAGGTTTATTTATTTAATACTAATTAAGATAAGTAGTATTTTTGCATAAAGAAAAAATGCTGTTTATGAATACAATTAATTTTAAAGAAACACACAACAAGGTTGATGAGGTTCTTAAAGAATGTAAAACGCTGATAGTAAATGCGGATAGAAAAAGACTAATTGGAGATGCAGTAAGTCAAAATGAATGTATGGTTTCAAAAGTAGGAAATCTTGCAACTTGGAATGCTCCTGACTCTACTGGTCGTAGTCCTAAAGACACATTGTTTGTAAAACGTCCACAAAGTCAAATTCACATTGACTGGAATTCTCCAAACAATTTACCTGCAACAGAATCTTTGTACGAAGAGATTTTTCAAGATGCAATGGAAAAAATGTGTAAACATGAGCGTATTTATATAAATGACAGAGTAATTGGTGCCGATTCTGAGTACGCTTTGCCTGTCAAGGTTATTACTTCTGAAGCATTAACCTCTATATTTGCAGACAATATGTTTCGTCCAGTACCTGAGGATTTGAATAAA
Source organism: Bacteroidales bacterium (assembly GCA_023228725.1). GTDB lineage: Bacteria > Bacteroidota > Bacteroidia > Bacteroidales > ML635J-15 > Bact-19. Next base: position 29,611 of record JALOAQ010000012.1, on the reverse strand, counting down.
AGTTGTTTCGCAGACAAACCATTTTATTTAATTGCTCTTCCTTTTGATAAGCTTGATACAGAAAAATATGACTGGAAATTACGTAAATTACCAAATGGAAAAACTAGTGACATAGTTGTATTAATGGACTTTGATAATAGAATAGGAATTATTATTGGTTCTGCTTATTTGGGTTCTGTAAAAAAAGCAATGTTCACAGTTATGAACTATTACTTGCCTTTCGAAAATGTACTGCCTCTACACTGTTCTGCAAATGAAGGTAAAGACGGTAAAACTGCTTTAATTCTAGGTTTATCGGGAACTGGAAAAACTACTTTATCAGCCGATCCTCGCAGAGCTTTATTAGGTGATGACGAGCATGGTTGGAGTGAAAAAGGTGTTGCCAATTTTGAAAATGGTTGTTATGCAAAAATGATAAATATTAATCCTGAAAAAGAACCAGATATTTATGAGGCAGTAATGCATAATGATTATTATTTAAATCATGGTGTAATTGTTGAAAATGCAATGATTTATCCTGATGGAGAATTTGATTTTGATGATGAAAGACTTACTCCTAATTCACGTGCTTCTTATCCTCTTACTTATTTGAAAAATATTAAAGAATCAAGTGTTGGTGGGCATCCATCTACAATTTTATTCTTAACCGCTGATGCTACAGGTGTTTTACCTCCAATTTCAAAACTTGACAGAAATCAAGCAATGCTTTGGTTCTTAATGGGTTACACTTCTAAATTAGCAGGAACAGAAAGAGGAGTTGTTGAGCCTCAATCAACTTTCTCAAGATTTTTCGGTGCTCCTTTTATGCCTTCATTACCAAGAGTTTATACAAAAATGTTAGGCGATAAAATGGAAGAACATGATACTTGTGTATATTTAATTAACACAGGCTGGTCGGGTGGTAAATATGGTGTTGGGAAACGCATTGATATTACTGCAACAAGAGCAATGGTTGAAGCCGCTCTTAATGGAGACCTTAAAAATGTTGAATATGAGTATAATGAGCTTTTCCATTTAAACGTTCCAAAATCTTGCCCTGATGTTGACCCAAATATTTTATTCCCGGAAAACACTTGGACAAATAAAGAAGCTTATCAAAAAACAGCTAAAGCTTTAGCAAAAGAATTTTCAGACCATTTTGATAAAACTTATGGGAAAAATGATATTGCTCCTGAAATTAAAAAATCTTGCCCAGGTAAATAATTAAAACTAAATTATAAGATATGAAAAAGACCGTTTTAAAATAAAAATGGTCTTTTTTTATAGATTTCCGTATTGCTTATTTGTTTTTTAGTAAAACATCTTAGTTTTTACAATAATTTCTTCAAATAATCATCTTCCATTTGCATTTCAGCACGAATTTGACTTGAGGCGTAAGCTTCTTGCAATCTATTTAATATATCTTTATGTTCTTTTGAAAAGTTTTCAGGATTAATATTTAATACATGTTGAAAGTTTGGTACATCTCCTTGGTAAAAAATACTAAGTAAGTTCTCTAAATCATTTTTGCCTTTTTCTTTTAGCTGCTTTAATTGAACATACCAGGATTTATAAGTTAAACTTTTGATAAATTCATCATTAGTAATATCAAGTACTTCATTAGTTGCTTGGTCTCTTATAAAACTTTCAACAACAAGAATAGAGCTGTCAGCGTAACCAATATCATAGTTTAATAAATATATACGATAACTTTTTTCAATATTTTCGCGACATGTATCCGAAATATTGTCAATATCGATATTGATTTCTCCTAAATAATGTCTTAAATAAAAAATATCGGTTTCAATTTTTTCTTTTTGTAGCACTATGATTACAGTTTTAAACTCCCCATTTTCTTTTTGTATTTTTGCAACAAAATTTAAATGACAAATAACTATTTGCTCTAAAGTTCTGTCTAATTGACTTTTATCAACACCAGTTTTTAGTGTACGTTCTGTTGAAGCAAAATCTAATTCTATTATTTTCTCATCAATTATTGCGGATAAAAAAGTTTTTGCAATTTTATTATCGCTCATCATGAACTTGAAAACTGTGTCGTATATAGGATTTGCTATTTGCATGGCAATTTATTTAAAAATTATTACTACAAAATTAAATTTTTTTTAGGAAATAAACAAATGTTTTGTTAAAAAAATAATGCAAACACACTAAGAGTTGTTGGTTTTGCAAAATGTGGGGGTTTTGGCGGGATTTTTGCCATTTATTGCAAAAATCATGACAAAACAGGCGGAAAATTCAAACCTCAGCTCACGACCGATAATTATCGGTCATTTCGTGTGAAGCTCTGCTTCGCGAGAAATCTCCTCTACAAACAGCACCGCCAATAAAAACTTTTCCCTCCGAACACTGAGCACAGCTAAATGCGAGAAGCCATAATTCGTGTAAATTAGTGTAATTAGTGGTTGTTTACCTTCGAGTTTTGAGCGAAGCGAAAAACGAGAAGCCATATCTGTATAAATTAGTGGTTGTCATCTTCGAGCATTGAGCGTAGCGAAATGCAAGAAGCCCCTTTCGACTTTTCACTTTTAACTTATTATAGGTGGACAGTTTTGGATTATTATATACATCATGTTTGTGGTTTATTAAATTTGTTTAGGCATGCTGTAAATATAATCTAAATGAGAAGAAGTTCTGTGTAAGATAGTTAAATATTCGTTTAACTTGGGAGCGTATTCAATATAAAAATCTTCATGCACTTTTGTTTTTAAGAGTGTGATGGCCTTTTTTACCAATAAATAAACCTGATAATCATACTTAGTGAAACAAGTACCAAAGGAATTGGTAGAAATTGAGAATGGAATTTCAAGAACATCCAAAATCAAGTTCATTTCAAATGTTTTATTTTTACATACTTTGGCAAATTCATTGATTCTTTTGCTACAGGTTGCAAGCATATTTGCCAATTGTAATTCTTCTGAAAAGCCCTTATACCCTTTTCGGTATAAAACATTTAAATCAGCCAAACATTCTTCATACAAATCTTGTTCGCCCAATTCGGTATCCACATAATTAACCATAAGATAGTCGTGAAATTGCTTATTCATACTAGCTGCTTTTACTACTAACTTTTCTAAATCTTTCTTAGAAAGCTTTGCTATTTCTTCTTTTACGAAAACATTAATTTTAGCCATATTCTATAATTTCCTTATTTAACCTTAGTTATCTTCACCGGTTTATTCTTCTCCCTTTCTTCCTTTATTCATTCTAACAGCAAAATTGCTGGCTCATCATTCGGATTTTGGGTAAGCAATTTACCCTCAAAAGCTTTTCTCAAAATACTTTGACGCAATAGATCTGCTTGCTGCAAACTGGTGGCAATGCTTTCTTCCATTTTATCGCAAACGGAAAGACGGGATTTGATTTCGGAAACGATGTGGTGTTGAGTTAATACTTCTTCTGGAATAATAATATCTATTTGTCCAAGTTTAGTACCGTTTACGTTAGGTTGTCCAGTACCAACAGATTTATTAATAATTTGATTCCAAAAATTTGGAGATTGAAAAAAATACCAGATGTATTTGTCATTGATTTCCTTCGGAAATCTCAATCGAATTAGGTAGGATGCAAAAACACTTTCAGGTATCCTACCTTTAATCAAAAAGCTTTTTCCAACAGTTGCTCCTGTTCTTGCAAAAACTAAATCACCATCTTCTAATTTATACTTTTCAAATTCTTCTCTTTTTATTGGACAATAAGGTACTGTATTCCAGTTTACCTTATTTTCTTGAATATCTGTTATCCTTAAAAATTTAGACCCAACTTCATCTTTAGATGAAGATTCCGTATAACCATATTGAATACTTAAAGCAATTTCTTTTACCTTCTTCCATTTCCATCCTTTCGGTAAATCTTTTCCTTCAATCATTACTTTACTCGTTCTTCGTTTCATTTTTTAATGCTGTTGGTTTTGTTTTTTTTGGAAACTTGATGTTGCTTTCTTTTCGGGTGACCGTGGGACTGGGTGACATTGATGCGGGGCATGTCGTCCGTGTCGCCTGAGTCCCCCGAAAGAAACCTGCTCAATTTTTCTTCTCGCCACTCATTTGAAGAACTTTCACTGCTTCTTCCACCAATTTTTTCTCGCTTGATACATCCTCTCCCGTAACCCTCCTTCTTTTAAAAATTCTTGTTCTAATGTTTTTACTTGTCGCCCCAAAAGATAGGAAACAATATTTGTTAGACAAGCCAAAGAATTAGCAGAAATTTCAGGATTTTCATGCTCAAATGCTTTCTGATAAGTGGCATAAGTTGCATTTGGTGTTCTGTTGAGTTCGCTAAACCGCTTATACAATCTATGTTCTTTATCCCAAATTGGTAGTTTATTAGTTCTTAAAAAATCTTTATAGTCCAAATAAAGTTCTTCTAAAGATGCCCTTGCTACATTCGTTAATTTTATTTCGGTTTCTTTGGAAGTGCCGGACGCTACACTTGCTTCAGCAATATTTTGCTTTCCACTTCTGGCAGCTTGAACCATCTGATCAATAGTTCTATCATATTTATGAAAAAAACGTTTTGTAAAATACATCGTTCCGTCATAGATTATCTCCGACTTCTGATAAGTGATTAAATTTTCGTAGCCTCCGTGTTTTGGGATAAAGCCCTGTGGATTATTTTCGTTCTCTGCCATAATATTCAATTTTATATTTATGCTACTAATGCTTTTCTAATTCATTACTAATATTGGTTGTTTTTGTTCCAGTCAAATAACCGTCAAATAAAACTATGCCCATATTTAAAATTATATTTGTTCATATTCAGGCATCTCTAAATATTTTTTACCATCAAGGAGATTTCCAGTTTTCTTTTTGTTTGTTCCGCCCCATTGTTTAAATTAGTCATCACTTCGGCATAACAGAATTTGCAACCTGCTGTAATTTTATCACAACCAGTAATTGGGCTCCAAGTCATATCTGTCCATTCTATACTTGTTTGTGCCATGGTTAAATAGTTTTAATAATTTGTTTTGCTATTTGCTCTGGATTCTGATTTGTCATTGGTTACGTATTATCCCTACAAAATTAACAATATTTTTTATAAAACAATTATTTTTGATGGGTTTAAAAGAAAATTAGGGGAAAATTTTATAATTTACTCTATATTTTAATTTTATTTCTAAAAAAACTCCGACTTTTAAAACTCGAACCGATTTGTGGGCGAAAAACGAAACATTTTTTATGAATTTACGTATAATCAAGAATGGGGTTGTTGGTTTTGCAAAATGTGGGGGTTTTGGCGGGATTTTTGCCATTTATTGCAAAAATCATGACAAAACAGGCGGAAAATACAACCCCCGCTCACGACCGATAATTATCGGTCATTTCGTGTGAAGCTCTGCTTCGCGAGAAATCTCCTCTACAAACAGCACCGCCAATAAAAACTTTTCCCTCCGAACACTGAGCACAGCGAAATGCGAGAAGCCATAATTCGTGTAAATTAGTGTAATTAGTGGTTGTTTACCTTCGAGTTTTGAGCGAAGCGAAAAACGAGAAGCCATATCTGTATAAATTAGTGGTTGTCATCTTCGAGCATTGAGCGTAGCGAAATGCTCGAAGCCCCTTTCGGCTTTCGACTTTCAACTTATTATAGGTGGACAGTTTTCAATTATTTAACACAAACACTTCACCCCGTATTGCACCAAACCAATGTTATGGGCTGGTTTTTTATTTCAGTTTCTTTATTGCATTGCTATCAAGTAGCGATTTCATTTGCGTAATAGCGGTTTTGTTCAGTTGGATAAGTCGTTCATTTTGTGTCAAGCCTTGATGAATAAGTAAAGCGTTTATGCTCTCAATATTGCTTAACACAACCAATTGTTCTAATGTCGCATAATCTCTGATATTTCCGTCTTTATTAGGGTTGTTGTCTCGCCATTCTTTTGCTGTGATTCCAAAAAGAGCAACATTCAATAAGTCGGCTTCGTTAGCATAAACAATACTTACTTGTTGTTTGGTAATTTCTTTCGGAATAAGATTTTCTTTAATTGCATCAGTATGAATGTGATAGTTTATTTTGGCTAACATTCGTTGCAAGTTCCACTCTAATTTTAGACGAGCATTTTCTTCGTTTTTGAGGCGTTGGAATTCACGAATAAGAAAATACTTAAATTCAGCAGACAACCAAGTTCCAAACTCAAAAGCAATGTCTTTATGTGCAAAAATACCTCCTCCGTAACGACCTGATTTAGAAAATATTCCTATGGCATTTGTCATTTCTACCCAACGCTTAGGAGTTAAAAATAATCTACCTTCTCCATTTCTAACCGTATGGAAACCCATACGGTTAAAATTAGGATTGTTTACCTGCTCCCAAACTGCCAAAAAATCTACGGTATAATACGTACTCATCCAATTTGAAACAACAATTCGTGCTTCTAAATTGTCTCTATACCCTGCCATATCAGTTAAAGAAATATAGTCTTCTTCTTGTTGAGAAATAATTGTTATTGCTCTGCCCTTGACCTCTATTTTTTTATTATTTGCCATATTCTGCTCTGAAAACGAAAAAGTTACAAAAAACTTATTGTCTTTGCATCTTATATAATAAAAAAAAACAATCACTTTTATTCCTCAAAATTATACTAATAAAATTAAAAACTCCGACTTTTAAAACTCGAACCGATTTGTGGACGAAAAACGAAACATTTTTTATGAATTTACGTATAATCTAAGATGGGGGTGTTGGTTTTATAAATAATGTGGGGGTTTTGGCGGGATTTTTGCTATTTATTGCAAAAATCATGACAAAACAGACGAAAAAGTTTCAACTCATTTTAAAAATTTCTAAGTTCCTATCAATTTTTTTATTATTTTTGTTTATGTAATTTAATTTTATGTTGCAAAAATTAATTATGAGAAAACTTTATATAATTCTTATTTTATTTTTTTGTTTTAACTTTTCAGATACTTACGCTCAATTCAAATTAGATTTGTATAGCGGAATGAGTTTAAATCAAGTTGAGCAACCAGCATTATATAGGCTTGGTCATTCACCTTATTTTGAAAATAAAAATATTTTTGCTTTTTATAATCTTGATTTAAATTTAAATAAAAGAAATGAAAAGGCAATAAATTCTTTATGGCTTAATTTTGGCTATAATTTCAATATTAAGGAAAAACCTTTAAAACTATCTTTATTCTACATGTATAAGCCTGTATCTCATATCCTAAATTCCCAAAATATGGGTCTTATTTTAAATTACTCTATTAGCAAATGGGAGTTTAGTTTAGGAAATAATACTAATATTTATTCTTATTTAAAAAAAGCCCAAAATACTTTTGAAATTACTGAAAACACTAGATTAATTAATGCCTTGAATATGATGTATTCTATCAAATATTTATTTTTAAATAAAGACAAAACTTGGAATATATATCTTAATCTTAGTAATTTTAATAATATTTTAATTGATAAAGAAATTAACCCAATGCTAAATTTTGGTTCTTTTTATAAATTTCAAGATAAAAAAATAAAAATATTTATGGACCTGTGGTATCAACAAGCAGGGCTTTGTAATATTAGAGTTAATTATTACGGTTTCTTATTAAATTTAGGTCTGACATGGGAAATTTAATTAAATATTTAATTTTTACTTTATTAAGCGCATCTCTAATCTCTTGTGATTTAGATTTAACCGGTTTTATTCGTTCTACTGATAGAATTGAAGATAGATTTCAACAATCCATGGCATATAACCAAAATAATCCAATTAATCATATAATTTCTACAGAAGAAAATTATAGCGTTTTATGTGCAAGCGATTTACATATTGGAAAAACCGAAAATGCAGAATATCTTTTTAATTTATATGAAAATTCTCAAGATTTAGCTCTAATTTTAAATGGAGATTTAGTTACGGGAAGAAAAGAAAACTATGAGGTCTTTTACAATTTAACAAAATTAGTATCTAAACCACTATTTACCACTGCAGGAAATCATGAATTATATTTTGATGGTTGGAAATATTACTATGAGTTTTTTGGAAGTTCTACTTATTACTTTGTAATTGAAACACCGACAGAACAAGATTTATTTATTTGTTTAGACTCAGGTAGTGCAAGTTTAGGAAAAAGTCAAATTAAGTGGTTAGAAGATTTGTTAAAAAATGAAAGAAGTAAATATCGCCATTGCACAGTTATTGGGCATACTAATATGCTAAGAGTTAAAAAAACTACAACAGCAAACTCTCCAAGTCAAGAATTAGAGTATTTAATGTGTTTGTTTACTGAATATAAGATTGATTTAGTCTTAAACGGACACAGTCATTCGCGAAATTTAACAAAATTTGGAAATACAAATTATGTTATTACAGATCCGCTAATTGTTGGTCATAAAAATGCAGGTTATTCAAAGATAATTTACAAAACCGGGGAGATTGATATAGAATTTATTAAATGCTAGTATTAAGAAAAAATATTTTTAACATATTCTGTTTTATCAAAAATTTTATATAACTTTGGTACGAAAAAAATTCATTTGTAACAATCTTTAATACTTTTTAATATGGAAAATATTATTGAACGCTATGGTAGTGTTGTTAAAGTAGAAAAATTATGGTGTACTGAAGAACTAGGTATGCCAGGATATTGTTTACTCGAATCAAGAGAAACATTTCCAGGATATTATTCTTTTTATACTAATTTAATTAAACCAAAGCATGTTTTCATTGTAAGTAATGAGAAATATTCTTTGGAAAAAATGACTCGAATCATTGAAAAAGTTAAACTAAAATTAAGTTTTAATTTTGATGCTGCCTGGTGCCAAGTTTCTATGAATAATAATATTTGTGAAGGTGTTAGAATAGCAGGTATTGAAGATTATAATTTAATCCAAGAGCTTCAAAAAACTTTTGCCGACTGTGGTTTGCAATTAAAAAAGAAAATTAGAGGCTTAGAAAGTATTGAAGCAACGATTAAAGTGAAAAAGTTTTTTAAACTTATTAAATTGGAAAATAATTTATATCTTGATAAAAATAATGTGCATATAGGATATTTTACGATTAATGAGAACATATCTTGGAATAAATTTGAACAGATTGTAAAAAAAGTGAAAAATAATTGGGAAGAGAAAATGTTTGATGCCGCTTTGGCATTTATTTATGAAGACAATAAAATTATTGATATGATAAGGGTTTATTCTAAAGAAATTGATAAACAATATTTAGAAAAACTTAAAAATTTATTTTTACGAAATTTATAAATTGTTTTCAAATGTTTAAGATTTATGTTTTTTTAATTCATCAATTTCTTGAATTTGCTTATCGTTTAGTTCATTTACTTTATTCAAAATCAATGAGTTAATATTCAAATGACAAGTAAACTCTAAAACTTCTATTTTGTCAAAAGCCTCAAATAAAGTCTTGCCAACACTTATTGCTCCATGATTTTTCATTATGCAAACATCATTATTTTGTAATTTGTCTGCAAGTTCTTTAGCTAAGCTTTCCGTTCCCATTAATTCATATTCAGCTAAAGAAACCTCGCCTAATATAAACCTTGCCTCACCACTTAAGTTTGTTTTTGGAATACTGCCTGCTATAGCAAAACTTGAAGCAAAAATAGGGTGAGAATGAACAATTGCAAAAACATCTTTTCTTGTGTCGTAAATTTTTAAGTGCATTCCGCTTTCCATACTCGGCTTTATCTCAGGAGTAATATTTTTTTTATTTTCATCAAAAACAACAATATCTTGCCATTTTATACATGATTTATCTGTTTGCCCAGCAGTGATAAAAACAAATCCATCTTCATTTTTTAAACTCACATTTCCACCGCTCGAAGTAGTAAGACCTTGTTTGTAAAGTCGCCTCATTGTTTTGGCAACGGCTTTTCTTTCTTTTTTAAATATCATTATTAAATAAACTTTTAATTTCTTTTTTATTTGCTTTTACAATTCCTTTTTCTGTAATAATACCTGTAATTAATTCTGCAGGCGTTACATCAAAAGCAGGATTTAAAGCTCCAGAGCCAGGACTGGCGATTCTCATTTCTTCAATTTTTCCTGATTTTAATTTTCCTGAATAGTAAAGAACTTCATTTGCACTTCTTTCTTCTATAGGAATTGATTTTCCACTTTCAGTATTTAAGTCTATTGTACTGCTTGGTGCAGCAATATAAAAAGGAATTCCATAGTACTTGGCGGCAATAGCTTTTTCTAATGTTCCAATTTTATTTGCGACATCTCCATTTTTAGCAATTCTGTCGGCTCCAGCAATAAATAAATCTATTTTTCCTTTAGCCATATAATGAGCTCCAGCATTATCTGGAATTATCGCATGAGGAATATTTTCTTGATTTAGCTCCCAAGCCGTAAGTCTGGCTCCTTGACTTCGTGGCCGGGTTTCATCAACATAAACAAAAATATTTTTACCAGCATTATGAGCCGAGTAAATAGGCGAAAGTGCAGAACCATAATCAACTAAAGCCAACCAACCGGCATTACAATGTGTTTCAACACCAAAACCATCTTTTATTAAATCCGCACCATATTCACCTATCAACCTCCCGTGTTCAGCACATTCATCAGCAATTGCGTAAGCTTCAGAAATTGCAAATTCTTTAGATATTTTTGAAGCTTCTAAAACTCTTTGTGTTGCATAAAATAAATTTACAGCTGTTGGACGGGTTTTATCAATTATGTTTTTTGCTTTTACTAAATATAAATATAAGTCTTCATTTTTATTTTCATAAATTGCCTGAAGCATAGCATAACCAGCAGCAGCGCCTATAGAACCAGCACCGCGAGTAATCATGGTTTTTATTGCCATGCAAGTTGTTTGCATATTTTTACTTTTAAAAATTTTAAATTCAAAAGGTAATTTATTTTGGTCTATCATAAAAACAGTTTGGTGTTCTATCCAAATTGCACGATAGTTTTTATTTTTTACTTTCATTTTCTAAATTTTAATCAACAATTGCTTTTGTAAGTTCTTCAAGAGAAAAACCTGCAAAATAATCATTAAACTTTAGCTTTTTTAAAGCATTTTCAACATCTTTGTAAATATATTTAACTCCAATTAGTGCATTTTCAATTTCTTCCAAATTAGAATTATTACCAAAAAAAGTCCCGTAAAATTTGATATTTTCTATTGTTGAATTTTTCACATTTGCAAATACTTGGATTTTTCCTGCTGTATATCTAGAATGTCTGTCTATATCGAATTTTGGAGATTTTCCCCAATTCCAATCCCAAGTGCCAAATTTATTTACTCTAATTTTTTCAATTTCTGCTAATTCTTTTTCAGAAAAAACATATTCTTCCATTTCTGGAAATTTTTCTTTCATATGTGCAAGAAGCTTTTCTGAAAATTCGTTAATACTGATTTTATTAGGTAAATTTGGTAAAATATTATCAACTGCACTACGAACAGATTTTGTAGCACTTGAATTAATAATATCTTTTGGTATTTCTAAAGCTTTTGACAATACACTTAATTCCACATCAAACAACAAACAGCCATGATGCATAATTCTGCCTTTTATATAAGCCTGAGCATTTCCGCAAATCTTTTTCCCGTCAATTAAAATATCATTTCTACCCGAAAACTCAGCTTCAACACCTAATTCGCTTAAAGTGTCAATCACAGGTTTTGAAAATGTTTTAAAATCAAAATTATCCCCTTTTTCTTCATTTGAAATAATGGTATAATTCAAATTATTTAAATCGTGATAAACCGCTCCACCGCCAGAAATACGCCTTACAACATTTATTCCCTTCTCTTTTACATAATCTGCATTTATCTCTTCAAAAGCATTTTGATGCTTACCAATAATTATAGAAGCTTCATTTATCCATAAAATAAAAACTTTATCCTGATGTAAAAGATTTTTAAAACAATATTCTTCTAAAGCAATGTTATAGTCTGGTTTATTCGATTTGCTTACAATATAAATCATAATATTAAAATTTTGTTTAGAAAGACAAATTTATTATTTGTTTTTAAGTAAACAGGTTTTTTATTTATTTATTTTTACAATAATTATATCTTCTCACATGTTTTTGTATATTTGACACGAAAATAAATTTTTAAATATGAAAAGACCAAGTATATTTTTTTTATTCATAATTTTGTGTTTCTCCTTATTTTCGCAAAACAAAACAGCGCAGGAAGTTTTAGATAATTTTATATCAGAAAAAGAACTAAAAAATGCTTCAATATCAATTTATGCAGAAAATTTAAGCAACAATACTATTATTTTTGATTATAATTCACATTTAGCTTTGGCCCCGGCTTCGGTTTTAAAACTTTTGCCAACAAGTATGGCTTTAGAACTTTTTGGAGCAGAACATAAATTTAAAACTGAACTTGCTTATTCTGGAAACATCACAGCTGACGGAGTTTTAAATGGAGATTTGTATATTATTGGATATGGCGATCCTTGTCTTGGTTCACAAAATTTTACTGCAAATTATGGAAAAGATTTCGAAATTTTACAAACCTGGACAAATGAGATTAAAAAGCTAAATATTAAAAAAATTAAAGGAAATATTATTGCAGATATTTCATATTTTGGAGAAATTCCTATTCCCGACAACTGGATTTGGGAAGATATTGCAAATTATTATGGAAACCAAGGTTCAACATTAAACTTTATAGATAATTTATATTATTTACATTTTAAAACAGGACAAACAAATGGCTCTCCAACAATTATAACAAAAGTTGAACCCGAAGATTTAGGCTATAGATTTGATAATCAAGTTGTTGCATCTTCAACTATTTGGGACGATGCTTTTATTTATTTTACAAATGATAAAAATCAAATGCAAGTAAAAGGTAGCTTAGTTTGGAAAAAAAATGATTTTACTATCAAAGGGTCTATTCGCGAGCCTGAAAAATATCTTGTAAAAGCCTTTGCCCGGACTTTAAATTCTAATGGAATAAATTTAGAAGGCAATTTAAAAGTTGTGGATAATTTTGATACAAATATTTATAGAAAAGTTTTTTACACTTGTTTTTCTCCAATATTATCCGAAATAGTTGACTATACAAATATTAGGAGTTTTAATTTATATGCCGAAATTTTAGCTCAACATATAATGAAAAAAACCGGCAAATCTTGGAATGAATCTGTAATAGAATTTTTGGGGAAAAAATCTATTGATATTGATGGTTTAAAACTTAGTGATGCTTGTGGTTTGAGCCGTTTTAATGCAATTACAAGCCGACAAATAGTTGGAATATTAAAATATATGAAATTAAACTCAGCAAATAAAGATAAATTTTTTACAAGTTTACCAATTGCAGGAACAAATGGCACAATGTCGAAATTTTGCATAGGTACAAAAGTCCAAAACAGACTTCATGCAAAATCTGGAAGTATTGCAGGAGTAAGATCTTATGCAGGATATATTTTTAATGCAGATGGAGAAGAATTTGTTTTTTGCATTATTGTTAATAATCATGCTGCAAATTCATTTAGAATTAAAAAGATTTTTGAAGACTTTTTTACAGGTTTTGCAGAAATAAAACTATAAGATTTATAAAACAATTTTGAAACATTTATTATTTTAGAAAAAAGCACGTAATTGCAGATTTGCATTATGAATAATTTTTGTATCGCTTGATTTTCGTGCAGAATAATTTATACTAATTTGTAAACCATTAGCTAATTGCCTTTGAAAAGTTAAAGCCCAAGTTATATTTGAACCCGGCATAAAACCCTCCAACATTTCATAAGCCAAAGCCCCATTTGTAGAAGAATTATAATCGTAATGAATATAATTAAAATTAGCAGTTAAACTTCCTTTTTTTACAGAACTTAACCTATATTCTAAACCAAAATCATTTGCGAGAAGCTTCTCACCGCCAATATTATTTTTTTGTTTAAAAATATGCTTAAAACTCAACCTGTTATTCAAATTTGGTTGAAAATTAAATTGAAACTCATTATTTAAAATATTTATTGCATAAGTTTTTGATGCGAAATATTCTGAATTATAATTTTTATCTGTTTGTGAAATTTTGTTTTGAAAACCTATTTTCGGACTTATATTATAACGTATTTGCAAGTTATGAGAAAGTATTTTTCTTGTATCAAAACCCGAAACTAATAAAAGTTTATTGTTATTTGAATTTAAAATATAGTCTGCTCCTATTTTAGGATTTCCACGATTAAATGAAAGAGAATTTCTAAAAGAAGAGCTTTGGTTTACAAGCTTTTCATCATCAATATTTTGGGCAAAAGGATTGGCATATTCTAAAAGCTCTGCTGAAGTGTTTTTTTGCGAAATATTATAAGCAGTTTGGTTTGAAAATTTAGATAAAAACTTTAAAAAACCTGTTTTATTTTTTAATAAAACCGAAGGATTAAAATTCAAATTTTGGCTAATTTGGTTTGAATAAGTTTTAATATATTCTGCTGTTGGATTTATAATTCTAATAAAATTTGCTTGGTCAATAAAATGTGCAATTTCAAATTCATCTAATTCTTGTATGCCATTATTATTATAATCTGTCCAAGTATAAACTCCTTGTCCTGGAGCAACTTCTATATAAGAAAACTCAGTTTTTCGCTCTAAACCCGAAGAAATTTCATAAAAATTTCCGGAAGAAATTGCTCCTTTCCACAATTTAAAATTATATTCTGCTCTTCCTGTCATATTATTTTCAGGATTTCCAATATAAAGACTGCTGTCTTTGACTTCTAAAATTCTATAATTCAAATCTAATTTAAACTTATGATTAGGATTTTGCAATAAAGAAGTTCCCAAATTAAAATCATGGGAATTACTTGATAAATTTAATTCATTATTTTTCGGCAAAAAATCCTCTCTATATTTGTAGTCAAGCCTAAACTGAGATTTTGCACTATCAGGACTATTTAAAAAAGCTTGATAAGAATTAAATTTAAAACTATTTAAACTCAAATCCTCATTTACAAGTAAATTTCTAATATTACTTTCAGCAGATTCGGCAATACCAATACTTAGAAATTTGAAATCTTTTTTAATTTGTAAATTATGCCTTAAAAACTCAGCATTTGCAAGTGTATCTTTATTTTGTAACAAAGAAGCATTAGCAATTAAAGACCAAGATTTTAATTTTAAATTAGCATTAAGCAAATTTCGCAAACCACTATAAATCAAGGCTCTATCTAAATAAGTACTTGTAAAATTAGCAGTCCCTAATTTTTTATCAGAATATAAAATTCCTCCTGAAATATTATTTTCATTTTGCTGGGAATACATTTCATTCAAATTCCAATCTCTAGTAAATTCAGTAGTTCTAAAATTTTCTATAGCTCTAAAATCTTTTTGTAAAAACATATAATCAGCAAAAGCCCCAAACCAAGTTTTTTCGGTTTTGTAAAAAGCTTGTTTTATCCCTGATTTTAAAGCAAAGCCTTTATCATCATGCGCATCTAATTTTGAAAAAGTATTAATATCATATTTACTAAAAGCAGCTTCAAAATTTATTTGTGTTTTTTCTCCTATTTCAATTTCGCCACCTGCATTAATAAGTTGAGATTTTTTTGGTGTTACAATTAATCTATAAGGCATATAATCTCCTTGTAGCTTTCCGTTTTCGGGAGCAACCCATTCATATACACGCCCATTAGCAGCAGAAACTCCTTTTTTATAAAAGCCTTTATTTTCGCCAACAAAAGCAAAACTTAACCTGTAATGAGCAAGTTCAGGGTTTGAGCTATGCACAAATATTGAATCATAAATAATTCCATTAATAATTGTATCTGTAAGTTTATACCTAATTTCAGAAGCAATAAACTCTAATGAATCAAAACCTGGAATTAAGGCCATGTCGAGATTATCGCCAATTTGCGAAAGCATAAATCTATCTTGCTGATTAATATTTTGGTCGAAAGGCTGATTTTTATTATCAGTTTCATCATAAAAATTCAACCAAAATTTTGATTTTTCATAAGTCAATTCTGTTGAGCCAGTTATTAAAAATCTTGAATAATTTCTATCGGAATATTCAAACTCAGCAATAATCCTTTTATCTTTATTTATAGGTTGTTTTGTGGTAAAAATAATTTCGCCAAGATTATAATCTATAACATAATCATTTTCAAAACCACGATTTAAAAGCTTGCCATCAATATAAATTCTTTCTGTACCTGCCAAAACAACAATAAACTGCTCGTTATTTGCTCCAACAAGTTTATAAGGTCCTTGATTAGCTTCAATTCCTGCAATTTCTTGACGATTAAATTTTCCTTTACTTGCAGCACCACTAACTTGGCTGTTAATTTTTAGAAGTTTCCCGGATTTTGTTTCTATATCATTATTAAAATTAATTTTTGCCCCTTGTGCTTTTTTGCTGTAATTCAAAAAATAACCTTTTGGCCTACTCAATTCAAAATCTCCTGCTGTAAGTGAAAACCTATCATTAAAAATTTTAATAAATATTTTATCAAACTCTTGAAGTTGCTGAGTATTTCCATCAGGTTGAATAGGAATATTATTATCGCTTATTGCAGCTTGAATAAATAAATTGTCGCTAAGTTCTCCGTCTAATTGTAAGTTCATTGCAGAATTTACTATCACATCTTGGTTATTTCCAAAACCTACTCCACGGCTTATACTTCCTTTTCGCGACAAATTTGAATTTTGCTTTGTTGTAATAAAGTCTTCTGGACTAAAAACGAAATCGTAATTAAATGCATCATCTTTGGTACTAATCAAAAAATCTTCTTTTTTAAAAATCGCTTTTGGTTCAAAATAGTTAATAGGAAAAACTTTGTACGAAATTTTAATATTATTGCAATCAGGCTTATTTTTAAAAATTATAGAAGATTTTTCAAAATCAAATTCATATGAATCCAAAGGCATTTCATTTCCTTCACAATCTGTTAATTTTAAACTTTGCGAAACAATACTAAGGCTATCTAATTTAATTGTATCTTGTTCTAATGAAATTTCTTTATCCCTAAAATTGATTAATGATTGTGAAAACACAAACATTTGCATGCACAAAAACCATAATATTAGTACAAAGTTTTTCACAATTCTTTTTTACAAAAATAAGCATTGATGTTTATAACGACAAAAAAACTTAAAAATTACAAATTTATTAGATTTTGGATTTAGGGATTAGTTGTTTCCCTATGATTTATGCAAAGTTTATTAAGTCAATTTATTGTAAAGAATTTAAAATTCTGACAGCTTCTTCAAAGCTATTTCCACAAAATTCAGGATTTGGGCTATAATTTTCACAAACTTTTGGTCTTTCCGCTTTTCCCCACAAATCACAGAGCATATTTTCGTTTAAATGAATGCATCTTATCATGGCTGGTTTTCCGTTTGGCATTCCGGGTATTGGGCTTGATATTGACGGGGCAATACAACAAGCAGCACATTTTCTACATTTCATAAATTTAAAAAAGCTGTTCAAAAATTGAACAGCTTTTATTTTTATTATTAATTTTCAGGTTTTTGTTCTTGTCTATCTTCTTTAGGAGGACGAGGTAATAAAGCTTTTCGGCTTAATTTTAATTTTCCTGATCTTTGGTCAATTTCAATTAACTTCACTTCAATTTCCTGCCCTTCTTTCAACACCTCTTCAACAGATTTTATACGTTTCCAATCAATTTCGGAAATATGTAATAAACCTTGATGATTTGGTAAAATTTCTACAAAAGCACCAAAAGTTGTAATTCCTTTTACTTTTCCTTTATAAACTTCGTTTAATTCAGGAACTGCAACAATTGCTCTTACTTTACTTAAAGCTAAGTCCATATCGTTTTGGTTAGTAGCAGAAATTTCCACATAACCTTTGTCGTTAAGCTCTTCTATAGCTATAACAGTATTAGACAAAGCTTGTATTTCTTGAATAATTTTTCCACCAGGACCAATAACCGGGCCTATCATTTCTTTAGGTATTACTAAAGTTTCAATTCTTGGTGCATGTTCTTTAAACTCAGAGCGTGGTTGATCCAAAGTTTTTGCCATTTCGTTCAAAATATGTTCTCTTCCTTTTCTTGCTTGCTCTAAAGCTTGTTCTAAAACCTCATATGATAATCCGTCAACTTTAATATCCATTTGAGTTGCAGTAATTCCGTCTTTAGTTCCACAAACTTTAAAATCCATATCACCAAGATGGTCTTCATCTCCAAGAATATCGCTTAAAACAGCATATTTTCCTGATTTTGAATCAGCAATTAAACCCATAGCTATACCGCTTACAGGTTTAGTAATTGGAACACCTGCATCCATAAGAGCAAGACAGCCTGCACAAACAGTAGCCATTGATGAAGATCCATTTGATTCTAAAATATCAGAAACTACACGCACAGTATATGGAAAATTTTCCCCTTTTGCAGGAACAACTTTAGCAAGAGCTCTGTGAGCAAGATTTCCATGACCAACTTCTCTACGTCCTACTCCTCTGTATGGTCTGGCATCACCGGTAGAAAATGGTGGAAAATTGTAATGCAATACAAAAGATTCGTAACCAGCAAACATAACTCCGTCTATCTGCTGTTCGTCCATTTTATTACCTAAAGTTACAGTAGTTAAAGATTGAGTTTCTCCACGAGTAAAAATAGCAGAACCGTGGCTAGCTGGTAAATAATCAACTTCACTCCAAATTGGGCGTATTTCATCAGTTTTACGACCATCAAGCCTTAGTCTTTCGTTTATTACCATTTGCCTAACAGCTTCTTTTTCAACATCATGATAATAACGGTCAATCAAATTTTGAATTTCTTCTAAACTTTCCTCATCATATTGATTACAAAATTCTTCTTTAACTTCAGCGAACAATCTTTTACGTTCATGTTTATCCGCTGTTTGCGTCATTGCAGCTGAATATGCTTTATCATAAGTTTCTTCCCACACTTTTTTTCGCAGATCTTCATCATTAGTTTCGTGACAATATTCAGCAAAACTATCTATTCCGCAAGCTTTACGCAAATCTATTTGTGCTTGACACTGAACTTTAATAGCTTCATGGGCAAACTTAATAGCTTCTAACATTTCTTTTTCTGAAACTTCGTTCATTTCGCCTTCAACCATCATAATATTATCCATGGTTGCAGCAACAATTAAATCCATATCAGCAAGTTTATTTTCTTCTACTGATGGATTAATTACAAATTTACCATCAATTCTTGAAACTCTTACTTCAGAAATAGGACCATTAAAAGGTATATTCGTTACCGACATTGCAGCCGATGCAGCTAAACCGGCCAAAGCATCTGGCATATCATTTTTATCAGCCGAGATAAGATTTACATTTACAAAAACTTCGGCATGAAAATCATCAGGAAAAAGCGGACGTAAAGCTCTGTCCACTAATCTTGACACAAGAATTTCATAATCAGAGGGTCTTCCTTCTCTTTTGTTAAAACCGCCAGGAAAACGACCAACAGCAGCATACTTTTCCTTATACTCAACAGAGAGGGGCATAAAGTCAACATCTTCTTTCGCATCTTCAGCAACAACAACAGTTGCTAATAGCATGGTTTTACCCATCTTCACCACTACCGAACCACTTGCTTGCTTCGCTAATTTACCGGTGGAAATTTCGATTTCTCGTCCGTCGTCTAATTTTACGACTTTTGTAATTTCATTATACATATATTTCTATTAAAATTAATTCTTATACAAAAAAAGCAAAACTTTTGTCTTGCTTTTTTTCGTGGTTTAGCGACGTAAACCTAATTCTTTAATTATCGCTCTATATCTTTCAATATCCTTTGCTTTTAAATAATCAAGCAAAGCTCTACGTTTTCCAACCAATGATATCAAGGCACGCTGAGTACTAAAATCTTTTTTGTTAGATTTTAAATGCTCAGTTAAGTGACTGATACGGTAGGAAAATAAAGCGATTTGTACTTCTGGAGAACCAGTGTCTTTATTAGACTTCCCGTGTTTGTTGACAAATTCTTTCTTTTTGTCTGAATTCAAATAATTCTTCATCACTTTTTATTTAAAAATTTAGTTTGCAAAATTAGATAATATTTTTATATATACAAACTTTTTGTAAAATAATCGCACAAAAAAAACGCATATCCAAAACTAAGTAAAAATATATTGTAAAATATTCAAATATTATTTGGAATTAGTTTAAATAGAGTTAAGTTTGCACAAAATTTTAATGTGAAATATTTAAAACATAAAATATTAAAAATATTTTTACTAAACTTTTTTTTAGTTTATATTATTAGTAATGCTTTATTTACTCATAGTCATGAAATTAATGGGGTAAAAATAACTCATTTTCACTTTTTCAATCTTTTTTCAAATACAAGTCAGAATTCGATTACTCACGAACATAGTGAAATGGAAATTAAAACTATTGATATTTTAAACCATACTTTTTTAGCTTGTGTTTTAATTTTTTCAATAATTTTTGCCTTTAAAATCTTTTATAAAAGAATAAAACACCAAGTTTTTACGACAAATTTTCATCATTTATTTTTACTTGACACAAAAAACCTCAGAGCTCCGCCACTTTTTACAAATCAGTAAAGATTTAGAGGTGTTAAACTGATATATTCAGTTTGGTTTTAATAAAAAATTTATTTTTATGAGAAGTTTTTTGATAAGTACTATAATTTTTTTCATGAGTTTTTTGTCTGCTTTTTCTCAAAACAAATCAGACACTAATATTTTTGGTCATGTTTTAGATAAATATACAGGTGAACATGTACCTTATATAAACATACAAATAAAAGGAACAACACTTGGCACTGTAACAGATGCCACAGGTCATTTTTACTTACGTAATTTACCTCAAGGTAATTATACACTAACAGCTTCTGGACTTGGCTATAAAAGTTCAAGCAAAAACATTACTTTAGAATTGGGTAAATCTATAGAATTAAATTTTGAAATTGAAGAAGATAAAATTCAATTAGAAACTGTTGTTGTTACAGCAAACCGCAACGAGGTAAATCGTAAAGAAGCTCCTGCTATAGTTAACATAATTAGTCCTGTTTTATTAGAAAATACTAATTCTACTAATTTAGCTCAGGGTTTAAATTTTCAGCCAGGACTAAGAGTGGAAAATAATTGTCAAAATTGTGGTTTTCAGCAAGTTAGAATAAACGGCTTGGATGGTCCTTATTCACAAATTTTAATAGATAGCCGTCCAATTTTTAGTTCTTTAGCCGGAGTTTATGGTTTAGAGCAAATTCCTGCAAATATGATAGATAGAGTTGAGATTGTTAGAGGCGGAGGTTCTGCAATTTTTGGTTCAAATGCCATTGCTGGGACTGTAAATATAATTACAAAAGAGCCACTAAATAATTCTGTTACACTTGCAAATACAACAAATTTAATTGGCGCACGCTCAGTAGATAATTTCACAAGTTTAAATGCCTCTTTAGTTTCTGATTCATATAATACAGGAATTATGATTTTTGGTTCAACTCGCCAGCAAAGTCCATACGACCACGATGGAGATGGCTTTACAGAAATTAGTAAAAACAAAGCTCAAAACATAGGTTTTAGAGCTTATTACAGAACAAAAAGTTATGGAAAACTAAGTATAGAATATCATAATATCAGCGAATTTAGGCGTGGTGGGAACAATTTACATTTACCGGCTCACTATTCAGACATTACCGAGCAAGTAGATCACAATATCAACACTGGGAGTTTAAAATATGATTTATTTTCAAAAGACGGTAAACATAGTTTTAATATATTTTCGTCTGCACAAAAAATTGATAGAGACAGTTATTATGGCACTCAAAAAGATCCTAATGCTTATGGTTCTACTGATGATATTACAATGGTTTCAGGTTTACAATATGGATATTCAATGAAAAAGTTTTTGTTTATGCCTGCACAATTAACAATAGGCGGAGAATATACTCATAACGAACTTACAGACAAAATGTTAGGTTATAATAGAGAAATCAACCAAAAAATAAATATGGAAAGTATTTTCGTTCAAAATGAATGGAAAAATGAAAAAGTCAGTATTTTATTAGGTTCTCGCATAGACAGACATAATTTAATTAATAAACCTATTTTTAGTCCAAGAATAAATTTACGATATAATCCAAATACTATGCTAAGCTTAAGAACCAGTTATTCAAGCGGTTTTAGAGCACCTCAAGCATATGATGAAGATTTACACGTTACTGCTGTTGGCGGAAATGTATCTTTAATTAGTCTTAACCCTAATTTACAAACCGAGAAATCACAAAGTTATAGCGCATCAGCTGATATTTACAGGGCTTTTGGCAGACTTGAAACAAATATTTTAATTGAAGGCTTTTATACAAATTTAGATAATGTTTTTGTTTTAGAAGAAATTGGAACAGACGCACAAGGAAATTTATTATTAGAACGTAGAAATGGTGCTGGTGCTATTGTAAAAGGGATTAATTTAGAAGGAAAAATTGCTCCATCAAATAAATTTCAGGCTCAATTAGGTTTTACTTTTCAAAAAAGTGAATATATAGAAGCATTGATTTGGAGTGCTAACGAAAACTTAAATCCACAAACAAGAATGTTTCGTTCTCCAAATAAATATGGATATTTAACTGCCTTTTATAAACCTATAAAAGAACTTAGTATTGCACTATCAGGAACTTATACAGGCTCTATGCTTGTTCAACATTTAGCTGGATATATTCCAGAAGATATTGAGTTTGAAACTCCTGAATTTTTTGATTTGAATATTAAGTTTGCTTATAATTTTAAGATTAATTCAAGCGTTGATTTACAGCTTAACGCAGGAGTTCAAAACATTTTCAATTCATATCAAAAAGATTTTGACAAAGGCGAATTTCGCGATGCTGGATATATGTATGGTCCTGGTTTGCCAAGAACTTACTTTTTTGGTTTAAAAATTATGATATAAGACAAGCAAGGCAAAATTAAACTTTAAAATATTAATAATAAAAAACCCGAAACTCCGGCCGTAATTTTCGCCATAAGAGTTTCGGGTTATTTTTTTTACAAAATTAATTTTTATCCATTAATTTCGTCCAATATTGCTTGGATATCATCTTGGCAACCGCCACAACCTGTTCCAGCATCAGTTACATCACCAACTTCTTCAACAGTTTTCAATCCTTTTTCTTTTATCGCTTTCACGATTTCACTTTTGTAAACTTCCATGCAATGGCAAATAATCATATCATCTTCCATAATAATTTAATTTAATTGTTAATATTTAAGCTAATTCAAAAATTTTCATATCTTCTTCAACTGTAGTAATTGTTTGAACACCAAATAATTCCTGAACAGTTTTCAATAAATTTGGAGTTAAAAATGCAGGTAGAGTTGGGCCTACATGAGTGTTTTTAATTCCTAAATATAATAAAGCAAGGTGAACAATAATAGCTTTTTGCTCATACCAAGCAATATTAAATACTATAGGCAACTTGTTTATATCGTCCAAGCCTAAAACTTCTTTTAATTTTAGAGCAACAAAAGCCCAAGAATAAGAATCATTACATTGTCCTGCGTCTAAAACTCTTGGTATTCCACCAATATCGCCTAATTCTAATTTATTATAACGATATTTAGCACAACCGGAAGTTAAAATTACTGTATCTTTTGGTAAAGCTTTTGCAAATTCCGTATAATATTCACGTGTTTTCTGACGTGCATCGCAACCCGACATTACAACCATTTTTTTAATAGCACCAGAGTTTACTGCGTCCAAAATTTTATCAGCTAAAGCCAAAGTTTGGCTATGGTGGAAACCAATTGTAATTTCACCATTTTCAATTGCAGTTGGTGCAGGGCATTTTTTGGCTAATTCAATAATTTCGCTAAAATCTTTATGTCCGTTTGGTAAATATTTATCAATTTTTTTCCATTGAGGCATACCTGTTGCACCAGTAGTAAAAATTCTTTCATTATAAGTTGTTGACTTACGTGGAGGTACTAAACAATTGGTTGTAAATAAAACCGGTCCGTTAAAAGTTTCAAACTCATCAAGTTGACGATGCCAAGCATTACCATAGTTTCCAACTAAATGTTTATATTTTTTTAATTGTGGATAAGCGTTAGCCGGAAGCATTTCGCTATGAGTATAAATATCAATTCCTTGGTCTTGAGTTTGAATTAAAAGTTGTTCTAAATCTTTTAAATCATGTCCAGATATTAAAATTCCAGGATTAGTACCAACTCCAATATTTACATTAGTAATTTCAGGATTTCCATATGTTTCAGTATTTGCTTTATCTAAAAGTGCCATTACTTTTACACCAAACTCACCTGTTTTTACTACCCAATTTAAAGCATCTTGCAATTCTATTGGTTTTGTAATCATCACAAGGCTTTCTTCCATAAAATTATAAATATCATTATCTTCATAACCAAGGTTAAAAGCATGTTCTGCATAAGCCGCCATTCCTTTAATTCCAAAAAGAACATATTGCTTTAAACCACGAATATCTTCGTTATTATCATAAGTTAATGTTCCAATTGTTTCAGCTTTTTGATAAAGCTCATCATCTGTTCCAGGATTCCAAGTTATAGAATCATGATTTTCATTTACAGTGAGTTTAGCTTTTAAATTGTCTCTATATTCAAAGCTTTTTCTTAATTCTCTAATAATTATAGCATCGTCAAAGTTTGCATTAGTAATAGTCATAAACAAACAATTTGTAATATGTTTGCTTTCTGCATTAGTGTCAATACCTTGTTTACGAGCTTCAAGACATAAATAAGATAAAGCTTGAATAGAATAAATTAATAAATCTTGGATGTTTGAAGTTTTTTCAACTTTTCCACACACACCATTAACGGTACAGCCTGTGTTTTTAGCTGTTTCCTGACATTGGTTACAAAACATACTCATTTTTTATACTTTTTAATTTTTTAAATTTATTTGAGGGTAAAGATATAAATTTTGTTTTTATAAGAAAATAAATTTTACGATTTTAATTTTCCTTATCAGTTATGAGCTTAAAATCAGTTTGCTAAATTTTTAAAATGATAATTTTTAGACTGTTGTGCTTCTATAAATTAATTATCCGCGTATTCCATTTTGTAGATTACTTAAATACCATATGTTGCTTGTTCTTCCAAAAATAGTCTTAATTGCTCGTCTTTTTTTATTAACTTTTCAGAATAAATAGCTTTTTCATTAACTTCTATATCTCCAATTCTATTTTTAGCAATTTCAAAATATTCGGGACTGATTTCAAAGCCTATGAAATTTCTTTTCAAACGTTTTGCGACAACACCTGTTGTCCCACTTCCTGTGAATGGGTCAAGTATAGTATCACCTTGTTTGCTACCTAATAAAATAATCCTTTCCAAAAGTGTTTCGGGTTTTTCAGTTGGATGTTTTGTTTTGTGCCTTTCCGCATTTAATTCCCAAAGGTTTCGCATTTGTTTTCCTCCATTTATCATTTTTGCTGTGTCGTAATCGAAATAATATTTTTTTGTTTTACTTGCAATCCAAATCAGCTCTGTTGATGGTGCAAGACGATTTTTAGACAATAATGGTGCTGCATTTCGCTTAAACCAAATCACATCATTGACAATCCATAAATTTAATTTTTTCAAAATCACACCTATTGACGGGTGGTTGTGCAAAGTTCCTGAAATCCAAATTGTTCCGTCATCTGCTAAAACTCGAATACATTCTTTCACCCAAGTTTCGTTAAATTCGTGAATATCATCAATAATATCCCAATCACCTTTATCACAAGTAACCATTTTTCCGCTTTGAACGGTTTGAAAAGTTGCTCCCGACAAATTATAAGGTGGGTCAGCAAAAATTTGATTGACACTTCCAGAAGGGATTTTCTTTAAAAGTTCAATACAATTTCCAAGTTGTAAGTTTATATCAGACATATTATTTCTTTTTTGGTGTTAAACGTTCTTCTGCTATTTTCAAATAGTGAGAATTATTTTCTATTCCAATCCAATTTCTTTTTAATTTTTGAGCAACAAAACCTGTTGTTCCTGTTCCAAAAAATGGGTCAAGCACAATATCTTTTTCATTGGAAGAAGCTTTGATAATCAACTCCAATAACTTTTCAGGTTTTTGTGTAGGATGCAAAGCGCGACCATTTTCTCCTCGCAACCTTTCTTTTCCCTGAACAATTGGAAGTTCAATAAAATCAAGAAAATCACGCATTTGCTTATCTTTTCCTTCTTTTGTTTTGTTAGGGTTGAACTTCTTAACTTCATCATAATTAAAAACCCAATTTTTACCTTTTACAAACCAACAAACAAATTCAGTTGAATGTGTATAAGTTCGTTTTGTGATATTTGGCATTGCGTTCACTTTATACCAAGTCAAAATGTTATTCAATTTAAAACCAAGTTTTTTTGCTTCAATTAAAATTTCTCCAATATTGTGTTGTGTACAAGAAATGTAAAGGCTTCCGTTTGCTGTTAAAATTTTATGACTTGCTTTTAACCAATCGGCTGTAAACTTCACATAATCATCATAATTAAATGTATCCCAATTTTCATTTACTTTGTAAAATGCTCCGCCTGTTTTGTTGTTTTCGAGATTTAAAGAATTTCCCGAAAGGTTGTAAGGTGGGTCGGCAAAAATTAAATGCACGGAATTTTCATCAATGTTCTCATTAATGATTTCAATACAATCTCCATTATATATTTTATTTAATTCCATTATGAAAACATTGGGTTTACTTCGTTTGTGTACCATTTGAAACCGTCTTTGGTCTCTGAATTTAAAACTGCTTCAAACTTATTTTCAAGTTTGTTGAAATTCGTTTCATTCTTTAAAAGATAAATCATATTTGAAACTGATAACGGCAATATGTTCATTGTTTCAACACTATCTTCATCAGAATAATACCAAGGCAAAAATTTATAATTGCGTAATACGACTAAATTATTACGGTCAAGTTGTCCTGCAACAAATAATGTTAAACTATTTGGGTTAACCTCTAAAATGTGTTTTGCTAAATGTCGTGGAACAGGTTCTGCTTCCATTCTCCTCTGACCGTCATTTTCACTTAAAGTTGCTTCAATCAAGTAATCTTTATCTTTGCAACGAACAATGATGTCGGCTTGTCCTCCTGCTGTATGTGTTTTTGGTAAAAGGTTGGCGTCTAATCCCGAATTAAGAATGTCGGAAATACTAACTTGCTTTTCAGAAAGCCAGTAAAAAGAAATTCCCAATAAATATTCAAATAATGCAGGAATTGTTGCTTCGTAATCTTGATACCATTCTTTTATAAGTTTTCGGATTTGCTCGTCTTTTCTTGGATAAATATTCTCAAAAATTTTGATGATGTTTTCTTTTGTAAAAACAGTATTTACCAATTCTAATAAACGTTCTTCTTTTTTCTTTAAAGCAAAGTTTTGCAAACCAAGTTTTGTAACTTCCGGGAAATCAGTTGCGATTTGTTTAGAAAGTTCGGCAACATTAATTTTTAAGAAATCGTAAATATCTCCGATATTGTTTTGACTTGCTTCTAACTTTGTTCTGTATTCGTTTTGTGGAAGCAGTTTTGCTTTTAGCAAATCATTTTTTACAGGTTTGAATAAATACCAAAAAACAAGGTCAAGTTTTAATTTTCCGTATTCAAAAACGAAAATATCAAGTAACTTTAAATGTCTTGTGTTCAAATCTCGGTATTCTTCACAAAGAGAAAGTTTTTTGATGAACATATACAAAACGTGAAAATTCACAATAAAGCTTTCTTCATTTTCGGAAGAAATTAGTGGTGTGTTTTCAAAAAAGTTAATGATTTTTTCCCAATCCGAAGAGTTATTTAAAGCAGTTGTATCAAACAAACTTTCTAAATAATAACTTGGTTTCTTGCTCGAAATATCTTTGTGTCTTGCCTTTAATTTGTCTTGAATAAACTTTCTTTTTTGGGTTTCATTCCAAGTGTTTTTATTCAACCAATAAGAATAAATATCGTGAAAAAGGGCAATCGTTTTATTTTTAAAAGTTTTACCTTTCCCGTGTGGTAGAATTGCATACAAAAGTTCTTTCAGTTCCTTTTTATCGGAGATACTGTGATTAACAAAAAAAAGAGTGGTGTTTTCTACTGCAAATCTTGTATTATCCGCATTTAGAACAGATTGATATGTGGTCTTTTTATAGTCTGAACTTCTTTTGTAGGTTCTTATATTATGCATAAGTTCATCTTTTGTTTTTTAACCTGACCAAACGTAAGTAACGAAATCAATCGGTAATTCGTTGTTAAATTCAATGATAGAGAAAATTAAAGATAGTAAAGGAAAAACTTCAAAATCATTTTGTTGATATTTTAAAAACTGTTTTAGATAATTAAAACTTTCATTTGAAATTTCAAATTCATTAGTTTTAAAATTTAAAGAATTTGCTAATAATTCTTTTCCTGCTTTGGTAATAATTCGTTCTTCAGTTGTAAATCCTAATTGCGAAATAAAACCTGTCTTTAATCTTACATCTTTATCAGAACTAACTTTATTGTCTGTTTTAATTTCAAAAATTTTAAGTTCACCTAATAGTTCTCCAAACTCAGCTTGGTCTTTTGTTTCCCAATTTTTATTTTGTTTTCTGAACTCAACAAGAGCGTTCAAAATTTTGACATAAGTTGCTCTTGGGTCGCTTAACCTTGCGCCTGTATTACCTAATGAAATTAAGCCACTATTTGCAGTTATTTTTTTGTACTCGCTCATATTAAAATTCCAATTCGCCTTGTTTTGCGTTTATACTTTTCAGATAATTTACTTTTTCTTCGGCTACAATTAGTGTTTCTGTCGAACAATTATAAGCGTACATTTTTTTAGCGAATTGGTCGCTAAAATATTCTACTTTAAGTTTCTCAATATCAAGATTAAAAGCGTTTGCTAAATTGTCTAAGAATTTTTCGTCAAACTCTTTTTTGCCTGTTTCGATTTTGCTCAAAGCACCCGAATCAATGCCAAGTTTTGCACCTAATTGAGTGAGAGTTAAACCGCTTTCGGTTCTTAATTTTCTGATATATTCTCCAAAATTTGCTTGCATTATCTTGAATTTTAAATCTTGACAATTTTGACAAAAGTAGTAATAATATTTTGTCTGACCAATATTTGGAAGTCCTTTTTAACTATGAAAAAATTTAGGCTCTATCCTAATTTTAATTTCCCCAAAAAACTCCGACTTTTAAAACTCGAACCGATTTGAGGGTAAAAAACGAAACTTTATTTAAGAATTTACGTATAATCTAGATGAGGGTGTAGGTTTTGTAAATAAAGTGGGGGTTTTGGCGGGATTTTTGCCATTTATTGCAAAAATCATGACAAAACAGACGGAATATTTCAACAAATTCAGTACACGTAAATAATTTAGCTTTCAACTTTTTGGGAGCGTAGCTAAATGCGAGAAGCAAAATTCGTGAAAATTCGTGCAATTAGTGGTTGTTCTCCTTCGAGTTTTGAGCGTAGCGAAAAACGAGAAGCCCTATCAGTATAAATTAATGCTTGTCCATCTTCGAGCATTGAGCGTAGTGAAATGCGAGAAGCCCCTTTTAACTTATTGTAGATGTACAGTTTTGGATTATTATATACAATAGCAACAACTTAACATATCCCTAAAAAACAAAACGAGAAATTTTTCTCATATTTTAAATTACAATAATATTAAGTATTTTTTATCCAAACTTATTTTTATATTTTTGTAAAAATTTAAAAAATTAAAATCATGAAAAATAATCTTCCACTTTTACAAGATGCCGATTTAAAAGGCAAAATAGTTTTAGTTCGCGTTGACCAC
>JALOAQ010000128.1 GCA_023228725.1 Bacteroidales bacterium | reverse complement strand
CTAGTCGTTTAAATAATTTTTCAGTCATAGTTTATATTTATTTTATGAATTAAAAATAAAAGCGTAAAAATAGTAATTTTATTATAATTGAGAAGTTTATTTTGTTAAAATTATTAAAAAGCTTAATGATACATTTATTTTATAAGATAAACTTTTTTGCATATGGGAAAAGTTTCTTTTATAATGTAAACTTATTTGGAAATAATAATATGTGTTTTTATAGATTTGCTTTTTCTAATATTTTAAAAGTATTTTTATTTTTACATTTCAAAATATTCCCATTTTTTAGTTTGCGTAACTTTACTTTTTCATCAAAATAAATTATTTTGTCATGCTTCATATTTTTAACTATTGTAATTTCATTTATGTTATTTGGAATTTTTATTTCATACTCATTGTTATCTGACATAAATTTAATACGTATAGTAATAAAGTTTAAGCTGTCGTATGGAAATTCAATATCCCATAGTGGGTGGCTAGCAATGTTTGGACGGTAATTAGTTTTGTTATTTAAAGAGTCAAATATTGTTATCTTTGGATAAGGAATTATAGGCTCTCCCCAACGATTTTTCATTTTGAGATAAATTTTGTCAGGATGTTGTTCATTATATGTATAAATTATTGTGTCTTTTAAAGGGGGTGGAGCATAATCAAGTATAAGAAACTGCTTGGTTTCTACAAAACTTCCTCCACCTGCATATTGATTTTGATAGTCTGGTATGTAATATTGTGTAAATCTGCCTTCAATTTCACTACTGTCTTTTTTTATAAATGTGAAATAATTATTATATAGTGAATCACTTCTTTCTGTATATTTAATAAGATATGGATTTGTTGATTGCTTTGGTTTATATGGCTTCATATACATTATTTCGGTAATTAAATATACTGGAGTTTTATGTCTAAAAAATAACAGGTCTTTTGTGCTTTTTCCATTAAAGTTAAAAATGTCCCATTTATATGCTCCCAAATAAATGTATTTAAATTCAACATCTAAAATATAAAAATGAACTTTATCACAATTACAATAGTTTTTAAAGATATTTCCAACAGTTAACTCGTATGATTCAAAAACAGGTGAGTCGTGTGTTATTTCTCTTTTATGAATCGATGGTAACTCAAAAGAATCCCAATTATTTTCTATAACAAAGTCTTTGTCAAGACGCAAACCACTATAATAAGTTTTTGAAATAAATAGGCACTTTTTGCTATAAGGTAAGTAGTTAAAATGTTCATCTATTGGAAGCCAAAAAGTTTCAAAACCACCATGAAACCAAAAATCATAACATACAAGTTCTTCGAACCTAAAACGTTGTATGTCGATTAAAAATATTGGTGTGAAAATTTTACCTTTAAAAATTAAAGTGTCTTGAGATTTTATTAAAGTACTGAAAAAGATAAAAACACATATAAAAAATAATTTTTTCATAAAATAGTCATGTTTTTTCTGTTAAATGTATCGTTTATAATTTGTATGGTATTGTCGAGTAAAGTAGGATAAATTTTTTTGTTTTCATTGCTTTGTAAGCCTACTTGATTATATTCATATGTTCCATCATTAGCACCTTCTGCTAATTCTTTAGTTGTGTATTTATGTACAAAGGAGCTAGCAAGATTATGACCAACCTCGTGAACTAAAACTTCAGTTGGAGTCATTCCTCCAAAATAAAACTTTTTATTTATTGAACTTTTTCCAAAAAGTAAGTGGTTTAAAATTATAATATTTTGTTTTATATCCACATTGTTTCCTTCTGGTGTGGCACCTATTATGGAGGTAGCTGCTATTTGTGCTTTGAGTTTTTTAAATCTTTTAATAGAATCTGTTATAAGATGTTCGATAAATATAGGTAATTTTTCATTGATATACTGATCCAATTCTTCTATTTCTTTCCAAGGTTTAGAATTATCATCTAACTTGTCTAAATATAGTGAGGATCCTATTGAACTTAAAAATAATATAAATTCTTGGTTTGAAAAAATGAATTTATTATCAAGAAATCCACGGCTTTTTGTAGATATAAATAAATTACTATTAGAATATTTAGCAGTATTATCTGCAATTATATTTTTTAAAAAAAACATGTAAATTTCCGCCCTTAATGGTAGAATAGATTCCTTTTTTGTTAGAATAAATATTGTGTGTATATCTTCTTCGTTATAGTAATCTTTTTCTTCTTTTATTTCATTTTTTATGTCATCTAAGGTTAAAGTATTATTGTAATGATACCAATTTTCAACAGCTTTATCAAAGGGTAGCAGTGATATTAACCCTCTAGAGTGGGGACATTTTATCAACCATTTAATTCCTTCCCATAAATTAAGGTTTGATGTTGTGTCAAGGTTAAATTGATATTCAATTTGCACCTTGTAGTAATTATTAAAAATTGGTTTTCTTGTAGTTTTATCTAACTTTTTACTCAGACGCTCCTCTTCTTTTGTTAGTAAAATAGCAATAGATTCATTAGTTGGCAGAGACTTTACTTTTAGAAAGTTATTATATTCACCAGGTGCATTGCCTAGTCTAAATAATTTTGAAAACTCTTCTGAATTAATAATTGAGATGTTATCAACAGCTCCTTCTCCTAAAGTAATAATTCTATAATCCATGGAGATTACGATTTTGGCAGAACCCGGTAAATCGTTGCTTGGCTGTATGATGTTTGATAGTGTTATTCTACTTTTACATAATCCTTTTTCTGTACTTATTGGATTTAGCCAACCATAACTTACAGGTTGTGTTAATAAAGCTACACTATCCTTACAGGCAGGTATGTATCCTCTAGAAGTTAAATAATATGGTGCAATAGTATTTTGATTAATCTTTTTGTAGATAAAATATGAGTTTTCATCAGGGATAATTAAAGATTCCTTCCTCTTTATAATGGGAGTATGATTGTAATTTAAAACAACGATTTTATTGCCTGAAATTTCGATGATAATTGACTCACCCTCTAATGTCGTTTTGTTCGATTTGTTTTCGTATGGACTTGAAGATGAAAAAGTTTTTAACTCAATACCAAATAATGCACGCCAACTAATGATATGGGTACATTGCTCATTATATGTAGGTTCTATTCCTTTTAACGATATATGGTTGTTATTAAATAAGGAAGGAAAATCTTTTGGAAACGCACTGTTGTTTTTACTTACATTTGATAATTTTGAATTAAATTCGTTGATTGCTTTATAGAGATATTTTTTTGCTTCTTGTTCTGTTTGAGGTGTCGCTGATATTGGATAATATTTTGGATTAACGTTATATGAAAAGTGACCGTTTATATGGTTGCTTATAAAAGATGATTGTTCATTAGAACCCAGTTTAATTCCAAAACAAATTTCAGGTATCCATTTACTATAAGCGTAGAATTTATTAGGACTTATAGTTTGATAAATATTTATATAACTTGGCTTATTCATTATAGTTTAATATTTTTAACTACCGCAACCTGGCAAATTTTCTGGAATTTTATCTGTTAGCATAACAAGATTTGTTGGAATTCTAGTTTCCCAAGGTTCTCCTATAGGAATGCCATCAGTATTGTTATTTGATTGTGTAATCTCATCAACAATAGATAAATACAATTCGTCATTTAATGCAGGAAGAGCCTCGCCAAGCCATATTTCGCCAGAATTTAAGTAATGCAATATTGCTTCTGTAAATTTAGGATTAACAGGAACGACAACTCTTGCATACCCAGCTTTTAAGAACTCTGAAAAAGAATGATCTGTATCACTTAGTTGGCGAATTGTTGACCATCTTTCTCTTTTACCCCAAAAATAAGGGTAAAATAAGTAAGTCATATTTTCCCATTCTATTGATTGTTCAAAGAACTTAACAAAATTTCCTTCATTGATTGCTTCATTAAAATTTATTTCTGGATGTCCATCTATTGCTCTATGCATTGCATTAAAACCCTCGAATCGTTGAAGTGTAAGTAGCTCAATTGCCCATTTTTTTAATTCTGTTTTCTCAACTTTTCTATTTTCTGCAGGATTTTGTCCAGAGATTGAAATTGATGTTTCTAAACTAGCAACTTGATTGTCATATTCTGACTTCATGGTATTGTAGGCATTTATGATAGTTCCATATGCTTCTTTTTGCCATTTTTCATATCCATTTGACGAAAGTTGACATATTACTTCAACGTTAATTGCATATTCATCAAAATTACCTCTTATTGAGAATGGTACTATATCTGTTTCATTATTAAGTATAATTTTTCTTCCATGACCATTAGAATATGTATGTATAAAATGCCTGCCTATATATCCTTGAATATACCTATTGCTTCCACTAGAAAAAGCAATTCTTACTTCGGCAATTTTTGCTTCGTATCCAGCAGGGACAGTTAAATCATTAAATTCTTTGCTGTGCCATAATTTTCCTCCTGGAGTATAGTCTAACGCATAAGATTTTGCTATAATTACGAATTCTGTAGGAGGAATGGGAATATCATGAGCATTATATAAAGTAGCCCATAAATGGTAATTAGATCTGTCAATGTCTTTAAATGATTTAAGCGGATTTATAAGACCTTCATTTGAGTGTGTTTTAGGGTCGATAGGTTTTGCTATAGTTACACCTTCTTTTTTAGAGAAAGCATTACTATATATATGATAAGCAGCTGGCTCAGGTATTAGAAATTCAAGCATAAGTCTTTTCCCCAAATTATAAATCTGATTTTTATATACTTTATCTACCCAATAATAAAAGCCATTTATGTGATTAGTCCCTGTTGAATTGTCAATTTTATGAAGATTTATAACTTCTACTTCGTTTATATTTTTAACAGCTCTTTTTTCTAGCACTCTTTCTTCTATCCTATGCATTGCTTGCTGAGTTACTTCTTTTGCATTGCTTACTGCCGTAGAGGTTGCTTCGGCAGATGATGAAGCTGTAGCATATCCAACGTTAGCGGTTAGTTTTACAGGACCATAACCCACACTTAACGATAGACCTGCTTCTAATTGGGTTGATTGCGAAATCATAGAATTAATTTCTTTGGACATTTCAAATCTATCAGCAGTTCTAAAATTGGTTTCAGTTTCTTCTGATGTTTCTGTTTCTATATAATAACTGTCTTCTCGTATTTTTAAATTTCTATGTGTTTTTTCTTTTGATTCTCCTTTTAAAATATTTTCTATTTCAGCAATTTCATCAGCTTCGTATCTTAGTAATTCTTGTTTAATTATATTGTAGTTACCCATACCAAGAATTTGAACATATGTTTTATCTGGTGTTTCTGAAATAAGTTTTTTTAATAGTTCGCAATGACTTAGAATTTCTTGATTATTACACAAAACGTCTTCATAAACAGAATTGTTCACAGAGATAAGTGTAGTGCCGATTAATATTTGCTGATCAGGTTTTATATATTGTGCCATTTCTGAACTTATTTCTGAAACTTGTGCATCAATAGATGAAATAGTGTGATCAACGTTTATGTTTGTATCTGTGTAACCTAAATTTTTTAATAAATCTAAAGTCTCTTTAGGAAGTAGATTGTAATAGTCTGGCATTAATTCTTCACTATTTTTCTCTTTTGAATATGCCTCAAATTCTTGGTCTAAATTAATAGAAATATCATGTTTCAAAACATTGTCTCTTAGTTTATCTTCGTTTATACTTGCTTGCAAAAAATTTTGATATTCCTCTTTAGTTGCTTTTGTAAATTGTAATTTTTGGTTTTGAAATTTAAATGCCTTTAAAATTTCTTTTCTTGCCAAATTTAGAGTATTTAAATTGTGCTGTAGTTCATTTAATCTTGATGCTGTAGGGGGATTAGGGGTAGGAACTTCAGGAACTTTAATCTCTTTTTTAGGTAATGGAAAAATAGATGAAGGATAAGCTAAATATGATTTATTCCAAAATGTAAGTATCTTCTCAGGAGTATTAAGAAGTCCAGTTTGAATTCTTTTCAACAAGCTTATGATTTTTACAGAATTTGTTAGATCATTAGCAATGGAAGTTTTGTCATTTAGAATAAACGAGGCTATTGAATTGTCCCAAAAACTTAGTTCATTGGAAATAGCATTGAAAATGTTAGAATCTAAATTTAGAAAGTATTCAGTGTCTTTATTGTTTAGAGCTTCAAGAATAATATCGTATTGAGGAAATAGTGTTAATAATTCGCTTTTCTTTAGTATAGAATCAGCATTTTGATCCTTATACGTTTTTGCAACTGTTATGAAACTATCCAAAAAATCGCCATTTTCTTTAAGGTCAATAAGGCTTGACATAAATTGACTAGGAGTTGAAGAATAAGTAATAACATTGTTTGTTGTAATATCATTTGATATTTTACTAACGTTACTTACAATAAGATGTGGATAAAACATGTGTTGTGCTTTCATTATAAAATTATTTTAAAATTTTTATATAATAAAGAAACGGTAAATTTCAATTTTTATTGTGTAATTGCAATTCTAAATATTATTAATATTTAATAGTTTATTTGCTTTTATAAATTTTTATTAACATTGACAATTTATGTTTTACTAATTATTTAATTTTTAATAAATAACACGGTATGAGTGTAAATTAATCTCTTTTTTATTGTTTCGTTCCAGTGCCTCTATTTTCGTAAATGTCGCCTGAAGTTTTATAGGTAATCACATTATTGTTAAAGTTACCACTACCTGTAATATAATACGGTCCATCTACTTGTTGCGATGGTATGGAAAAGTTACTTCCTGCCATTATGGCAAAGAATGATTTTCCTCTATTTAAAAGATTGTTTAAGTATATAGTGTCGCTTTTTGTATTACCTGTTGTAATTTGGAGAGCATAAGAAGTTTCTCCACTATACTCACCCATCATCCATGTGCTATCTGTAACCCAATAGCTTCCTAAATAAGCTTCTCTTGGATCTGTGTTCGGATTTGGGTCAGGATTTGGGTCAGGATTTGGGTCAGGATTTGGGTCAGGATTTGGGTCAGGATTTGGGTCAACTTGTGGATATGTGCATGAACCATCATCTTTTTCTGCTTCAGAGTCGTAATTAGTCGCAAAAGGATCTGTACAGCCTTCTTTTTTACAACCTATATTAACTGTTAAAAATGCAACAATTATTGCTAAAATTAAAAATCGTGCTTTCATATTTTTTATTAATTTAATACTTAAAAATAATTTAAAATTTAATGCAAATATACATTTTTTTATTTACATCATATGAATTTGTAGTTTTTTCATGTATTTTGTTTTAATGTAAATAAAATAAAAAAGGGTAAGCTACTTATATCGCACCGCTACAACCGCCTACTCTTTGC
The DNA here is from genome assembly GCA_023228725.1 of Bacteroidales bacterium. Taxonomy (GTDB): domain Bacteria; phylum Bacteroidota; class Bacteroidia; order Bacteroidales; family ML635J-15; genus Bact-19. The sequence goes on along the minus strand of JALOAQ010000128.1, from coordinate 137 downwards.
AGCTACAGGCAAAGTGAACCAGCCGACTGCATAATCTAGTCGTTTAAATAATTTTTCAGTCATAGTTTATATTTATTTTATGAATTAAAAATAAAAGCGTAAAAATAGTAATTTTATTATAATTGAGAAGTTTATTT
>JALOAQ010000011.1 GCA_023228725.1 Bacteroidales bacterium | reverse complement strand
TGCTATTAATCTCTATGAGAAAGGCTTATATGTACCTGCACAAAAATTATTTTCAGAAATATTGCTTCATCAAGGACAGGAATATGCAGCTTACAAAGACGATGCAGCTTTTTACTTTGCAATTTCTTCCATGAACTTATTTAATAATGACGCTGAATTTCAGATAACAAATTTTATTGAAGACCACCCTGAAAGCCGAAACAACAACAATGCAAGTTTTCAAATGGCAAACTTTAAATTTAGAAACAAAGATTATAAAAATTCAATACAATGGTACGAAAAAACAGACAGGCTATTACTAAGCTCTGATGAACAATCAGAATATTTTTTCAAATTAGGCTTTAGTCATTTTGCCAGAAAAGATTTCGATAGAGCCGCCAAAGCATTTTATGAATCTAAAGATGCCAATAATATTTATGGACCAATGTCATTATATTTTTATTCACATTTAAAATACATAAACGAGCAATATCAAACAGCACTATTAGGATTTTTAGAATTAGAAAACAGTCCTTCATTTGCCTCAATTACACCTTTTTACATTATTCACATTTATTTTTTACAAGAGAAATATGATGAACTAATAGAATATGCTCCAAAAATTTTAGAAAAAGAATCAGGCAATAGAGCGGCAGAAATAAATAAACTTTTAGGCTCAGCATACTATAGAAAAGCAAAATACTCAGATGCAATACCATATCTGAACAATTATGTAAAATCAACAAATTCTGCAAACGATTATGATTATTACGAATTAGGTTTTGCATATTACAACAATAGGCAATACGATAAAGCAGCCAATTCTTTTAGCAAAATTGCAAATATGAAAGATACATTAAGTCAAAATGCTGCTTATCATATGGCTGATTGCTATTTAAATTTAAATAAAAAAGTTGAGGCCTTACGCTCTTTTGAGGTGGCTTCAAAATATAATTTTAATCAACAAATTAAAGAAGATGCTTTATTTAATTTTGCCCAACTAAGTTTTGAACTTTCTCTATCTCCCTTTAACGAGGCTATCAATGCTTTTACTTTATACATTAAAGAATATCCCAATTCACCACGCACAGATTTGGCATACGATTATTTAATTGACGCTTTTTTAAGCACGAAAAATTATCAAGCTTCTATTACAACTATAGAGAAAATGCAAAACCGCAACACAAAAATCGATGCAGCTTATCAGAGATTGACTTATTACAGAGGTTTGGAATATTTTACCCAATTAAAATACAATGAGGCTATAAATATGTTTGACAAATCTTTAGATTATAAAATTTATGACAAAACAATTAATTCATTAACACATTATTGGAAAGCCGAAGCAAATTATAGACTTGGAAACATAGACCAAGCAATAGAAATGTTTAAAGAGTTTGTTAATTCTACAGGTTCTGTAAGTTTAGATGAATATTCAAAAGCACATTATAATTTAGGCTATGCTTATTTTAACAAAAAAGAATATACTACTGCCAATTCGTGGTTTCGAAAATTTGAACTTCAGCCAGGATATGCTAATAGCGAAATTTTAAATGATGTTTTAAACCGTATTGGCGACTGCTATTATATTGAAAGAGAGTTTATTCCTGCTGCTGAATATTACAAAAAAGCTATCGATATAGGAAAAGTTTCGCCGGATTACACTTTGTATCAAATGGCATTATCCTATGGTGGTTTAAAAAAATCTAATGAAAAAGTATGGTCTTTAAGAAAACTAATATTAGAGCACCCCGAATCTGAATATTTAGGTAATGCTAATTTTGAAATAGGTCGCACTTACCACACAACAATAAACAATCCTGATTCTGCAAAATTCTATTATATCAGACATATTAATAATTTTCCAAACTCATCTATGCGAAAAGCTTCTTTGTCTAGCTTAGGAGCAATTTATTTTAACGAAAGAGATTATCAAAAAGCATTAGACAATTATAAACAAGTTATTGCAGAATATCCAAATACAGAAGAAGCTAAAAGTGCTGCTGAAATGATAAAAGCAATTTATATAGAGCAAGATAACCCAGACGGTTTTGTTGATTGGGCAAACACAAGTGGCACAAGTATTAGCGAAGATGAACAAGACGAAATTATGTGGCAAATTGCTAAAAAGAATTATGTTGACAAAAAATATAACGAAGCTTTAAATTCTTTAACAAACTATTTAAAATCTTTCCCTAAAGGTCAGTTTTATATTGAAGCTAATTATTACAAAGCCGAGTTGCATTTTTATTTTGAAGAAAAAAATCAAGCTTTGGAAAACTATAAAATAGTTGCAAATGCTCCGATAGGCTCGTTTACAGAAGAAAGCACTATTAAAGCATCAAGTATTTTGTTTGATCAAAAAGAATGGTTAGAAGCATATAATCTATATGAAAAACTTTTCTCCTTAGCTGAAAATAAATCAACAAAATTATTAGCTTCTATTGGCAAGCTTAGATGTGCTTACAATTTAAATAATTGGGACAACACTATAGCTGCTGCAGTAAAAATTATTGATGATGACAGAAGTAACGAAGAACAAAAAAGAGAAGCACATTTTAAAATGGCAAAAGCATATTATAACAAAGAGAATTTAATTAGAGCTTTAAACTTGTTTGAAAATTTAGCTAAAGAAACAAAAAGTTCTGAAGGAGCAGAAGCAATGTATAGAGTAATTAAAATTAACTACAAAATGCAAAAAGATAGTATTGCAGAAGATTTAGCTTATGAGTTTGCGCAATCAAATTCTCCACATGCTTATTGGGTAGCAAAATCTTTGATATGCTTGGCAGAGATATATTATGATAGAGACGACTTTTTTTCTGCAAAACACACTTTACAATCTATACTTAATAACTACCCAATAGAAACTGACGGTATTAAAGACGAAACAAGTGAAAAACTCACTAACATTATAGATGAAGAACAAGGAAGACGCTCAAGTGAAGATTTACTAAATTTAAAAATCAACTTATTAGATGACGAAGAAAACGACAAAATACAGAAACTTTACAACGAAGACAATAAAATAGAATTACCAGAACCAGCTGAAATAAAATAATAATTTTAAAAATTTTAAAGATGAAAACAACATATATATTTCTTATAATCTTAGTTTTTTTTGGTTTAAATCTTAATGCACAAGATGATAAATCTAACAATTTAGAAGAAACCGGAATAATTATTTACACAGAATACACTCCTGTTTTAAAAGATGCAAATAGAATGCAGTTTTTACCTGTAATAATTGACACAGCAAAAATTGAACCTATTTTTGACTATAAAGTCCAACCGGTTTTATTTAAAACTAATTTTAAACCTACACCAATTACAGCTGCAAGTTTAAGCGGAGAATCATTAAAACCACTTGATAATGGATTAATAAAAATAGGAATGGGAAATTACTTGTCTCCACTTGTTGAAGTTTATTATAATACGACAAGACAAAGAAATTTTTCTGCCGGTGCTTTTGCAAAACATCATTCAGCATTTGGAAAAGTAAAAAACACTGCTAATCAAAAAATATTTTCAGGATTTAATAATAATCTAGTTAATGCTTATGGCAAAAGATTTTTTTATTCTTCAACTTTAGGAGGAGATATTAGCTTTAAATCAAACCAATCTTATTTTTATGGTTATGACCCAAATATTATTTTAGCTAGTGGAATTGATAAACCTCGCGACAGAGAAGAAATGGAAATGCAAAGATTTAATAAACTTAAAGCAAATATAAACTTCATTTCAAACAATAGCTCGGCAATAAGAATGAATTTTAATTCAAATTTAACTTATCAATATTTTTTCACAGCTTCAAAAGACTTTCAACATAAAATAAAACTTGATGCAGATTTAAATAAATTAATCAACCAAAACAGATACGGAATGGATTTAGGCTTTGTATTTGATAATAATCACATTATGTCTATTGATTATAACGAGATATTTCTTGATTTAAATCCTTACTTCAAGCACTATACAGAAAATTGGCAAATACTTTTAGGTGCAAATACTACAGGCGAACTAAATGCAGATCCTGTAAAATATCATTTTTATCCAAATATTTATTTTCAGCATAATATCAGCAATACAATTATTCCTTACGCAAGTTTCAAAGGATATATTCAAAATAATAATTTAGAATTTCTGTCCGATATAAATCCTTTCATAAACAATTACAATGATTATCAAGTAACAAATTATGCACAAGTAATTGATTTAGGTATAAAAGGTAATATAAGCAGAAAGGTGTTTTTTCACCTAAATGGAAATTATTCTAAAATTGATAATATGGGATTTTTTGTAAATGATACAAGTACTGTTCTTAAGAATAAATTTATTTTAGAATATACAAATGTTGAAAGATTTGCAGGCTATGGCGAAATTGCATTAAATAATTTAGGCGAAAAATTAAGCATAAACCTGAAAGGACATTATTATTACTATTCTTATATAAAAAATAGAGAAAAACCTTGGCATATGCCAAATTTTGATATTAGCCTAAATACAAATTATAAATTTGACAGTAAATTAAATTTTGGAATTAATGCAGATTTAATAGGTACAAGATACGCAAAAGAATTTGACACAGATTTAAGTATTATTGAGAAAAAATTAAAACCAATTATTGACATTAGTTTATATGGCGAATATAGTTTTGCATCAAATTTTCAAAGCTTTTTACAATTAAATAATATTACAGGCCAAAAACAATATGTTTGGAACAATTATATGTCGCATGGATTTAATTTTATGCTAGGCTTAAAGTATTTATTTTAAATAAGATTCAAATAAAATTTTAGTGGATTATAATAAATTCAATCTTGTTTTTAGCACTTGTAAACAAGAGGCTGAAAACTATTAACAATTTTATTTAAAAATGTGTTAATCAGTAATTTACAACACTAAGACTTGTTAATAACTATAAATATTTATAAGCTTAAAAAATAAAATATATACATAAAATTTATTAAATTTGTGCTCATTAAAAAAAGACATAAAATATTTAAAATATATGGACGAAAATAAAGAGATTTTAGGACAAAACGAAAGTGAAAACACTTCGTCTCACACAAACGGCAAAAACGGGAATTCTTATTCTGCTGACAGTATTCAAGTTTTAGAAGGATTAGAAGCAGTACGTAAAAGACCAGCCATGTATATTGGTGACATAAGCACCAAAGGTTTACATCATTTAGTTTATGAAGTTGTTGACAATTCAATTGACGAAGCCTTGGCAGGTTTCTGTAATAATATTAAAGTTACAATAAACCAAGACAATTCGATAAGGGTTGAAGATGACGGGCGTGGTATTCCTGTAGATATTCACGAAAAAGAAGGCAAATCGGCGCTTGAGGTTGTTATGACAGTTTTGCACGCTGGAGGTAAATTCGACAAAGATTCTTACAAGGTTTCAGGAGGATTGCACGGCGTTGGTGTTTCCTGTGTAAATGCACTTTCATCAAAACTAACTGCAACAATTAAAAGAGATGGAAAAATTTATTATCAAGAATATTCTATTGGAAAACCTTTAGACGAAGTTAGGGTAATAGGAGAAACTGAAGAAACCGGTACTTATATTGAATTTTGGCCTGACCACTCAATTTTTATTACTACAGAATATCAATTTGATATTTTATCATCCAGATTAAGAGAGTTAGCTTTTCTAAACAAAGGGATTAAACTTATCTTAGAAGACAAAAGACAGGTTGACGAAAACGGTAACAATAAAATTAAAGAATTTTATTCTGAACATGGTTTAAAAGAATTTGTAGAATATTTAGACCAAGGTCGTGAAAAGTTAACAGAAAACATTATTCATATTTCAACCGAAAAAAACGATGTACCTGTTGAAATAGCTTTACAATACAATAGCTCATTTACAGAAAATATTCATAGTTACGTAAATAATATTAACACTATTGAAGGTGGTACTCACCTTACAGGTTTTAGACGAGGTTTAACAAGAACTCTTAAATCCTACGCCGAAGAAAGTGGATTATTGTCTAAATTAAAATTTGACATAAATGGCGATGATTTTAGAGAAGGACTAACAGGCGTTATTTCTGTAAAAGTTCAAGAACCACAATTTGAAGGACAAACAAAAACTAAATTAGGAAATTCAGAAGTTAGTATTTCTGTTGACCAAGCTGTAAGTAGTTTATTAAAAAACTATCTTGAAGAAAATCCAAAAGATGCTAAAATTATAGTTGACAAAGTTATTCTTGCTGCTACTGCCCGCCATGCTGCACGTAAAGCGAGAGAATTAGTTCAACGTAAAAATGTTTTAGGCGGTGCTGGCTTGCCTGGCAAATTAGCCGACTGTTCTGATAGAAATCCAGAAAACTGCGAACTTTACCTTGTGGAAGGGGACTCGGCAGGTGGAACAGCAAAACAAGGAAGAGACAGGAATTTTCAAGCAATTTTACCACTTAGAGGAAAAATTTTGAACGTAGAAAAAGCAATGCCTCATAAAGTTTTTGATAGCGACGAAATTAAAAACATATTCACAGCGCTTGGAGTTACAATAGGAACTGAAGAAGACAGTAAAGCTGTTAACTTAGAAAAATTGCGTTATCATAAAATTATAATTATGACGGATGCCGACGTGGACGGTTCTCACATTGCAACTTTAATTATGACTTTCTTCTTTAGATATATGAAACCACTAATAGAAGGAGGATATTTATATATTGCTACACCACCACTCTACTTAATTAAAAAAGGAAAAACTGAACAATATGCTTGGTCTGAAAATGAAAGATTAGATATTATTGAAACTCTAGGACAAGGCAAAGAAACAGGTTTACATATACAACGTTACAAAGGTCTTGGAGAAATGAACGCCGAACAGCTTTGGGATACTACAATGAACCCAGAAACTAGAACTTTAAGACAAGTAACTATAGAAAATGCTGGAGAAGCAGACCATATTTTTGCTATGCTAATGGGCGACGAAGTTGCTCCTAGAAGAGAGTTTATTGAAACTCATGCTACATATGCAAAAATTGACGCGTAAGAAATAAATGCACGAGATAAATTAAAGAAACTCTAGTATAAAACGCTTTTACTTATATCTTAAACGAATAATATGCAGAGCCTCCATTTGGATAAAAGCCTTCTATAGAAAGGTTTCCGTTAGACTTAATGATTATATTTTGAAAATCTTGAACGCTATTCACATATTCTTTATTAACTCTTACAATAATAAAACCTTTTTTTATTCCATTTGCCAAAAACTTACCAGCAGAAACCTCAGTAACTAGAATACCAGAATTTATTCTATAACGGGCTTTATCATAATCTGATAAAACTTCAAATTTAGCACCCAAATCATCTATACTTTCTGATTTCACGATAGAAGTTTCGCCATATTTATTTTGTAAAGTTAGTTTTATATTTTTTGTTGTACGTCCACCCTTAACAGACAAATTTACTCTATCTCCAGGTCTAAAGCGGCTTAAATATTCTAAAAATTCAGAAACAGAATTTACTTTAGTATCATTTATAGCAGTAATTATGTCGCCTGCTTTCAATCCTGCTTTGTCGCCTGCTCCATTTGCTAAAACATTTGCCACATAAACACCTTCGATTTTACTAATAGAAAGTTGATTAGCCAAATCTGAATCAATATCCAACAAATCAATTCCAATATAAGCTCTCTGTACTTCTCCAAATTCAACTAAATCGGCAACAACTTTTCTCACGATATTTACTGGAATAGCAAAAGAATACCCTACAAAAGAACCTGTTCGCGAAGCTATTGCTGTATTTATTCCTATAAGTTCGCCTTTTGTATTTACTAAAGCGCCACCACTATTACCTGGATTAACTGCCGCATCGGTTTGAATAAAAGATTCTATAGCCATATTTTCTGACATTATGCTAATATTTCGTGCTTTTGCACTAATAATCCCAGCCGTTGCAGTTGAAGTTAAATTAAATGGATTACCTATAGCTAAAACCCATTCACCAATTTTTATATTATCACTATCGCCATAATTTAAAAAAGGTAAATTATTAGCATTAACTTTCAACAAAGCAATATCAGTAGTAGCATCACGTCCAACAAGTTTTGCTGAATACGATTTTTTGTTATTCAACACAACTTCAATTGTTTCTGCATCTTCCACAACGTGATTGTTTGTAACAATATAACCATCAGGCGAAACTATAACTCCCGAACCAGAAGTTAAAACAGGAGTTGAATATCGTGGCGAAGTACCAAAAATAAAATCATACAAAGTATAATTTGGTTGGCTATATTGAGTTTTTACGTGAACAACTGCGGGAACGCTCATTTCTGCAGCAGAAGTAAAATCAAAACTCGAACTTGGACTAAATAGAAATGGATTTGCAACCGCTGTTGCAGGAAGTTGATGCTGTTTATTCAAATAATAGTCTGCAACTAAACTATGTTGGTTTTTTGTTTCAGCATCAGAAGATGTTTTGTACGAATCAATAATCAAAACGGCAATAATAGCACCAATTATTCCACTAAAAAAACTAATTAAAACATGTTTATATTTCATATTCAAAATTTTTTAAATTTCTACTTTTTTTCACCCATAATTTAATAAAAATAACGCAATATCAACGCTTTTTGTTTCACATTTTCAAGACTTTAACAAAACTTTAGTCTATCTTAAAAAATTTTAATAATTTTTGAACGAGACATAAATGCTTTTTAAAAAGAGCAATTTATTAGCTGAGAGAGCAGGAATCGAACCTGCCACAGACGGTTTTATCCGCCTGCTATCGGTTTTGAAGACCGATTGGAACACCAGTCCCGTTCTCTCTATAAAAAACTAACTTATGCTAAATTACATAAGCCATCAAAAATTATTGAGTTCTTATTATTTGTTTTAGGACAAAAATAAAAAAAATTATTTAATAACATTTAGTTTCATAAGATTTTTAACAAGGCATAAAAACAGTAAAAACACTGCCAACATCAGGCGTACTTTGCACTTCAATCCTCCCGTTATAAAGTTCAACCATTTTTTTTGATATTGATAAACCTAAACCTGAGCCAGAGATATACTTTGTTTTTTCATTTTTAATTCTAACAAAGTCGGATATATAAATCTCACTCTATATCGGCTTTAGCCAAAATATTTTAATTGATATTATCGTTTTTTATAAAATCGAATATCAATTCCCGCCAGATTTATCTGGCGGACATATAAATCTCACTCTATATCGGCTTTAGCCAAAAAATTTTTATTGATATTATCTTTTGTAATAAACTGAAATATCAATTCCCGCCAGATTTATCTGGCGAATACATAAATCTCACTCTATATCGGCTTTAGCCAAAATATTTCAATTGATATTATCGTTTTTTATAAAATCGAAATATCAATTCCCGCCAGATTTATCTGGCGGATATATAAATCTCACTCTATATCGGCTTTAGCCAAAATATTTTTGTTTTCAATAAAACACAAATGTAAAAATACGTTTTTATTTGAAAATATTTAATTTTCATATCATTTGTTAAATTTTTTATGCCATTTATTTAAAATTTGTCATAAATATTATTACAGTTCCTTAATTATTTCTATTTTTACACCAAATTAAAGACTTGAGAATATGAAATCAAATTTTTTTGCAAAAAATTTACCTCATTTTATTGCTGTATTAGCATTTTTAATAATTGCTTCTATTTATGGCAGTCCTTATTTAAATGGAAAAAGAATATCAACTCACGACTACAACACTTATACAGCAATTGCAAAAGCTAATAACGACTACGAAAAAGAAAACGATAGGTTAGTGTTTTGGAATAACAGTATGTTTAGTGGTATGCCAACTTATGCTGTTTCGACTGCCAAACAAGAAAATATATTTTTTAAAATTTATAAAGTTTTAATTTTTAATGATGCAGTGCCAATAAATATGATTTTCTGGTATCTGCTTGGCTTTTATATTTTATTAATCACTCTTAGGCTAAACCCGTGGTTATCAATGCTGGGAGCATTAATGTTTGGATTTTCATCTTATTATTTTATAATTATTGCAGCAGGGCATTTTACTAAAGCGGTAGCAATAGGCTATATAGGACCAATTTTTGCTGGAGTACTCTTAGCTTTTGAGCGAAAAAAACCTTGGGCGGGAATGTTTTTAATGACTTTCTTTTTAGCTCTGCAAATATTAACTAATCATGTTCAAATAACTTATTACACTGGTTTATCTATAATTATTTACGGAATTTTTGAACTTGCTTGGGCTATAAAAGAAAAATATTTATTGCAATTTTTCAAAACTGTTGGAATATTATCTATAGGTCTAATTTTAGCTATTGGAATAAATGCAGCTTTTATAATGACTACCCAAGAATACCTCCCCTATTCTATTCGAGGAAAATCCGAATTAGCCAACAAACAAGGTGATGGCTTTACCTCTGGACTTGACAAGGGCTATGCTACAAGCTGGAGTTACGGAATAGACGAAACATTCACATTACTAATTCCAAATGCAAAAGGCGGAGCATCGCAATCAGCATTATCCGAAAAATCAGAAACATACGAAGTTATTAAAAATGTTTTTGGAAAACAAAATGCAAAAGAAATTTGTAAAACTATGCCAACTTATTTTGGCGACCAAGCTTTTACTGCTGGGCCTGTTTATGTGGGAGCAATAGTTGTATTTTTATTTGTTTTTGGGCTTTTAATTATTAGAGGAAAAATAAAATGGTGGCTTTTAACATTAACTATATTTTCAATAATACTAGCTTGGGGTAAAAATTTTGAATGGCTTACCCACTTTTTTTTAGATTATGTGCCAGGCTATAATAAATTTAGAACTGTCTCAATGATTTTGGTAATTGCCGAAACCGCTATGCCTCTTTTAGCCATTTTGTCAATTGCAGAAATTATAAAAAATAATTTTGATAAAGATAAGCTTTTAAAGAATTTTTATATCGCATTAGCAACAACAGCCATAGTTACACTTGCTTTTATAGTGAAACCAAATATTACAGGATTAAGTGGAGAATCAAAAAGCGAAATAAGAACAGCAGAAATGTTTGCATCATATTTTCCTAACGAAGCCGGATATGATAATGCAAAAGAAAAATTTAAAATTGATTTTGTTACAGCCATTACTCAAGACCGAGCAGATTTAGTAAGAAAAGACGCTACCCGTTCATTTGTTTTTATATTGCTTGCGGCAGTTTTAGTTTATTTATTAATAAATAAAAAATTAAAACCCAATATTGTAATTGCCACTTTAGCCATTTTAGTTTTGGTAGATATGTGGACAATAAACAAACGCTACTTAAATGATGATAATTTTGTACCGAAACGAAAATACGAAATTCCTTTTGAAAAAACTCCTGCTGACAAATTTATTTTAGATGATAATAATCCTCATTATAGGGTTTGTAATGTTTCAGCTGGATGTAGCAGTGTTTTCAACGATGGTTCAACTTCATTTTACCATAAATCCATAGGTGGTTATTCAGGTGCTAAAATGCGTAGATACCAAGAAGTTCATGATTCAATATTATTTAAAGAATTATATTTTACAGAGAGCATTATTAATCAAGGGATTGAAAATAGGTTTTCAGCTAATGAACTTCAACAATTTTACGAGCAATTTGCACGTACTCCAATTATGAATATGCTTAATACCAAATATATTATTTTTAACCCAAACGCTAATCCTATAATAAACACAAATAGCTTAGGCAATGCCTGGTTTGTGGATAGTATTATTAAAGTTGAAAGTCCAGATGAGGAAATTGAAAAACTAAGTTCATTTTCTCCAGAAAAGCAAGCAATAGTTGAATTTAGATATCATGATTTAATAAAAGATTGGACATATACAGAGGATAATTCTGCAAAAATAATTCTTAAAGATATTGCACCAGATTATGTGATTTATGAATGCGAAACAAACTCAGAACAATTAGCTGTTTTTTCTGAAATTTATTATCCTCATGGTTGGAAAGTTAGCATTGATGGCAAAGAAGCTAAATATTTTAGGGCTAATTATATTTTAAGAGCAATGCTAGTACCGGCAGGTAAACACGAAATAAAATTTGAATTTATACCAAAAGTTTATAAAAAAGGAGTTATGATTTCTTATGCCAGTTCAATAATTTTATTTTTAATGATGGGGCTTGGATTGTTTTTTGAAATTAAAAGAAAAAGAAAAGAAAATCAATTATAACAAAAAAAACAGTCTAATTTAAGTTTGGAAAATTACATATATTTTAATTTGCATACATATATCAATAAATTTTATTAAGTTTGTGTTATCAAATTAGATTTTATGATAAACAAAATCGTAATTCTCGGTTCTGGCAATTTAGCATTTCATTTATGTAAAGCCCTTAGTATGGCGGGTATAGAAATTTCTCAAATTTTTAGTCGTAATTTAGAAACTGCATCACAATTAGCAGATATGGCAGGCTGTACATTTACTAATGAAATTAATAAAATTGACACTAGTGCAGATACCTTCCTGTTTGCAATGACAGATGAAGCAAATTTAAAAATTATTAAACAGCTTAAACCTTATCCTGACAAAATTATGTTGCATACTGCAGGTAGTTTGAGTATGAATGTTTTTGAGGGTAAAACTGAAAATTATGGAGTATTTTATCCCTTTCAGACTTTTTCTAAAAATGCAAAATTAGATTTTTCTGAAGTTCCGCTTTGTCTTGAAGCCTCGAACAAACAAACTTTAAATAAACTAATAAAACTAAGCGAAAAACTTAGGTGTAAGTATTATATAATTAACGAAGCACAAAGAAAAGTAATTCATATTTCCGGAGTTTTTGCCTGCAATTTTATGAATCATTGCATTAGTTTAGGCGAAAATATTTTAGAAGAAAATAAAATAGATAAAAACATTCTTAAAGCTTTACTTAAACAAAGTTTTGAAAAACTTATTACTAACGGGGCTTTTGCCTCACAAACAGGTCCAGCTGTTAGACAAGATTATGAGACCATGGACAAACAAATTCAGTTTTTAAAAACAAATAAAACTTTATTAGAAATATATAAATTAATGAGCCAAAGTATTGAAGAAACACATTTTAGAGATGAAAAAAAAATTAAAAAACCTTAATTTCAAAGAAATATTAAAAAACCTAGACACTTTAATTTTTGATATTGACGGCGTATTATCCGCTTCAAATGTTTTAATTAGTGAAAAAGGTGAGTTATTGCGTTCAACAAATGTTAAAGATGGCTATATTTTAAGATATGCAATTCAAAAAGGATTAAGAGTTATAATTTTATCGGGTGGGCTTAATGAAGCTGTAAAAATTCGTTACGATGCACTTGGTATTCCTGATGTTATTATTAAAAGTAAAAGAAAAATTGAAGATTTTGCTAATTTAAAAGCAAAATACAATCTTGATGAAGAAAAAACCCTATATATGGGTGATGACATTCCTGATTACGAGCTTTTAAAAATTGTTGGCGTAGCTTGCTGCCCTGCTGATGCAGCTGACGAAATAAAAGAAATATCTTTATTTGTTTCTTCAAAAAAAGGCGGAGAAGGCTGCGTAAGAGAAATTACCGAGCAAGTTCTTAGAGCAAAAGGCTTATGGATGGACGATGATGCATTTAATACCTAAAAATAAAAATATGAATACTACATTTCTAAAACTAATTCGCTGGAAAAACTTATTTATCATTATTTTAACAATGATAGCTATGAGATATGCTGTTACTCAGGCACTTTTCTCCAATTATAAACTTTACTTGGCTTTTCCTAGAATAGGTTTTATTTTTCTTGTTCTTGGAATTGTATTTTTATTTATAGCAGGCAATTTTATTAACGATTATTTTGACAGAAAAACTGATTATATCAACAAACCGCTGAAAGCTTTATTAGGCTTTAAAATCAGAAGGCGGCAAATGATTTCTTTAAATATTATTTTTAATATTTTGGGAATAATTTGCGGATTTATTGCGGCTTATTTTGCTAATAAATTGATAATAGGTTTTTTATTTATTTTTATTGCAGCCGTTTTGTGGACTTACTCTGCCGAGCTAAAAAGAATTTTATTCATTGGAAATTTTAGCTTAGCTTTAACAATAGCCTTAATCCCCTTATCTGTTGCAATTACAGAATATTTTGCATTAGAACACTCAATTTTGCAATGGGAAGAAAACTCTATAAGAGCAATTAAATTATCTGTTCAATTAATTATTGGTTTTTCAATTTTCGCTTTTATATTTACTTATATTCGAGAATTAGTAAAAGACTGCATAGAATATTCAGGTGATAAAGCAACAGGAATTAAATCATTTCCAACAGTTATAGGAAAAAGAAAAACAGACTTTATAATTTCAGCTTTAAGTTTAATTTCTATAACATCTATTATTCTTATTTGGGAAATTTACTTATCAAAATTAATCTTTTTCAGAGATTACTTAACAGCACCATTTTATATTTATGCTTTTATAGTATTTCCTGCGGTACTATTATTTTTAATCGCTTTAACCTGGAAAGCTTCAAAAAAACACAAAACTATGCTTAATCTAATTAACTTGATAATTATTTTTGGCATTTTATTTAGCTTTATATTTAGCTTAGCAGTTTATGGAAAAATATAAATTTTTAAAACCAAATTACAAAATATTATTAGCATCAAGCAGTCCGCGTCGCCAAGAACTTATTTCTAATTTCAATTTTAATTTAGAAATAGTAAAAAGCCCGGATGCAAAAGAAATTATTCCAGATAATGTTTTTCGTGAAAATATTGCCATTTATCTTGCAAAAGAAAAATCTATAGCCTACAAAGATTTAAAAGAAAATGAAATCCTTGTAACTGCCGACACAATAGTTTGGAAAGATAATAGGGTTTTAGGCAAACCTATAAACAAAAAAGATGCTGTAGAAATGCTTGAGTTTTTGAGCGATAAAGAGCATTTTGTTTTTACTGGAGTTTGTCTGCGATCAACAAATAAAACTACAAGTTTTTTTGCTGAAACTAAAGTAAAATTTTCTAAACTAAGCAAAGAAGAAATTTTATATTATATAGAAAATTATAAACCTTATGATAAAGCCGGTGCATATGGAATTCAGGAATGGATTGGTATGATTGCAGTTGAATATATTGAAGGCTCGTTTTATAATGTAATGGGATTACCTGCGCAAAAATTGTATAAGGAAATTTTGAGATTTTGAAATATATAAATATGAAAATTGTTTTTTCTTTAATTTTCTATCCATTTAAAATAAACAGGCTCAACAGTATAGCCTTTTTTACGCAATAATTCTAAAACACCTGTTTCTCCAGCTAAATGAGCTGCTCCAACAGCACAAAACAAAGATTGTTTTTTAGAAATTTTAATAAAATTCTTTACCATAACAATATTTCTATCTATTAAAAAGGCTTGGTTAAACTCTGCAGGTAAACTTGTGTCTGCAGATATTTCAAACATTTTTTCTAAATCAAAACTTATATATGTGTCTAATATTTCGTCTAATTTTGATAAATCATCATTTCCAGTAGTATCAGTTAAACCCTTATATAGCATTTCTGCTTGATCTTCTAAACTAATTGCGTCAATTGCATTAATCTGATGCATAAACTTTTCTACACCAAAACAAGCTTTACCAGCTTTTCTTGCTTTAGTTAGAAAAAACAAGTCTAATGGCAGATCCATATCCTTTGGAATTTCTAATTGCATCAGTTGACTTGACAAGAAAAATGGTTTCATTTTATTATATAATAAAATTCCTGAACCTGTTTTTGCTTTAACTACAGAATCTAAAACTCTATATTCTTCTTTAGTAAATAACTTATCAAGAGAGTTATTTTTCATCAACATTGCATCCATCATTTCTTTTTGCGGAATTTCGTCCATTAAAATTTCCATGGCAAAAGCATCGCTAGATTCAAACGCATTCATAACAGTTTCATCAAAATTAAAAGCCCTTTTATCCTGAATATGAATAGTACCATATATATATGATGGATTTTTAATTTTCTTACCAGTAATTTTCCACAACAAAGACTGTGAGAATAAAGAAAAGCTAATAAATAAAGCTAATACTACAAAACTAAATTTTTTCATACTTCAATTAAATTAATAAAAAATGTCCCCAAAATTAAACATTTTAAGGACATTTTAAAAAAAATTATTAAAAATTTTTATGCTTGTATATTTGGTAATTCTAAACCGTATCCTTTTTTCCTATCAACAGATTTAAGAACAAAGCCTAAAACGAGAGCAGCAACACCCAGCATTGCCAACATAATTAAAGGATTTGTATAATCATAAGAAATAGCTGCTTGTGTCGAAGTCATACTACCATCTGCCACAGCTTTTACAATATCAGGATTAGACCAATCTAATATTTTACCTATTAATAATGGGAACAACCACAAACCGATATTTTGTATTAAGAAAATTAAAGCATAAGCAGAACCAATTACTTTGCTATCCACAAGTTTTGGAACACTTGGCCATAAAGAAGCCGGAACCAAAGAGAATGAAGCACCTAAGACCAAGATTGTAACAAAAGCAACAATAACACCACCTATATTACTTCCATCTCCACCTGCAACGCTAAATAAAGGTAAAACGAAAGCAAAAGTTAGATGACATATAATAAGTAATATTGAGCCCAACATTAACATTGAAGCAGCCTTTCCTTTATTATCAATATATTTTCCTAAAATTGGAGTAATACCTACAGCAAGAAGTGGGAATACTGCAAATATAGACCCTGCGGATTGAAGTTTGTAAGACATAAAACAAAACACTAATAAAGAAATAATTGATGTTCCTAACAATGAATATTTTAGAGTTTTATTTTTCATAAAATTACTAATAAAAGCCGTTGCTGCCACTACAAGCATAACCGCATATTGTATAATAGTAACAATATTGGAAGCCCAAAATCCATCTTTCGGTTCAACAAAATGCAAATTACACTCTAGCATATTTACAGCATATTTTTGGAAAGGGAAAATAGCTGAATAATAAAGCACGCACAATAAAGCAACCAACCAGAAGCCAAGACTGGAGAAAATTTTACCTAAATCACGAATTCTGAATGGTTCTTCTTTTTCTTCTGCCTCACCAGTTTGAGCATCTAATTTTTTATCCATAAAAGCATAAGCAATAAAAGCAATTAAAGCTATCATTAAGAGAATTACTCCAAAAGCAACAGAGCGAGAAACATCTGGTCTTCCGAAAGCGTTAGCAATAACAGGTGAGAATATCATACAAGTAGCAACTCCTAAGCGAGCCAATGCCATTTCAGAACCCATTGCCAATGCCATTTCTTTTCCTCGGAACCATTTTACAATACCTCTAGAAACAGTAATACCAGCCATTTCAACACCACAACCAAAAATCATAAAGCCTACAGCAGAAAGTTTTGCAGAAGCTGGCATACCGCGATAAAATGGAGAAACCCCCAACTCGTCAAACCCGGGGATGTAATTCAAATTATCAGTAAACCAAGCTTCTAAGCCAGAACCGATAAAAGTTTCAGTTACTGCATACCAATTAATAATAGCACCAACTAACATCACAAGTCCAGATAATATAGCGGTAAATCTTACCCCCATTTTATCTAAAATAATCCCAGCAAAAATTAAAAATAAAATAAATACATTTAAAAATGTTTCAGAGCCTGCATAAGTGCCAAAAGCAGTAGAGTCCCAACCACGCGTAGTTTCAAGCAGACCTTTTAATGGAGAAAGAATATCCATAAAAATATAAGCACAAAACATAGCAAAAGACAACAAGACTAAAGCAGTCCAACGTACTGATGCTTTGTCTCGCAATAAAATTTTAGTTTTTTCAACCATAATAATAATTTTTAGATTTTTTTACATTTGCAAATGTATTATTTTTTAAAACAAAAAAAAGTGTTTTTTAATAAAGATTATTTTTTCTTATCAAAAAATTATTATTAACTTTGCCCACTGAAAGAATTATAAACTATTTTTTAATAAAAAATTATATGAAAAATTTTACTTTTTTAGTTTTAGCGATTTTCGGACTATTTTCTGCAAATAGCATTACAGGGCAAAACCTTCCTGAAATTAATATCGCTGATGTTGAGGCTGAATATATGATTTCACAAGACGTTGAACTAACTGCAACAGTTGTTTCAAATGGTAATATTGACCAACTTTGTGGTATTGGTTATGAATTTTATAGGAACAATGAGCCTATCGAAAACATAGATGATTTTGGAAGCGTAAATTATAGCTTCAGAATTGAAGGCAGTGATTTTTATAACGGAGAAATTACTCAAGGCTCAGGAATGTTAGAAATAGAAGTAGCTGAAGATAATATTTCCGCTTTTACTTTAGGAATGTTTGATACTTATTGTGTGAACAGAAACAGACCTATAAATATTGTTGCAAATTTTAACGAAATTGGAAATTATAAAGTTGTTATTTCTTTATATTCTTGCGAAAACGATGGTGAAGAAATTGGAACAGGCTTTACAGCAAATACAGATTGTGATGGAGAATATCACCTAGATTTAATTGATGAAATTTGTGAAAATCCAAACGAAATAGTCAGTAAAGAAATAGAAATAAATGTTGTTGGAGAAATTACTATTATTGATCAACCTCAATCAACAAGTATTTGTAATGGTGGAAGTACAATTCTTTCAGTTAATGCAGTAGCTAATAATGGAGAAACTCTTTATTATCAATGGCGTAAAAATGGGACAGCAATTGAAACTGCAACAAGTAGTACTTTAACTGTTTATACTGTAGGGGAATATTATTGCTCATTAATTGCCGGCTCTGCTTCACTAGAAACAGAACATGCAATTATTGATATTGCAAACCCAATTGCTAATTTAGATTCAGAAATCACAGTTTGTCCTGGCGAAAGCACAATTTTAAACCCAGGTGATTTTGCCTCATATTTATGGAGTGATAATAGCACTGAAGCTAGTTTAACTGTCTCAACTACAGGAGCATACGGAGTAACTGTTACGGATGAATTTGGCTGTACTGCTGATGCAAGTACACAAGTTATATTTGCTGTAATGCCTGAAGAATTTTCTTTTAAAGACACTACTATTTGCTATGGTGTAGCACACGCTTTAGAAGGACCTCTAAATAACAACTATAGCTACTTGTGGAATACAGGTAGCACAAATTATTCTATAACTTTTGAAGAAGCGGGAACTTATTCTTTAACAGTAACTAACGAGTATGGCTGTACTCGTACAAATTCTGCAAATATTGATTTTGAATACACTGTTGACGCTAAAATTTCAGATGCTTACGAAGTACATTCTTGTTCAAACGAACCAAACGTAAAACTTGGACCTATTTCTGGTGGATCAATTTGGTTGTGGAGCAACGGTTCTACAGCAAGGACTAATAGAGTTACTCAACCCGGGATATATTCAGTTATTGCTACAGATACTATCACCGGATGTATAGGTGTTGACACTGTTGAAGTGTTTATACACCAAATTCCTGAACTTGATTTAGGTGGTGATAAGGCTTATTGTGCTGACCAATCTTTAACACTTAGTGTTCAAGAAGACGATTGTGAATATATATGGAATACAGGAGATACCTCACAATCTATTGATATAGAAGAAAGTGGTTTTTATTCTGTAATTGTTACTGATGATTTTGGATGCTGGTCAAAAGACTCTTTAAATATTGAGATTTACCCTATGCCAAGAGTTAACCTAGGTGAGGATTTTGAAATGTATGAAAATCAAACCGCAATCTTGACGACAGAGTTTGGAAACATTAGTTATGTTTGGTCATTAGGCCCTGAATATACAGAACATTTTGTAACATTAAGTTCAGAAAACTTAAATTTTGGACCTAATGTAATTAGTGTTACTGCAATCACAGTTAATGGCTGTGAAGATAGCGACCAAGTTACAGTTACACTCTTAGAAGGTGTAAATATAAATACTGAAAATGCTGAAATGTTTTATGTATATCCAAACCCAACAAGCGGAATTATTAAAATTAATGGTGAAAATATTGAAAAAGCAAACTTATACGACTCTTTAGGGCGTATAGTTTTTACTACGGAAAGCAATGAGTTTGATATGTCGGATTTTGCAAATGGAAATTATACTTTAATAATTTATACTCAACAAAATTCTTATTCAACAAAAATTGTAAAACAATAAATAAAATAAGAACAGAGATAGACATAGGGGCTTTTTGCCCCTTTTTTTATAAACAAATATTGTTAATAAAACTTAATAACTTAAATTTTTGTTTGTGAAAAATTTTATACTTTTGTAAAATAAAATTTATAAATTATGAAAAAAATAATCCTTATAATTTTTGTTACTGCATTAATCGCATTAGGATTAAGTGCTTGTAAAGGTTCTGAAGATTGTCCTGCTTACGGAAAAGCTAATATTGAAAACACAGATTCAAAAGCTTAATTTTTTTTTAAAAAAAACTTTACATATTTTTGCAGTAATAAGAAATTTTAAATGAAATATTTATCACTGCTAATAATATTTATATTATTTAATATAAATACAGGCTTTTCACAAGGAGAATTAGAAAACTTTAGAGAACCAGATAAGTTCTTATTAAATTCTTTTGGTGTAAAGTTTAACACAAATGGTTTTGGTGCATATTATAGTTATACAACAAAAATTAATCGTAATTTTAGTAGATTTTTTGAGTTTGAATATAACTATATGAAAAGCCCAAAAGAAGCTAAAGTTATAAATCCATATTTTCCTACTTTATATGTAAAAAAATTTGTTTTTGGAAAAACACATTCTGTACACAATGCAAAATTTGGTTATGGAATAAACAGAGAACTATTCGAAAAAAGAGATAAAAATAGTATTTCTATCTTTTTATCCTTATCCGGAGGATTTACTATTGCTGCCAGCAAACCTATTTATTACGAAATAGTTGACAGTGTACAAATAATAAATAATTACCTATATCCTTACACATCTATTTATAAAATAGATATAGACATTCAAAACAATCCTACAGATATTGTTGGTAAAGCTCCATTCACTATGGGATTAAGCGAAACTAAACTTCATCCAGGTTTTTATTTGAAATTTGGGCTAAACTTTGATTTTAGTCAAAATATTATGAAGTCAAAAGTTTTAGAAACCGGAATTATTTATGAAAATTATTTTTTACCTATAGAAATTATGGCAGGGCAAAAACACAGTAATTTCTTAAATTTATTCATCAGTTACCATTTTGGAAATAAATTAGACGCTAAATTAAACCGGGAATTTAGAAAAGAACAAAGAAAATTAAAAAACTAATAGATACAGACTTCTAAAAAATATTAGATTTTTATAAATAAATTCTTTACTAATTAAATAATTTTTAATATTTTTGTAAAAACAAATTTAATATTATGACAAAAATTAAAGTAGCAATTAATGGTTTTGGACGCATTGGACGTAATGTGTTTAAAATCGCATTTGATAGAGAAGATATGGAAGTTGTTGGTATCAACGATTTAACAGATACAAAAACTCTGGCACATCTTTTAAAGTATGACTCAACTCAAGGAATATTTGACAGAAATATTTCATACAACGAAACTTCACTAATTGTAGAAGGTAAAGAAGTAAAAGTGAGTGCAGAAAGAAATCCTGCTAATATTCCATGGCCTGTTAAACCTGACATAGTTGTTGAAGCTACAGGAATTTTTACTTCAAAAGAAAGTTCTAAAGGTGGATATGGAGACCATATTAAAAATGGTGCTAAAAAAGTAATTTTAACAGTGCCGGCAAAAGACAGCATAGATGCAATGGTAGTGCTTGGCGTTAATGACGACATAATTACTCCTGAAGTACAATGCGTTTCTAATGCTTCATGCACAACAAACTGCATGGCACCAATTGTTAAAATTTTAAATGACAAATTTGGAATCGAAAATGGCTTGATGACAACTATTCACTCCTATACAAACGACCAAATTATTCTGGACGGACCTCATAAAGATTTACGTAGAGCCAGATCATGTGCTGTTTCTCAAATTCCTACAACTACAGGTGCAGCTAAAGCAGTAGGAAAAATTTTACCCGAACTTAATGGCAAACTTGACGGTATGGCAATGAGAGTTCCTACTCCTACAGGCTCTTCTGTTGATTTAGTTGTGAATTTAAAAACTGATACTACAATAGAAGAAGTGAACAAAGCAATTAAACAAGCAGCAGAAGGACCTATGAAGGGAATAGTAGAATATACAGATGACCCAATTGTCTCGGTTGATATTATACATAATACTCATTCTGCAATTTTTGATGCAGGTTGCACAATGTTGAATGGAAAAACTTTAAAAACAATTACTTGGTACGATAACGAATGGGGATATTCTTGCAGAGTTGTAGATTTAATTCCTAAGCTTTTTTAAAAAACAGTAAACAAAACATAAGAGGCTGTGTCAAAACAAGGTTTAAAACAATAAACTTTCAAGCTGTTTCAAAAGTGTTAAAATGCAAAGCTCTGAAATTGAGGACAAAGGTGCGTACAGAAGTAAGTAACTGAGTTCGAATATTGAAAGAAGCAGTTTGACACTTACGAGACAGCTCCTTTTTTTATTCATAGCGTAAAGCAACAATTGGATCAAGTTTCGATGCTTTTACAGCAGGAAAATAACCTGAAACTATTCCCACAAAAAAGCACAAAATAACACCAAGCAAAATCCACAACCAAGGAATTACAAAAGCACCACCTGTTAGCAAAGAAATCATATTTCCAACAATTATTCCTAAAATAATTCCAAACACCCCTCCTATTTGACCAATAAAAACAGATTCAAATAAAAATTGCTGTTTAATTGCTTTAGAACTTGCCCCAAGAGCTTTTCTCACTCCAATTTCGCGAGTTCTCTCCGAAACAGAAACTAACATAATATTCATCAGTCCAATAGAAGCACCTAATAAAGTGATTAAGCCAATTATTGTTGCGCCTAAAGTTACAATGGAAAGATTTTCTATAAGCATATTTGCTAAACTATCACTTTTTCTAATTACAAAATTATTTTCATCATAAACACTTAGTTTTCGAATATTTCTAAATAATCCTTCTGCTTCACCAATTGCTAAATCAATCTGTGAAATTTCATGAGGCATAACACTAATTGTATAAGAACTTTGGGCTGAAGTAAAATATTGTCGCCCATTTTGAAGCGGAATTAAACAAATTTTATCACCTGAACTACCAAAGGCAGTACCTTTTTCTTTTAAAATTCCTATAACACGATAACGAATTGAGCCAATAGAAATAAACTTTTCTAAACCACTTTCTGCATTTCCAAATAAAAACTTTCCTAATTCACTACCAATTATAACAATACTTTCGCCGGACAAAACCTCCTTGTTTGAAAAATTTCTGCCTTTTTCTATTTCATAACCCGATGTTACAAGATACTCATCATCAACGGAATAAACACTTATATTAGGGTCAGATTTAAAGCTTTCGTATTTTACTGTAGCTGAACCAGAACTATTGGTCATTATGCTTACCCTAGCCGGAAATGAAAATTGGCTTTTAAAAAAATTAGCATCTTCATAACTAATATTTTTATAATCAACCCGTCGTCCACCGCCATGTTGCTCATTATGTTGCTTACGAATTGTAAAAGTATTAGCACCCATACTTTGGAACTCACTACTTATAGTAGTTTTAATAGATTCTACAGCTGTTAATATTCCAACTAAAGCCATTATACCGATTGCAATTATTAATACTGTTAATATTGTTCGCAATAAATTTGAACGAATAGAATTTACTGAAATTCTTAAATTTTCTATTAATAATCCCAATTTCATCTTAATTAAATCAAAATATTACAGTAAAACCATAGTTGCCCCAAAACCATATTCCTGAAAAGAAGCATCCTCAAAATGTAATTTATATTGTTTTGATAATGATTCTCTAAGACTAGCTTTTAAAGTCCCGTTACCTATGCCATGAATTAAAATAACTTTCCCCGCTTTTGACATTATTGCCTCTGTCATAGTTTGGTGAAAAACCTCCATTTGCTTAGCCAAAATTTCAGAATTAGTCATACCAACCACACTCTCTACCAATTCATTGATATGCAAATCAACTTCAATTGTTTTTCTTTCTTGACGGGCAGAATATCTTTTTGATTTATCTTCTTCAGGAATTTCTTTTTCTAAAATTTTTCTTTCAAAATCTTCATTTGTTTTATTTGACTGTCCTAAACCAAAATTTTCTTTTAATAATTCAAAAATATAAGCTTTTTCTACAATAAAATCATTTTCTACAAACAAATGCTCTTGAAAAAAATTTAAAGGAACAATTTTTATTTTCCTCTCTATTTGTGGCTTAAGTACTTCAAGAGGATTATCAAAAAATAATATTTGAATTATTATTTCTTTCCCTAAATTTATTTCGTCCCGACTTAAATAAACTACATGAATTTTTGTATTTGCTTCTAAAATCTCTGCATCTAATTTTTTAAAACCTGTATCTAATTTTAAAACTACATGATAAAAAAGGCTGAAGTTGGAGTCATTAATTAAATAACAATCAAAACCATCTTTTTTATCTTCTATATTTCTTACAAAGCCAAAAACGATATTTGTTAAATTATCTTTTTTAAAATTAAATTTAGCCTCTTGTTTATCTTCTGAAAAATGGGTTTTATCGCTTTCAACCTTTTCTATCACAGGTTCATTTTTCTTTGCCTTTTCTATAACTATCAACTCTTTAGAATTAATCGGATATTCAAAACCCTCTTCATTTTCTACTAAAACCATTTTATTTTTTAAGATTTTTACTACAAGTCCACCACCAACATCATTCAAAAACCTTACTTTATCGCCTATATTTATTGTCATTTTTATTAAATTTACAAGAGTTAATTTGTTTATTTAAACAATTAAAGATTTTATTTACTTTTGTGCAAATTTACTTAAATGAAAGATTACAAACAAATAAATATTAATAATTACTATTACGATTTACCTGAAAGTAAAATTGCCAAATATCCAAAAGAAAAAAGAGACGAGTCAAAACTCTTAATAAAAAACAAAGATTCAATTACAAAAAACATATTTAAAAACATTAGTGATTATCTACCTGCTGATAGTTTAATGCTTTTTAATAATACTAAAGTTATAAACGCTAGGCTATTTTTTAAAAAAGATACAGGGGCAACAATAGAGGTATTTTGCCTTGAACCAATAAATCCAATTGATTATTCTCTTTCGCTTAGCGCTTCAAAACAATGCACTTGGAAATGTTTAATTGGCAATAATAAAAAATGGAAAACAGGCAATTTAAAGAAAACTATTAGTATTAATTCTAAAAATTTTGAATTAGTAATTGAAAAAAAGCAAAAACTTGGAAATGCTTTTGAAATAGAGTTTACTTGGGATAATGAAAATATTATTTTTTCTCAGATATTAGAAAATTCAGGTAAGATTCCTATTCCACCATATTTGAATAGAGAAAGTGAAAACATTGATAATCAAAGATATCAAACTATATATAGCTACGAACAAGGTTCTGTTGCCGCTCCAACTGCAGGTTTGCATTTTACTGAAAGTGTTTTTCAAAAACTGAAAGAAAAAAATATTAAAACAGACAATATAACTCTTCATGTTGGAGCTGGGACTTTTCAGCCTGTAAAAACAGAGTTTGTAAACGAACATAAAATGCACACAGAATATTTCAGCGTTTCAAAATCAAATATTCAAAATTTATTATCTAATTTAGGAAAAATTATAGTTGTTGGAACAACAAGTGTAAGGACTTTAGAAAGTCTTTACCAAATAGCATTGCAATTATATTATAACAACACAAAAAAAGACAATTATTTTGGAATAAGTCAATGGGAGGCTTATCAAGAAGTACAAAAAAATATTTCTACAAATATATTACTAAATAATATGTTAAATTGGATGGAAAACAATAATTTTGAGCAAATACATTGTTCAACTTCAATAATGATTGTTCCCAGTTATAAATTTAGACTTACTAATCATTTAATTACAAATTTTCATCAACCAAAATCAACTTTATTACTTTTATTGTCAGCATTTATTGGTGAATCTTGGAAAAAAGTTTATGAATTTGCATTAATTGAAGATTTTAAATTTTTAAGTTATGGAGATTCGTGTTTGTTTTTATAAATTTTATATATTTGCAAGAAAATATCTATATGAAAACTAATTTAATATCACCAAATTTATATTTTTATCTTGGCTTAATTGCTTTTGGTTTTGGAATTACAGCACTTAGTGTACCTGATTTTACAATAAAAACCCTGATAATTATTCTTGGTAGCATAATTACAGCTGGTGGAATTGGAATTTTTATTTATAAGCTTAGAAAAAAATCTGAAAAAGCTTTTATTCATTCATCACAACTAATCCTAAGTGTTTTAAACATAGCTTTTGGAATAGTTTTAATTAGTCTGCCCGACTTGTTTATCGACGCATTAATTATAGTGCTGGGAGTACTACTTGTAATGGCAGGTATTTTAAACCTAATTATAATTATAGGTATAAGACCTTTAAGTAATTTTGGAAAAATGTTTGTTGGGCTAGCTTTAATAATGCTTATTTCAGGTGTTATATTCATATTTAACCCATTCGGAACGGCTAAAGCAATTACAGTTTTCTTTGGAATAATTTTAAGCATTTATGGGCTTAGCAATATTATGATGTCGTTTTGGTTAAGAGCAGAAAATTTAAAAAACATAAAATTAAAGCAAGAAACAATAGAAATAGAAGCCGAAGTTATTGATACTGAACCAAAAGATACAAATGAAGCAAAAGAACCGAATCAAGAAGAAAATAAATAAAATTATTCTTGCACTAAAACAAATTTACTTGTATCATTACAAAATATTTTATAAACATAATTAAAAGTAATATGAAAGTTGAAAATGGCAAATTAGTAACAATAACTTACGACTTAAATGTAGATGGTTATGATGGTGAACTAATAGAATCTATAAAAGAAAACGAACCTGCAATATTTTTGTGTGGTGCAGGCGAAATGTTAGAAACATTTGAAGAAAAACTAATGGGCTTAAAAGTCGGCGATATCTTCAAATTTTCTTTAACAAAAGACGAGGCTTATGGCGAAGAAGACGAAGAAGCTTTTGCAGAATTTCCTTTAGATATTTTTAAAGAAGACGAAAACGGCATTCCTGAACTTGGTGATTATGTTCCAATGGAAGATGAAGATGGTAATGTATTTGACGGCATTGCAATTGAAATTTCTGAAGATATAGTTGTTATAGATTTTAACCACCCACTTGCAGGTGAAGATTTATATTTCGAGGGAAAAATTATAAAAATAGAAGATACAGAGAATAATTAATCTAAGTATCAAAACGTAAAATTTACAATCTGGGAAAATTTTCAGACTGTATTGAATATTAATATAAGAATATTTTTAATATGGATAATAGGGAAACAATATTAAATAAAATGAGAGAGATTGCTCAAAACAGTCCCGAAAAAATTCATATTATAGAAACAAATGTTGAAGCAGAAATGCAAATTGAGTTTTTTGAAACTCTTCAAATCCTTAATAAACAAAAAGACAGCCCTGAACTTGAAGAAATTTGGGATAAGTTAAACAAGGAAACTTCAAGTTTTCAAGAAAAAAAAGAAAGCCTAGCCCTACTTGCTTCTTTTGGAGAGGTAGATAGTTTTAGATTAATTGAAAAATATTTGGAAAATACTGAAAAAGAACTTCAAAGCTGGACTTTTTTAGCTTATCAACAAGCAAGAATGTTTTTAGAAGCAAATCTTTTGGATGAAGAAAAAATCTATATAGCTTCTGGTTTAGGAGGAAAAGATTACAGACTAAGATATGCTTTTTGTTTTATTGCTAAAGATAATTTTACAGAAGCTCAAAAAAATATTCTTAAAGGTGAAGTCGAATATTTATTCTTAAAAAACGACTCAATTATTGAAGAGTTAAGTTTTGTGGGAAAATATGCTGTTGGAACTGCTCTTATTGCTTTGCATGTTGATTTAGTAGAACTAATTGAAAATACTATTAAAGAAATTAATCAATACGGAAATTTTTTGCATCAAAATATTTACATAACCAACGAAAAAAAAATTAAGCAAAACGACTTAGACAATTTATTTAGACCAGATGAAAATTCCGACAAAAATTAAGAGAAAAATTGATAGAAATTAAAAATATTGATATAGAAGAATCTTGGCAGCAAAAATTAAAACAAGAATTTTCAAAAGAATACTTTTTAAATTTAAAGAAATTTTTAATTGAAGAAAAGCAAAAACACATTATTTTTCCCAAAGAGTCAGAAATTTTCTCTGCTTTTAATCTTTGCTCTTTCGATAAAGTAAAACTTGTAATTTTAGGACAAGATCCTTATCATGGTCAAGCTCAAGCTCACGGATTATGTTTTTCTGTTCCTAAAGGAATTAAAACTCCGCCGTCTTTAGTAAATATTTTTAAAGAATTAAAACAAGACATAAATTTTCAAATTCCAAATCATGGTAATTTAGAAGCTTGGGCAAAGCAAGGAGTTTTTTTATTAAATGCTACATTAACTGTTAGAGCCAACACAGCCGGATCGCATCAAAATAAAGGTTGGGAAATTTTTACAGATAATTTAATTCAAATTTTAAATCAAGAAAAAAGCAATTTAGTCTTTCTTCTTTGGGGAAAATATGCGGCAGCAAAAGAGAAATTAATCGACCAAAACAAACATTTAGTTTTAAAAGCAGCTCACCCCTCGCCACTAAGTGCATATAAAGGATTTTTTGGTTGCAAACACTTTTCACAGGCAAATAAATATTTAGAAAAACATAAAATAGAACCTATAAATTGGAAATTATAAGAATTTTAGTTGATTTTTTATTAATTTTTAGCGTTTTTTAAAAATAATTGTTAAATTTGCACAGTTTTTGTAACCTATTTTATATTTTAACGTAAAATTAAATAATAATAATAATAATAATAATAATATAAACTTAAAAATGAAAGGAGACCATACTATAGATTAGACTTTTACCCTTAAACATTAAATTAAATATTATGAAACTTAAAAATTTTTCCGACCAGGAATTAATCGAAAGATTCATTGAGGGTGATAAAGAAAGTATGGAAACTCTAATACATCGCCATAAAAAAAACATTTATTCTTACATTCTTATGAATGTGAAAAATACTCATATAGCTGACGATTTATTCCAAGAAACTTTTATTAAAGTTATTAATTCCTTAAAACAAGGCAATTATGTTGATAGAGGAAAATTTGTTAGCTGGGTTATAAGAATAGCTCACAACCTTAGTATTGATTATTTTAGGAGAGAAAAAAACTTAAACACCTACTCCAATGACGACAGTAGTATAGACCTTTTTAATTCTGAAAAGTTTTCTCCCGAAAATATTGAAGACCAAATTATCGGCGAACAAATTGCAAATGATATTAAATCTTTAATTGAGTTTTTGCCTGAAGAACAAAAAGAAATTGTGATGCTGAGGCACTATGGCGGCATGAGTTTTAAAGAAATTGCCGAACAAACTAATGTGAGCATTAATACTGCTCTTGGCAGAATGCGTTATGCTTTAATAAATTTAAGAAAAATTATTGAAGAAAAAAATATTATTTTAACTAAGTAAAATAGATAATTTATCTTAATTTTGCTAAAATTAGCTTATTGGTAAATAATTTAAAAACAGTTTGAAATATGTTTAAATTTCTTAAAATACTTATAATTCTTGCAGTTTTTTGTTTTTCATTAAATACAAATATCAAAGCACAAGCTACGGCAGAAGAATTAATGTCTGCTTTTTTTCAAATTTTTGAAGAAGATGCAGGTCAGGCAATAGATTATTTATTTGCAACAAATAATATGATAGACCCCAGTCAACCCGGCATAAAATCAATTAAAGAAAGATTAGAGCTATCAAGAAAATTATTAGGAAACTATTATGGTTACGAAATTATAAATATTTATGAAGCAGGTGAATCTTACAGAAAATATAATTATTCTTTAAAATTTGAAAGACAACCTGTGAAATTTACTGTAGTTCTATACTGCCCCGAAGATAAATGGAAAGTTCAAAATGTCAATTTTCAAGATGATATAGATACAGAATTTATTTTGCGAAATGAGTAAAAATTAAAAATTTATTTAACTATTATTTCATCTCTTTTTAAATTTTCAAGAAGTAATTTTTTAAATAAAAAGCATAAAAAAGTTCAACTTTTAAAATCTGAACCGATTTGTGGGCAAAAAACGAAACAAAATAAACAAAAATACGTATATACTAGATGGGGCTAATTCAAATAAAGCTTAAAAATTATATCTATAATTCAAGAACAGCCTTGTTGTTACAATTATCTCTAACAACAACTTTTATTTTATAAAAATCAGCTTTTTTTAAATATTCATCTTTTTCATAAAAAATAGTTTTTGTTTTAGGCTCATATTGAGTTAAAACCCAGTTGTCATTTATATATATTGCATAAGAAGAGATACCTGACAAATCGTCTTCAATTTTAAAACTTAAATACTTTAAATTTGCCTCAGTATAGGTTTTAACAGGCTTAATAGCAGAGATTTTTGGTGGTATGGTATCTAAGCTCAAATAAAATTTTCCAAAATATGAAGAATAAGACGAAACAAAATTTTGTTCAAATATTGGTTTTAAATAATTGAATTTCTTATTATGTTCACGCATTATAAACAATTTGTCTTTGTATTCATAAGCCTTATCATTTATAAAAAAACTAATTTTAAAATCTTTATTTACAGCCACATAATCATCACCCACAATATAAGCAGGAGAAAACTTTTTCTTTTCACTTTCTTGAATTTTTAAATAAGAATCATAAAATAAACTCCCGCTTTGTGTTTCAAACCTAAATTCTGAATCGCAATATAAAAAACATGTATCATATTTTACCAAATAACCCTCTTTTTCAATTAAGCCATATTCTTTATTATCTTTCAACAAAGTAAAATTCAATTCCGCAGTATTATTATTATAATCACTAATTAAAACTTTAAAATCTGCACTTGTTTTTTCACTTAATGCAAACATTCCGGAATTAATTGTTTTATCAAATATTAACAACTGATTGCCAGGTTCAACAAAAAGTTTGTGTACATGAAGTTTTTCTTTTAGTAAATATTCAAAATCAAACATAGAGTTTTTATTAGCTTGCAAGTCAAAAGAAATTTTCTCTAAATTAGATTTATAAATTACTTCATTGTCCATAAATAAGCTTAAAGTTTTAGCACCATATCTATTCTGCGTATCATTCATTTTGTCAACATAAGCCACTCCTAAACCAATAAGTCCGGAAATTTCGGGCAATTTGTTTGCACAAACAAAAACTCCATTTTTCTTAATCACTTTCAAATAAACTTTCTCAGCTTTTCCATTTATAAAAGAATTATTAGCCAAAGGATATAAAACAATAGCGGAAATTTCAGGAGCTAAATTATCTTTAAAATCATAAACACTTCTTACAGTGTTTATAGGATTTTGAGTTGTGGATTCACGAATTTCAAAATGCAAATGTGGTCCTTCGGAATGACCTGTATTTCCGGAATAAGCAAAAACTTCTCCTTTTTTTAATTCAAATAAATTTGGGTCTAAAATAGTATCTACAGAATAAGATTGATTTAGGTATTGAATTTTTCTTACAAAACTTTGAATATCGGCTCTAAACTTTTGCAAATGTCCATAAACAGAAGTATATCCATTTGCATGAGCAATATACACAGCTAAACCATATCCCCAAGGTGAAACAGAAATTCTATATATATAACCATCAGCAACAGAAACAACTTCTTTTCCATTTTGAAAAGTTCTAAAATCAATTCCTGAATGAAAATGCCGATGTCGGGGTTCAGCAAAATTACCAGCCAAATTAGTTTTAAATTTTAAAGGATAACCAAATTCTTTTTTCAAATTAAGTGATTGAGCAAAACTCAACAATTGCAACAAAGATAAACAAACACTTATAAATAAAATCCGTAATTTTAACATTATTAAAAATAAAAAGTTCACAAAACTAATATCTATTCTTGCTTTTTAAAAATAAATAATGTATTTTTGTATTATTAAATAAAATAATATGAACGAAGACTATAAGAATATAATTACAAAATTAAACGAAAACATAAATAGTTTAATGTTGTTATATTCAAAAGTAAAAGAAAACAATATTGTTTTATCTAATGAGGTAAATAAATTAAATAGCGAATTAAATATATATAAAAACAAATTAGAAGAAACGGAAGAAAAGTATGATAATTTAAGATTAGCAAGAAGCGTAGTAGCTGGAAACAGTGATGATAATGAAGCTAAACTTAAATTAAACAAGATTATACGGGAAATAGATAATTGTATTGCTCTTTTAAACAAATAGTTCAATGAGTAAGGATAAATTAACAATAAATATAAACATTGGTGAAAGGATATATCCGATTAATATTGCAAGAACGGACAATAAGCGAGAAGAGCTAATTAGAAAATCAGCTCAATCAATAAACGATGCCCTTTTTCAATATAAAAATAAAGGATATAAAGGTAAAGATGAACAAGATTATATGGCTATGGTTTTAATTTCATTTGCAGTAAAACTGTTGGAAATGGAAGAAAAAGAAGACATTTCACCAATAATTAATGAACTTAAAAAAGTAAATTTTGAAATAGAAAACTTTTTGGAAAGAGAGTAAACGTTCTTTAAAATAAAAAATACTTACAATACTGCCCGTATTGATTCTTTAAGGGTTGAAAAACTCAACACTAAATAATTTAGGGATAATGCTCGGTTTATCAACGGCAGGCCTAAACTTATTCTGTTTACAGGATATTGTTGCTTTAGCGACCATAGGAAACCGAAAATTTTCTGGCACTCCCGCCCATGTTTATACAGGGGTTTTTTTAACATTAAAGGATTTTAATACGGGCTTTTTTTAATTTAATACTTAATAATTTTATGGGAATATTAACAATAATTTTAGTTGCAGCCGGAGGGCTAATAGCCGGAGGGGCAATTTCCTACTTAGTGTTGGAAAAAGCCTTAAAAAAAAGAAAAGAGAAGATTTTTAACGACGCAATAGCTGAGGCAGAAGTTATTCGCAAAGAAAAAGAACTTCAAGCCAAAGAAAAATATTTACAGTTAAAATCTGAACACGACAGAAGTGTTAACGAAAGAAATCAAAAAATTGCTAATACCGAAAACAGGATACAGCAACGAGAAGCTACAATTACTTCGAGAATTGAGGAAACTCAAAGGATGAAAAAAGAACTTGAAGTTATCCGCGAAAACCTTAATAAACAATTAGAAAGAGTTGATAAAAAATCAGAAGAACTTGACAAACTACATCGCGAACAAGTTGAAAAATTAGAGTCGCTTTCAGGACTTTCTGCCGAAGACGCAAAAAAAGAACTAATGGAATCTTTACAAGAAAGTGCTAGAACAGGAGCTATGTCTTTAATTAACGAAATTATGGACGAAGCTAAAATGACAGCTAATAAAGAAGCAAAAAAAATAGTTTTAGAAACCATTCAACGCGTTGCTACAGAAACAGCTATTGAAAATGCAGTTACTGTTTTCAATATTGAAAGTGATGAGCTTAAAGGTAGAATAATTGGTAGAGAAGGTAGAAATATTAGAGCCTTAGAAGCTGCTACAGGTGTAGAAATTGTTGTGGACGATACGCCGGAAGCTATTTTATTATCGGCTTTTGACCCGGTACGTAGAGAAATCGCGCGTTTATCTTTACACCAATTAGTAACTGATGGCAGAATTCACCCAGCACGAATTGAGGAGGTTGTAAATAAAACCAAAAAGCAAATTGAAGAAGAAATTGTTGAAATTGGAAAACGAACAACAATAGATTTAGGTATTCATGGTTTACACCCCGAATTAGTTAGAATGGTAGGAAAAATGAAGTATAGATCTTCTTATGGCCAAAATTTATTACAACATTCACGCGAAGTTGCTAATTTAAGCGCTTTAATGGCTGCTGAGCTTGGTTTAAATCCAAAAATTGCAAAACGTGCCGGATTATTGCACGACTTAGGCAAAGTTGCAGACGAAGAGCCGGAATTACCACACGCAGTTTATGGAATGAAATTAGCCGAAAAATATAAAGAAAGACCTGAAGTTTGTAATGCTATTGGTGCCCACCACGACGAAGTGGAAATGACAAGCCTCATCTCTCCTATTGTACAAGTTTGTGATGCTATTTCAGGAGCAAGACCAGGTGCAAGAAGAGAAATAGTTGAATCTTATATAAAGAGATTAAAAGATTTAGAAGCTTTGGCATTATCATATCCAGGAGTTTTAAAAACTTATGCTATTCAGGCAGGAAGAGAACTTAGAGTTATTGTAGGAAGCGAAAAACTTAGCGATGCAGAATCTGAACAACTAAGTTTTGAAATTGCTAAGCGTGTTCAAGACGAAATGACTTATCCAGGACAAGTAAAAATTACCGTGATAAGAGAAACTCGCTCGGTGAATTATGCAAAATAATAAGTCTGAAATAAAAAACTCTAAAGTACTGATAACCGGTGGTGCCGGTTTTATTGGCTCTAATTTAATTGAAAAATTATTGAGGCAAAATAATTATATAGTTTGTCTTGATAATTTTTCTACAGGAAAAAAAGAAAATATAAACCAATTCATTGAAAACAAAAACTTTAAACTGATAAATGCTGATATCAGAGATTTGACGGCTTGTAAAAATGCTTGCGAAAGAATAGACATAGTTTTACATCATGCCGCTTTAGGTTCGGTTCCGCGTTCGATAACCGACCCCATCTCAAGCAATGAAGTAAATATTACTGGCTTTTTAAATATGCTTGTTGCTGCAAGAGATAATAAAGTTAAAAGATTTGTTTATGCGTCAAGCTCCTCTGTTTATGGCGACAATCCTTGTTTACCAAAATTAGAAGAAAATATTGGAAATGCTCTTTCCCCTTATGCAGTTACAAAAAATGTAAATGAAATGTATGCTAAAGTTTTTTCCGATTTATATGGCTTAGAAACTATAGGATTAAGGTATTTTAATGTTTTTGGTAAAAATCAAGATCCGGAATCTGTTTATGCTGCAGTTTTTCCAAAGTTTATAAAACAACTAATAAATTTACAATCACCAACTATTCATGGCGATGGCGGTCAATCACGGGATTTTACTTTTATAGAAAATGTAATTCAGGCAAACGAACTTGCTGCAACAAACAATAATCCTAAGGCTATAAACACAGTATATAATATAGCTTATGGCGAAGCTAATAATTTGAATGAGATTACAAATTTACTCATTAATTTATTAGCAAAATTTAAACCTGAAATTGCAGGAATAAAACCAATTCACGGACCCGAAAGGCAAGGAGATATTAAAAACTCATTAGCTTCAATAGAAAAAGCAAAAACTTTATTAAATTATAAACCTAAGTTTGATGTGAAACGAGGTTTGGAGCTTACAGTAAAATGGTATTATGAAAATTTAAAATAAAAAAAAAGCCGTCTGAAAAACGGCTTTTTAATTTTTAAATATCGAGTATTGTAACCCAATTAAATGGGTCTTCTATATCACCATATTGAATTCCAACTAAAGTTTCATAAAGTTTTGTAGAAACAGGTCCTGCCTTTCCGTCTTTACAGTAAGTATAAGTAACATCTTCATCAAGGTCTTTAATTTCTCCAATTGGCGAAATAACAGCTGCGGTTCCACAAGCACCAACTTCTTCAAAGCTACTTAATTCATCAAAAGCTACAGGTCTTCTTTCAACTTTATATCCAAGATGAGCAGCTAATTGCTCTAAACTTTTGTTAGTAATAGAAGGTAAAATTGATGGAGATTCAGGTGTGATATAAGTATTATCTTTAATACCAAAAAAGTTTGCTGCCCCGATTTCGTCAATATATTTCTTTTCTTTAGCATCTAAATACATTGGAGCACCATATCCAGCTTTTACTGATTTAATAGTACCATACAAACTTGCCGCATAGTTTCCGCCAACTTTATAAGTTCCTGTTCCAAGAGGTGCTGCTCTATCCGAATCACGAACTACAGCAATTTTCACAGGATTAAAACCTTCTTTAAAATACGGTCCTACTGGAGTTACAAAAATCACAAAAGTATATTCATCAGAGGGTTGAACACCTACTTTTGGTCCTGTTCCGAACAAGAATGGACGTATATACAAAGAAGCACCTGTTCCGTGTGGTGGAACAAAGTCTTTATTTAACTCAACAACTTTTTTTACCATATCAAAGAAAAGTTGTTCTGGAACTTCAGCCATATAAATACCACGAGCTGAATATTGCAATCTTTTTGCATTTTCATCCCACCTAAAAAGACGAATTTTACCATCTTTTCCACGGTAAGCTTTCATTCCTTCAAAAGCTTCTTGTCCATAATGCAAAGCAGTTGCAGCAATATGAATGTTAATATGTTCCGAATCGCTTACTTCGATTTCGCCCCATTTTCCGTCTTTATAAACAGAGCGGACATTATAATGGGTTTTCACATAACCAAAAGGTAATTTTGACCAATTTAAATCTTGCATATCATTAAATTTTTGTTTGTTCAAAATTAAAAATTAAACTTTAAAATTCCTAAGAAAAATAATATGTTTTAAAATATATTTATTGAAAAGTTTAGTTTTTTACCAACCAAGTGCCTCCAACAACAAAGTTTTAATTTCTGTATTATCAATTGCTCCTCCAAACTTTTCTGCTCCTACTCCAATTGAAAACACAGGTACAGCAGCAGCTGTATGCGACCAAGAAGTAAATCCTAAACCGGCTTTTGTACATATAATATTTCCGAAAGTTGATGCCACAGGATTTTCTGAACCATATAAAATTTTAGGTTCCAAAGTTGTTGACGGAGATTTATCGTAAAAATAATAATTAAAAGCTTCTAAAACTCTTGTAGAATCCGATGCTGAATAAATAGGACTTTCCGTGAAAAAATATTCCTCTGAGAATTTCCAAATATCATTAATAAAATAATCTTCATTATTTTGTTTATAATCTTTTATTTTTTGCGAAAAGCTATTTATTGAGATTTTTTGATTATCCAATAAAATAAACTGACTATCATCGCCTTTATAAGCATTTCCTAAAGATAAACCGCCTGTTTCGTGATCTGCAGTTACAAGAATTAAAGTTTCGTCAGGATATTTTTTATAAAATTCATAAGCCTCACGAATAGCTAAATCCATATCATAAATATCTTTTACTATTGCTGCACCATCGTTTGAGTGGGCTGCCCAATCAATTTTTCCACCTTCCAGCATAATAAAAAACCCATTTGGATTATCTAAAACATTAATTCCAGTTTTCACAAAATCTGCTAAACTATATCCACCATCAGCTTTTCTATCAATTAAATACGGCATATCACTCTCCCAGCCCAATTTTGGATTTACAAACATATATTTTTCATCTTTATTATCAATATTTTTAAAATCATTAATATTTGAACTCACGATATAATTTTTAGATTTTGCTTTTTCATATAAATCTGGTTGGTCATTATCTTTTCCTTGCGGATGCTTAAAGCCACCACCACCAAAAAACTCGAAATTTGATTCAGGAAGTTGATTTCCTATTTCATAATATAGGTCTCGATGTGGACTTTGAGCATAAAAGGCTGCAGGTGTTGCATGATTTATTGATACGCTTGTAATTATTCCAACTTTCATACCTTTTTCGTGAGCAATTTTAGCAAAAGACAAAGGAATTGAATCTTCAGAAAACCAAGGATAATAAGAGATATTTCCAGAATTAGTTT
The DNA here is from genome assembly GCA_023228725.1 of Bacteroidales bacterium. Classification (GTDB taxonomy): domain Bacteria; phylum Bacteroidota; class Bacteroidia; order Bacteroidales; family ML635J-15; genus Bact-19. The sequence goes on along the minus strand of JALOAQ010000011.1, from coordinate 3,385 downwards.
TTTCTCCACAAGCTATAGCCGAGCCAGCTGCACCGGAGTCGGTAATTAGGCTATTTTTACTCGAAGTTGTACAAACTCCAAAATAAGGAAAATTTGTAAAACTAATATCATCAGCTTTTTCTTTATAAAAATACTTTGCAAGACTAACATGGTTAATTCCCATACCATCACCAATAAACAAGAAAATATATTTTGGCTTTTTAACACAAAGCTCACCATTCTTACTGTCTTTCAAGCTTTTACACGAAAAACTAATAAAAATTAAAACTAAAACTAAACTGTAAACTAAAAAAGAATTTTTGTGCTTCATAATATAATTATTTAAGCTACAATTTTACAAATCTTTTTTGAATTTTGAAAATTAGATATTAAAAGAATTTTAAGATTTAAGGCAAAAGATATTGAAAAAAATTTACTATCTTGCACAATTAAAATAGAAGAAACAACAAGAGATTTGAAAATGAACATAAAAGAAAAAATATCGTTAAAAACCTTTGAAGACAAGCACTTTAAAATTAAGTTGATAGAACCAGATAATAATCAAGAGGCTGTTTTAACACACTATTTATATAATACTAAAGATGAAGTTTCTAAATTTTATAAAGAAGGAGCCGTAGAATTTACAAAAGAAATTCTTGAGTATAAATATCCAGATGAAGAAATTTCTATGCAGGTTGCAGAAGAAGCCTTACAATATGGTTTATTTGATACTTTTAATGTTCCCTTTCCACCAAATAAAAATCCAAAATTCAAATTTATTGATTTATTTGCTGGAATTGGGGGTTTTCGTTTGGCATTGCAAAATTTAGGTGGAAAATGTGTTTTTACAAGCGAGTGGGATAAAGAAGCAAAACGCACCTACAAAGCAAACTTTGGCGAAGTACCATTTGGCGATATTACGAAAGAAGAAACCAAATCTTATATTCCTGATAATTTTGATCTTCTTTGTGCAGGATTCCCTTGTCAAGCATTTTCAATTGCTGGCAAAAGAGGTGGGTTTGAAGATACAAGAGGAACGCTGTTCTTTGATGTTGCCGAAATTATCAAAAGGAAACAACCAAAAGCAATATTTTTGGAAAATGTAAAAGGATTAAAGAATCATGACAAAGGAAGAACTTTAACCACAATTTTAAATGTTTTGAGAAATGATTTAGGATATTTCGTTCCTGAACCTCAAATTATAAATGCAAAAGATTTCGGAGTTCCCCAAAACAGGGAGAGAATTTATATTGTTGGTTTTAATCCAAGCACAGGAGTAAATACGTTTACATATCCAAAACCTTTAAAAAAAATTGTTTCATTTGCTGATATTAAAGAAGAAAATGTACCTTCTACAAAATATTATTTATCAACCCAATACATAAAAACATTAAAAAACCATAAAACAAGACATGAAAAGAAAGGGAATGGTTTTGGTTATGAAATCATCCAAGATGATGAAATTGCAAATGCTGTTGTTTGTGGAGGTATGGGTAGAGAAAGAAATTTAGTGTTAGATTTTAGGATAACGGATTACACACCCGTAACCCACATAAAAGGAGAGGTAAATAGAGAAGGAATCAGAAAAATGACACCTAGAGAATGGGCTAGACTACAAGGCTTTCCTGACGAGTTCATTATTCCTGTCGCTGACTCTTCAGCTTACAAACAGTTCGGTAATTCTGTTGCTATACCAGCAATAGAGGAAACTGCAAAAGAAATATTAAAACTTATAAGCTTAGAAAATTATGAAGCAAATAGAAAAATTTAATCAAACCTTGTTTGTGAGTTTAGGTTCACAAATAGACATTGAACGTTTTTGTCAATATTCACTAAATGTGCAATTTGAAGAATTAAGCAAACCAAGAGATTTTATTTATTATCAAATTAAAAGTCTGAAAGATGCAAGTGAACTTTGTAAGAGATTCATTAAATATTTTAATTTGGGCAGTTCTTCTTGGATTGGAGGAAGAGTAATAGACAACGAAAATAACTTTATCGCTCAAATTTCTTACAATGGCAGAGTTTGGGAAAGCGAAAATTATCCTTGTAAAGAAATTGAGTTATGATAACAGGAAATAAGGGAGAATGGAGCGAGATTTATACGCTTTTAAAAATTTTAGCTGACAAAGAAATATATGCAGGTGATGGAGATTTGAACAAAATTGAGGATTTAATTTTTCCTGTAATTAGAATTTTACGATACGAAACAAACTTAAACTTTGAATTCAGTTATGACAATGATATAGTTGTAATCAAAAATGAAAAAGAAGTTTTTAGAATTACAACTAAAACATTTCAAGAGCAAGCCCAAAATTTACTTTCAATTTTGCAAAGTAAAACAGAACGTACTTTTTCGATAATTGAAACAGAAAAGTTTTTAAACTCATTTAATAGCCATTCTATTAAGGCGAAATCAACAACAAAAAGTGATATTCGTATTGTAATTCACGACCAGCGTACTGGCACAACTCCTGAACTTGGATTCAGCATAAAATCAAGACTAGGTAGCCCGTCCACTTTATTGAATGCAGGAAAAACAACAAACTTTATTTATAAGATTGACAACTCCTCATTCTCGATAGAAGAAATCAGTCAAATAAATGCAATTAATTCAAAACGAAAAATTCAAGATAGAATTGAAAGAATTTATAAACTGAAAGGAGTCCTAAAGTTTGTTAAAACCGAAAGCGAAATTTTTAGCAACAATTTAACTCTCATTGATACAGCTTTACCCTTGATTTTATCAGAAATACTTTTATCATTTTACTCATCCAATAATACTAAAACATCAGACTTAGTTAGTAGTGTTGCAAGTATGAATCCTATTCAATACAATATTGAAAACAATCATCCATTTTACGAATATAAAATTAAAAGATTATTAACTGATGTTGCCTTAGGGATGATGCCGTCTAAAGTATGGACAGGTGCAGTAGATGCTACAGGTGGTTATCTCATAGTAAAAGAAAATGGAGACGTTCTATGTTATCATATTTATAATAGAAATGATTTCGAAAATTATTTATATAAACATACAAAATTAGATACAGCAAGCAGTACACGACACGAGTTTGGCACAATTTACGAACAAGACGGTCAACTTTTTTTTAAGTTAAATTTACAAATAAGATTTTTATAAGCGAACAACAATACGCCATTCTGAGCTAGGTGGTGGGATACCAAGCCAGGTTAATTGTATAGTATTTAAAATATTAATTAAAAAGGAGTACTATCTCCGCATCTAATGTTTAATGTAAAAGTCCTCACCAAATAATTGTCCATTAGGCAAAATAATTATTAAAATTTGTGAACAGACATAAAATATATTCAAGAACTATTATGACATAATAGTAGCAAAACCACAGTAACACACACTTATGTCAGTAACAGAAATATTCAGTGG
>JALOAQ010000010.1 GCA_023228725.1 Bacteroidales bacterium | reverse complement strand
TGAAGTTTATACAGGAAATCTTTATCCTAATATTGGGTACTGGGAGTCTTATTCAGAAAACACTAACTCTTATACTGGTAGTGAACGAGTATATAAATTTACCCCATCTACGACAGGACAATATGACTTTTTTCTAAATCAAGGAGAAAATGATGCTGACTTTATGCTATTTTCAAGTTGTGATCATAGTTCTGAAAATCTAACTAATTCCGCAAATGGTTTTTGGGAAGGTGATGGTTCTGTAAATTATTATTCAATTAATTTAACTCAATATGTAAATTATTATTTATTTGTAGATTTGTTAGCCGGCGAGGATGCTACGCAAACAACTATTAGTGTTAGACAAAATCCTTGTGAAGCTCCTGTAGAAGTTACATTAAATCAAGTTTATAATGCTACACTTAAGCCTAATATGGGATATTGGAACAGTTATGGAAGCGGATCAAACATTTACACAGGCAGTGAGGCTGTGTTTAAATTTACTCCCGAATCAACAGCTACTTACGAATTTTATTTAGACCAAGGTGTTAGAGATGCAGATTTCTTTTTATTGTCAGATTGCGACCCAAATGCTACTAGTTTAGTTGAAGTAGATTTTTGGGAAGGAGATGATTTTAGTCAGGCCTATTTTGCAAATCTAACAGCCGGTCAAGATTATTATTTAATTGCTGATCTTATGGATACTGATGCTGAAACAGAAATTAGTGTTAAAGTTAGCGTAAATTCATGCGATGATATTACAGAAATGGAATTAGGAGTTTTATATTCGGCATGGCTTTATCCAAATAGTGGAAATATTACTAGTTATCCTGGTGTTAGTCGAGAATATTCAGGTGGCGAAAAAGTATATAAATTTACTCCTACAACAACTAGAGAATATGATATTTTTGTAGAAGAACATAGAGATGTTGATTTCTTTTTAATGTCTGCTTGTGACGGAGATTCAGAAAATCTTACGCCAACTGGATTTTGGGATGGTAAAATTGACGAAGGTTTTCATACTATGGAACTAGAAGCCGGTGTTGATTATTACTTGATAGCAGATTTACGTACTGGTGAAGATTATTCTTTTCTACGTGTTAAAATTAGTCTTGAGCCCTGTGAAGATATTACTGTGATGGAATTTGGTGAAACTTATTATGCTACTCTTTATGATGCGGGAGGCTATTGGGATAATTATACAAATACTCCTACTGGTTGGGAATTTTTGGGAACAGAAAAAGTGTTTGAATATACAGCAAACTTTACTGGTATTCATAGATTTTATTTGGATAATGCTGGTTCTGCTATGTTTGTTTTAATGTCCGAATGCAATCCGGAGTCTAATAATTTTATCAATAATACTTATGCACTTTGGTTTGGTTATCCTGACGATGTGATTTTGATTGAATTAGAGGTGGGAGAAACTTATTATCTGATAGCAGATTTAGATGACTTGTCTGAGTCTGAAATTTCTGTAAGGGTTGATATAGACTTATCTCCTTGTGAAACTGCTATAGAAATTGAACTAAATCAAACATATACTGCTTACTTAGTTCCTGATGATGGAGTTTGGGTTAACTATACTGATGTTGAATACAATTATACTGGTAGCGAACAAGTCTTTGTCTTTATTCCTGAAGAAAGTGCAAACTATGATTTTTATGTTGACCAAGGAAGCGAAAATGCTGACTTTTTCTTAATGACAGCTTGTAGTCCTTTGGCGGATAACTTTATTGGAACATATTGGAATGGTGGAACTACTTCTAAAAACTTTAGTGTTGATTTAGTTGCAGGCACAGAGTATTATTTAATTGCTGATTTGTTCGAATCTGTTACAAACCCAACTACTGTAACTGTTAAAGTTTCAACTAGCCCTTGTAACTTTATTACAGAAATGGAGTTTGGTACAACTTATACAGCTACTTTGGTTCCAAATAGTGGTTATTGGACAAATTATTCTGATGTTAGTGCTGATTATGAAGGTAGTGAAAAGGTATTTAAGTTTAAAACTTCAAATGCAGGTATGTATAACTTATTTGTTGATCAAGGAAGCGAAAATGCTGACTTTTTCTTGATGAGTGATTGTAATCCTGAGTCAGAAAATTTATCTGGAGAAACAGGTTATTTTGAAGGAGATATTGGTTCTCAAAACTTTTTCCTTGACCTAGAAGAAAATACAACTTATTATTTAATTGCTGATTTACATAAACTTGCCTACAATAGTACTACTGTTCAAGTTAGAATAAGCACAGATCCATGTAATGATATTACAGAAATGGAATTAAATACAAATTATTCAGCTACATTATATCCAAATAGTGGTTATTGGACAAATTATACTGATGTAAGCGAGGATTATGAAGGTAGCGAAAAAGTGTTCAAATTTATTCCAAGTTTTAGTGGTACTTACTTATATTATGTTGATGAGGGATTTTATGATGCAGATTTTATTTTAATGTCTGATTGTAACCCAGAATCTGAAAATTTAACTGATGTTACATTTAATGTTTGGGGTGGTGATTATGGAAATAATTATTTTGAAATTGAGTTAGAAGAAGGTGTAGCTTATTATTTAATTGCAGATTTAAATTCTACCATAGCTACTACAGTAACTGTAAGAGTTAGTGCAAATCCATGTGATGATATTACAGAAATGGACTTAGGTGTAACTTATTATGCAAATTTATATCCAGAGGGAGGCTATTGGGAAGATTATAGTGATAATTCTGAATATTATAGTGGAACCGAAAAAGTATTTAAATTTACTCCTACTACAAGTGGCGTTTTTGAGTTTTTTGTTGATGAAGGAGAAGCCGATGCTGATTTTATGTTAATGTCTGATTGTGATCCTCTTTCTACAAATTTAACAACCAGTAGTTTGGGATATTGGGAAGGAAATGAAGGAAACAGACTATTTACAGTTGAGTTAGTTGCTGAAACAGATTATTTCTTAATAGCGGATTTATATGATTATAATGAAACTGTTATTTCTGTTAAAGTTAATTCAAATCCTTGTGATGATATAATAGAAATTGTTTGTGGAGAAATTTATACAGCAACTTTAATTCCAAATCATGGGTATTGGACAAATTACAATGAGGTAGAAATTAATTACACAGGTAGCGAAAAAGTATTCAAATTTATTCCTAACTCTAGCGAAACCTACGAATTTAATTTATATCAAGGAGATAATAATGCAGACTTTTTCTTAATGTCTGATTGTGATCCAAATTCTGAAAATTTGCTAGAAGATCCATATTATTGGAATGCAGAATCAACTACTAGTAAATATTCTATAGATTTAACTTCTGGTCAAACTTATTATTTAATTGCTGACTTAAGAGATGGTCAAGGAGAAACAACAATAGAGCTTAGTATTGATTGTCAAAACGCAATTTCAGACAACTTTGCTAATCAAGGAGAAATAAATATATATCCTAATCCTGCAAGAGAGCAAATTACAATTGAAAGTACTTATTCTTCATTTATGAAAGATGTGCAAATTGTGGATTTACTTGGAAAAATTAGTATTAAAACAAATGTTGATACAATTGGTGATTATACTTTGAATATCCAAGATTTAATGCCTGGAATGTATATTATAATGATTAGCCTAGAAGATGGTCAAGTAATAAATCGCAGACTTCAAGTTAGTAGATAAACTATAATACCTAAATATATTAAAAAAATAGCTCCAATTTTCGGAGCTATTTTTTTACTTTTAGTATGGTAACATTTTCATATAATCAATCATTTGGTCTAAACCTTTTTGTAAAGGTTTTTTTACGGCTTTTCGCATAATCATATTTAAGTCAGCTCGTACAACAAGTCTTACAGCGGTTTCATATGCTGTAATTTGTTTTAATTGTATCCACAAATTAAAATTATAGGGCGAATTATCATCTCCAGAAATTTTAATGGTTTTAAACTCTTCTTTATCAATAATAATTAATTTTATGTTTTGTCCTTTGGTAGTAAAAGAACACCAATCTTGTTCTGCTTGCCAGTTTTCAACTTCGGGCGGAATTAGTTTTGAAATATTTCTAAAATCTGAAAAAAAATTAAAAATTCTTTCATCAGAATTATTTATTTTTCCTGTTTTACTAATAACTTCCATTTTTTTTGTTTTATTATTTTTTCCAATTTGCTGGGTCAAGTCTCCACTCTTTTAATAAATTCAAATCAGTATTTGAGACATAACCCATTCTAATAGCTGTTTCAATCAAAATATCATAATTACTTAAAGTAATTAATTTTACGTTTTCATTCGCAAAATTATCTATGGCTTTTTGAAAATTGTAAGTAAAAATAGCAGCCATTCCCACAACTTCGCAATTTGCTTCACGAATTGCCTTTACTGCACTCAAACTGCTTCCACCTGTTGAAATTAAATCTTCAATTATTAAAACTTTTTTGTTTTGGTCGAGATGTCCTTCAATTTTATTTCCCATTCCGTGCTCTTTTGCTTGTGGACGAACATAAACAAAAGGCTTATTCATGGCATCTGCCACTAAAACGCCTTGAGCAATTGCTCCCGTTGCAACACCGGCTATTACATCAAAATCTTCAAATTTTTCCTTAATTATTTTTACAAAAGCTTCTTTTATAAAAGTTCTAAATTCCGGAAAAGAAAGAGTTTTTCTATTGTCGCAATAAATAGGCGAAAACCAACCCGAAGCCCAAGTAAAATGATTTGCAGGTTGTAATTTTATTGCTTTAATTTGTAAAAGTTTCTCGGCAATTTGCCTTTCAAGTTGATTCATAAAATTATGTTTAAAATTTATTACAAAAATAAGATTCTAATTCTTTCTGAAAAAGAGTTTCATAACATTTATACAATAAAAGTAAAATTTGAAAATAAATTTGAAATTAAAAATCAAATTTTTAAGTTTTTAGACTCTGAAAATTCTGAGAATATTAATATATATTGCGAAAAACCCGAAATAATCATGGAGTATTTAAAAGAATTTTTTGTTTTTATCCTTGCTGCCGGTGGTATAGTTAAAAATAAAAATAATGAAATACTATATTTGCAAAGGTTGGGATATTTGGATTTTCCAAAAGGAAAAGTTGAAAATAATGAAACAGTTCAGCAAGCTGCTATTCGCGAAGTTTCAGAAGAATGTGGAATTTTAGAAAAAGATTTGCTTATTAAATCTAAATTGCCAAACAGCTATCATATTTATCATTATAAAGGAAAGTTTGCACTCAAAGAAACGCAGTGGTTCGAAATGTTTTTTAAAGAAAATTACGAATTAAAACCACAAATAGAGGAAGGAATTACAAATATTGCATGGTCAAAGTTTGATCTGTTACAAACTAAGTTTACAGAAAATTCTTATCCGAGTTTGATTAATCTGATTAATGAGTTTGCTTAATTTTTCCTTGTTATTTTTTTTATTTTTGTAAAACTAAATATTTTATATGGAATTTAATTTAAAAATCGGAATACAAGGCTATCAAGAGCAAATTGTAAGTTTTGAAGATACTGCTGCAAAATATGGAAGTGGTTTAGTGGAAGTTTTCGCTACGCCAGCAATGATTGCTTTAATGGAAAATACATGTTATAAGTCAGTTATGGAATTTTTGCCACAAGGTTTTGGAACAGTCGGAACTAAGGTTGATATTGTACATACAAAAGCAACTCCTGTTGGCAAAAAAGTATTTTGTAAGTCAGAATTAATTGAAATTGACAGACGCAGATTGGTTTTTTCTGTAAAAGCTTTTGACGAAGAAGCTGAGATAGGAAGTGGAAAACACGAAAGATTTATTATTAATTTGGAAAAATTTATGGATAAGTAAGAATCTTGTTTTCTTACTTTGATTTAAAATTTCCGTGTTTTAGAAATTCTAAAACTAATTTTCTAGGTTTTTTGTTTTTTACAACTCCTAAATGGCTATAATTACAAATAGCTACATCTTTTTCATTTCCTAAAAACACTCTTTCAGGAATTAAAAGTCCGTCATTTTTTCTACCAATAAACCAATTATAACCGGCCTTATATTTTGATTCTCCAACAATTATTCCAAGTTCTGTATTTATCGGAATTGGTAATTGATTAGCATAGGAAGTTGAGTCAGTTGTCATTTTTTCAACATTTGGTCCCAACATTTTTTTTATTAGTTTAGTATTTTTGAAAAAATCAGCAATATCTGCTCCACGGTTTGGTGGTGCTATCATTACAATTCTATAAATTTTTGGAAAATTCAGGTCTGCAGCAGAATATTTTACCATATTCCTCACAACTAATCCACCCATAGAATGAGTTACAAAGGAAACAGAGTCATAATTATCTTCTAAAACATCTAAGTATAATTTTTTACCTAAACTGTCCAAGTCAACATAAAGAGCAGGATAGTCATAGTTTTCTACTAAAAAACCAGATTTTTTTAAATCTTTTTTTATTCTATTCATTATTGATTTGCTGCTTGCATATCCGTGTAAAATATAAATTTTATGTGAAGCAATAACTTCAAACGAAAAACTTATTAATACAATAATCAAAAAAATATTAGTTAGTCTTTTCATTTTTAAAATAATCAATAATAAATTATGCTTTCTAAAACTTGGGTTTGGATATTTTATATGATTGCAAATTTAATTACTATTCCTAATTTAAGCAAACACTTTTTTTTATGGTTTATGATTTTCATACATTTCCATTTGTAATTTTAAATATCCAAGAAGCCCAACTGCCAAAACAATAGAACCATAAGCAAAATCCTTGACAAAACTGTCTTTCATTATAAATCCAAACACGCCTGCAAAAAGAAAAATAATCATTGTAGCAATTGTGAAAATCATGATTCGTTTTGCTTTTTTTGGATTTCGCCAAATATTTTTCTCGTATTTAAGAGTAGTTTTTGTTGAATCTTGAAGAGAAGCAAAGCCTAGTGTTAATCCTAAAAAAATTAATGCATAATTATAATTCTGAAATACATATTCAGAATTTGAAGACAAGTAATCAAATCCTTTAAAGAAGGGTTTTACAATAAAAAACAATCCTACAATCAATAGTGGATATTGCAAATAGCTTAAAAGGTGAAAAAAATATTTTATCTTATTCATTTGAATTTTGTTTAATTTTAAAATAATCAATTAAAAGTTTTGCTTTATATATGCCAATTAATTTTTCTAAATCTTCGGTTTTAGCTTTTTTAATTTGGTTCACGCTTTTATATTTTGTTAATAATAAATCTATTGTTTTATCCCCAATCCCATTAATATTTTCAAGTTCTGATACTGTAAAACTAGCAGATCTTTTATTTCTATGAAAATTGAGTCCAAACCTATGAGCTTCGTCTCTAGCGAATTGAATTAATTTTAAAGATTCGGAGCTTTTATCAAGATAAAGTGGGATAGAATCATTTGGAAAATAAATTTCTTCAAGTTTTTCTGCTATACTTATAATACTAATATTTTCTAAATTTAGATTTTTTAAACTTTTTACAGCTGAACTTAGTTGACCTTTTCCACCATCAATAATAATTAGTTGAGGCAGTTCTTTTTTTTCTTCAAGCAATCTTTTATAACGACGATACACAATTTCGCTCATAGACGCATAATCATCAGATCCTTCAACAGTTTTTATATTATAGTGTCGGTAATCGGTTTTTGAGGGACGTGCATTTTTAAAAACTACACAAGCAGCAACAGGGTTTTCACCTTGTATGTTTGAGTTATCAAAGCATTCTATATGGCGTGGCAATTCGGGTAAATTCAAATCTTTCTGTAAAGTTTCTAGTTTTCTTTGTATATGTTTTTCCGGATTTTTATTTTCTATTTGTTTGTGTTTCTCAAGCATAAAAAACTTTGCGTTTCTATTGGCAAGCTCAATTATACTATATTTATCGCCACGCTTAGGGACTTCTATTTTAGTGTTTTCAACTTCAAAATCAATTTTAAAAGGCAGTAAAGTAGTTTTTGCATCTGAGTTTAAACTGTCTCTAAGTTCTAATAGAGCAAATAAAATCATATCTTCGTCAGATTCGTCAATTTTTTTTCGTATTTCTACTGAATGAGCTGCAATTACAGTTCCTGATTGTATTCTAATATAAGATACATAAGCTGAATTAATATCTTTTGCAAAGCCAAAGGCCTCGGTATCTGAAATATTTGTATTTACAATGCTAGATTTACTTTTGTAATTTTCAATAATACCTAGTTTTGATTTTATTTCTGCTGCTTTTTCAAACTCAAGATTAGCTGCATGGTTTTTCATTTGCTTTGTGAAAAAAGATTGGATTTGTTGTAAATCACCTTTTAAAATTTTTCTAATATCAGCAATCCACTGTAAATATGTTTCTTCGTCAATAGCTCCTATGCAGGGCGCTAAGCAATTTCCTAAATGATATTCTAAACAAACTTTAAATTTTTTATTTTTTATATTTTCTTGGCTTAAATTTAAGTTACAAGTGCGAATTGGATATAATTGACGTATTAAATTTAATAGGGTTTTTATTGTGTAAACCGAAGTAAAAGGGCCAAAATACTCGCTACCATCTTTTATTTTTTGACGGGTATAAAACACACGTGGAAAACTTTCTTTTTTAATACAAATCCACGGATAAGTTTTGTCATCCTTTAACATTACGTTATAGCGTGGTTGTAATGATTTAATTAAAATATTTTCTAAAAGTAATGCGTCATTTTCGGTTTCAGTAACTATATATTCAATGTTTTTAATTCTTTTTACTAGAACATTGGTTTTGTATGATTGATGATTTTTTACAAAATAAGAAGAAACTCTTTTTTTTAAATTTTTGGCTTTACCTACATAAATAATATTCCCCTGTTTATCAAAATATTTATAAACTCCAGGGTTTTGTGGTAAAGCCTTGATTTTAATATCTAAATCATCTTTAGAAATCATGATGTAAAATTACAAAATAAAAATAACAAATCTGTATTTGTGTTTATATCAATTTGTTTTGTATAGTTTACATTAAATTTTTTATTTCTTCGATAAATTTTTTTGCTAAAGCTTCAGCATTTTTTTGGTTTAAACTTTCGCAATAAATTCTAATAATAGGTTCTGTATTTGATGAGCGTAAATGCACCCATTCTTTGGTTTCTGGAAATTCGATTTTTAAGCCATCTATTGTGTGATGAGGGTTGTTTTTGTATTTTTCTAGAAGTTTTTCAAAAATATTATTTAAATTAATGTCTTTTGTAAGTTCAATTTTATTTTTTGAAATAAAATAATTTGGGTATGTTTTTTTTAATTCAGAAACTTTAAGTTGTTTTTCAGCTAAGAAACTTAAAAACAAAGCAATTCCTACCAAGGCATCTCTTCCGTAGTGAGATTCTGGATAGATTACACCACCATTCCCTTCGCCACCAATTACAGCATTTGTTTCTTTCATTTTTGCTACAACATTTACTTCGCCTACAGCAGCAGAATTGTATTCAACTCCGTATTTTTCAGAAACATCTCTCAAAGCTCTGGTTGATGAAAGATTTGACACAGTATTGCCAGGAGTTTTTGATAAAACATAGTCTGCAACAGCTACTAAAGTATATTCTTCACCAAACATAGTTCCATCTTCGCAAACTATAGCAAGTCTATCAACATCTGGGTCAACAACAAAACCTATATCAGCTTTTTTTTCTTTAATTAGTTTGCTTATTTCTGTTAAATTTTCGGGTAGAGGTTCTGGATTATGAGGAAATTGACCGTTTGGTGTGCAATAAAGTTCAATAATGTTTTTAATTCCTAAACTTTTAAGTAGTTTTGGAATTGCGAAACCACCAACAGAATTTACGCAATCTATGGCAACTGTGAAATTTGAGGCTTTAATTAATTCTTTGTTTACTAATTTTAGTTTTAAAATAGAATCAATATGCAGGTTTTCATAATTTCTAAGTTTTGTTGTATTGCCTAGTTTGCCAACTTCTGCAAACTCAGCCTTTGATGTTTCGGCAAGTTCTAAAATTCTTTTCCCTTCATCAGCATTTAAAAACTCGCCCTTATTATTTAAAAGTTTTAGGGCGTTCCAATTATTAGGATTATGACTAGCAGTTATAATTATTCCTCCATCCGCTTTTTCGTTTATTACCGCAAATTCTGTGGTCGGAGTCGTTGCTAAACCAATATTTATTACATCAAAGCCCAAGGAATTGAAAACAGCAACTACAATATTTTCAATTATTTTTCCTGAAGGACGAGCGTCTCGACCAACAACTATTGTTTTGGCTTTTTTGTTTGTTTCTTTTTGCCATAAAGAATAGGCAGTTATATATTTTACAATGTCGCTAGGAGTTAAGTTTTCGTTAGCAACACCTCCTATAGTGCCTCTAATTCCGGAAATTGATTTTATTAAAGTCATTTGTTATAATTTTATGCAAAAATAATATTTCTAAGGATATGAATAGGCAAATTTAGTGAATTCTGTTGTAAAAAACGATATTGCAAAACTTGAGAAAAATATTATTTAAAAATTTTGTTAGATAATATAAATTTTATATTTTTGCAGTCCAAAATTAAAAATAAATTTTAATATAAATAATAAAAATAATAATAATGATTATTGTACCAGTAAAAGATGGCGAAAATATTGATAGAGCCTTAAAGCGTTTTAAAAGAAAATTTGAAAAAACTGGAGTTGTAAAAGAATTAAGAAGACGTCAATCTTTTGCAAAGCCTTCTGTAACTAAGCGTCAGCAGATGATTCATGCGCGTTATGTTCAGCATTTATTGACTATGCAAGAAAATAGTTAATTTTTTTTAATTTAATGTAACTTTTTATTAAAACTTTCGTATTAATTAATTGACGAAGCTAGGAAGTGATTGATTAATTTAATATGAATATTAATAATTTTATTAAATATATTCGTTTCGAGAAACGATTTTCTGAAAATACAATAAATTCTTACGAGACTGATTTAGTGCAGTTTCGTAATTTTATTTTATTAAAATCTAATGATGAAACTTTAATTCCTGAATATAAAAAAATAAGAGCTTGGATAGCAAGTTTGTCGGAGAAAGGTTTATCTTCTACTAGCATTAACAGAAAAGTTTCAAGTTTGAAATCTTATGTAAAATATTTAATGAAATTAGGATATATTACAAAAAATCCTATGCTAAAAATAGTTTTGCCTAAGCGAGCAAAAAGATTGCCGGAGTTTGTTCAAGAAAATCAAATGAATGATTTGGATAATAATTCTTTTTTTACTGATGATTTTTTTGGTTTACGCGACAGGTTTATGATTGAGCTTTTTTATAATACTGGTATGCGACTTTCAGAATTAATAAATTTAAAGCATAAAGATATTGATGTTTTTAGAGCAAATGTTAAAATATTAGGAAAAGGGAATAAAGAAAGAATTGTGCCTTTTAATACCTATATTAATAATATGTTTAATAATTATGTTTCTAAAAAAAGCGATTTTGGATTTTCATGTGAAGCAAATGATTTTTTATTAGTTACGGATAAAGGCAATAAAATGTATCCAAATTTTGTTTATAGAAAAATTCAATATTATTTAGGTTTGGTCAGTCGCTTGGATAAGCGTTCTCCACATGTATTGCGTCATAGTTTTGCTACGCATATGCTTAATAATGGAGCTGATTTGAATTCTATTAAAGAATTATTAGGACATACAAGTTTGGTAGCCACACAAGTTTATACACATAATACATTTTCAAAAATAAAAACTATTTATAAACAAGCCCATCCTAGGGCACAATAAAAGAAAGGAGTATAATATGGAAATTAAAATTCAATCTGTTCGTTTTGATGCGGATAAAAAATTAATTGCTTATATTGAGAATAAAGTTGGCAAATTAAGTCAGGTTGCTGACAAAATTATCGATGCTGAGGTGATTTTACGCATAGAAAATTCAGATACTAAGGACAATAAAGTAGCTGAAATTAAAATTAATGTGCCATATGCTAATGATGTTTTTGCAAAACGTCAGCGTAACACTTTTGAAGAATCTGTTGATTTAGCAACGGCTGCCCTACGTCGTCAATTAAAAAAATACAGAGAAAAATTAAGATAATTAAAAATTTTAAAAAAAAGTTTTAAAAAGTTTTGGAATGAAATAAATAATTCATACATTTGCAAACCTTTTTTGTGAGTAAAAAGGATGTTCTTTTAAATGTATGAATTATTTATATTTTGGCCGATGTAGCTCAGTTGGTAGAGCAGCTGATTTGTAATCAGCCGGTCGGCGGTTCGAGTCCGTTCATCGGCTCCAAGATTTCTTGGGGGGATACCAAAGTGGCCAACTGGGGCAGACTGTAAATCTGTTGTCGTACGACTTCGGAGGTTCGAATCCTTCTCCCCCCACTACACTTAGGTTGCGGGAATAGCTCAGTTGGTAGAGCATCAGCCTTCCAAGCTGAGGGTCGCGAGTTCGAGTCTCGTTTCCCGCTCGAAGGTGCCAATGTAGCTCAGGGGTAGAGCACTTCCTTGGTAAGGAAGAGGTCATGGGTTCAATTCCCATCATTGGCTCAATTTTTTGTAATTTATAAATTAAAATAAGTTTAATTATTAATATTTAATGTTTTAAGCCATGGCTAAAGAAAAATTTGATAGGTCGAAACCGCACGTAAATATTGGTACTATTGGTCACGTTGACCATGGTAAAACCACTTTAACTGCTGCTATTACAACAGTTTTAGGAAAAAGAGGTTTGTCGGCTGTAATGAGCTTTGATTCTATTGACAATGCTCCAGAAGAAAAAGAAAGAGGTATTACTATTAATACTTCACATGTTGAGTACCAAACTGCTGCACGACACTATGCGCACGTTGACTGTCCTGGTCACGCTGACTACGTAAAAAACATGGTAACAGGTGCTGCACAAATGGACGGTGCTATTATTGTTGTTGCTTCAACTGATGGTCCTATGCCTCAAACACGCGAACACATACTTTTAGCACGTCAGGTAAACGTTCCAAGAATAGTTGTTTTCTTAAATAAAGTTGACTTAGTTGACGATGAAGAACTATTGGAATTAGTTGAAATGGAAGTTCGTGATTTGTTGAATTTCTACGGTTTTGAAGGTGATGATTGTCCTGTTATTAGAGGTTCTGCCTTAGGAGCATTAAACGGCGAACCTGAATGGGAAGATAAAGTAATGGAATTAATGGATGCAGTTGATACTTGGATTCCAATTCCTCCACGTGATAATGAAAAACCATTCTTAATGCCTGTTGAAGACGTATTCTCTATTACAGGTCGTGGAACAGTTGCTACTGGTCGTATCGAAACCGGAGTTATTAATACAGGTAATGAGGTTCATATAATTGGTTTAGGTGAAGAAGCCCGCAAAACTGTTGTTACAGGAGTTGAGATGTTCCGTAAAATATTGGATAGAGGCGAAGCTGGTGATAATGTTGGTTTGTTACTTCGTGGTGTTGATAAGGATGAAGTCAAAAGAGGTCAAGTAATTGCACAACCTGGAACAATTAAACCTCACACAAGATTTAAGGCTGAGGTTTATATTTTGAAAAAAGAAGAAGGTGGTCGTCATACTCCATTCCACGACAAATATCGTCCTCAATTCTTTTTGAGAACTTTGGATATCACTGGTGAAATTCACTTGCCAGAAGGCGTTCAAATGGTTATGCCTGGTGATAATGTTTCAATTGAAGTTGAATTGATTTACCCAGTAGCTTGTAACGTTGGTCTTCGTTTTGCTATCCGTGAAGGTGGTAGAACTGTTGGAGCTGGTCAAATTACAGAAATTATTGAATAATTGGAAATAAAGAATATGAAGCGAGGGTATTCCTTGCTTCATTTTTCTACGGGTGTAGCTCAGTTGGCAGAGCACTAGTCTCCAAAACTAGGTGTCGGGCGTTCGAGTCGCTCCTCCCGTGCAAACGAGATATTGAAATGAGAAAAATTAAAGAATATTTCAAAGATACCTACAATGAACTAGTTCATAAAGTTACTTGGCCTAAATGGTCAGAACTTCAGAGTAGTGCAGTTGTGGTAATGGTTGCTTCCTTAATATTTGCTATGGTTGTCTTCTTGATGGATTATACCTTTAAAAATCTACTTGAAGTAATATATAGCATATTTTATTAAACCTAAATTTTATCGGATATGTCAGAGATAGTTAAAAAATGGTATGTTGTTAGGGCTCTTAGCGGAAAAGAGAAAAAGGTAAAAGAATACCTTGAGGCAGAGATTGCTAGGCTTGAACTTCAAGACCAAGTTTCTCAGGTTCTTATACCGATAGAAAAAGTTTATCAGGTCAGAAATGGAAAACATGTTACTAAGGAAAGGAGTTTTTTCCCTGGTTATATTTTATTACATGCTGCTTTAGACGGTGAAGTAGAGCACATTATAAAAAATGTAAGCGGAGTAATAGGTTTTCTAAAAACCAAAGATGGTCATGCAATACCTTTACGAAATGATGAGATAGCTAGAATACTTGGTAAAGTTGACGAGCTTGCTGAGAGTGATGAAGAAGTAAGTATGCTTTTTTATGTTGGAGAACCCGTAAAAGTTATTGATGGTCCATTTAGTGGTTTTAGTGGTGTGATAGAAGAAGTGTATGATGAGAAGAAAAAGCTGAAAGTTATGGTCAAAATTTTTGGTCGAAAAACTCCACTAGAGCTTCGATTTGTACAAGTAGAAAAAGAGTAATCTTTTATTTAGAAAGTAAAGTTTATGGCAAAACAAATTAGTGGTTTTATAAAACTACAAGTAAAAGGCGGTGCCGCTAATCCATCTCCACCTTTGGGTCCCGCATTAGGGTCAAAAGGTTTAAATATCATGGAGTTCTGCAAACAATTTAATGGTAGGACCCAAGATCAAGCAGGTAAAGTTTTACCGGTAATTATCACATATTATGGTGATAAATCTTTTGATTTTATTGTAAAAACCCCACCGGTTGCGATTCAGTTGTTAGAGCAATCAAAAGTTAATAAAGGCTCGGCAGAACCCAATAGAAATAAAGTTGGTTCAGTAACTTGGGAGCAAGTTAAAGCTATTGCAGAGGCTAAGATGGTTGACTTAAATGCTTTCACACTAGATTCGGCTATGAGTATGGTTGCAGGCACAGCTAGAAGTATGGGAATTTCTGTAAAAGGAAAATCACCAATTAAAAATAATTAAAGTACTTTTTGAAATGACAAAAATTAGCAAAAATAGAAAAAACGCTTTAGCTAAGCTTGAAAAAGGCAAGAAGTACGATCTTCAAGAAGCTGCAAAACTTGTGAAAGATTTTACTTTTACAAAATTTGATGCTTCTGTAGATATTGATGTCCGCTTAGGTGTTGATCCGCGTAAAGCAAATCAAATGGTTAGAGGTATTACAACTTTGCCTCACGGAACAGGAAAGGAAGTTAGAGTTTTGGTTTTGTGTACTCCAGATAAAGAGCAAGAAGCTAAAGATGCTGGCGCTGATTATGTTGGATTAGATGATTATATTGAAAAACTTTCGGGCGGGTGGACAGATATTGATATTATAATTACTATGCCTCAGGTTATGGCTAAATTAGGACGACTTGGTAGAATACTAGGTCCTAGAGGTTTAATGCCAAATCCTAAAGCAGGTACAGTAACTATGGAGATCGGCAAAGCAGTCGAGGACGTTAAAAAAGGAAAGATTGACTTTAAAGTGGACAAATACGGTATTATTCATGCCGGCATTGGTAAAGTTTCGTTTAGTTCTGAAAAAATAGTTGATAACGCAACTGAAATTCTTCAGACAATAATAAAACTTAAACCAACGGCAGCAAAAGGTACTTACGTAAGAAGTATTTATTTGTCTAGTACAATGAGTCCCGGTATTGAAATCGATCCAAAATCAATTAATTAGTAATTAACAAGTTGCCGGTTATGAAACGAGAAGATAAAAATGCACTTATCGAAAATTTGAAAGCGACAATAAACGAGTATAGCCACTTTTATTTAACAGATATTTCGGGGCTAGATGCGGCGCAAACTTACGAGTTAAGAAAAAAATGTTTCGAGAAAGACATTGAACTGATTGTTGTTAAAAATACTTTTTTTAAGCAAGCCTTAGAAAGAAGTGGGCGTGATTTTCAGGAACTTTTTAGTGTTTTAAAAGAAAACACTACAGTAATGTTTACTAACGTTGCTAATGTTCCAGGAAAATTAATTCAAGAATTGAATAAAAAGAACGACAAACCTCTTTTTAAAGGTGCTTATGCTGAAGAGTCATTTTATATTGGGTCTGACCAATTAAATGCTTTGGCAAGTCTTAAATCAAAAGATGAACTTATTGGCGATATTATTTTATTATTACAATCACCAATAAAAACAGTTCTTGGACAACTTGAATCAGGTAAAAATTTATTAGGAGGTTTAGTAAAAACCTTATCAGAAAGAGAATTAGAAATTTAGTTTAAAAACAAATTAAAAACAAATTAAAATGGCAGATCTTAAGAAGTTAGCAGAAGAATTAGTTAACCTTACTGTTAAGGATGTTAACGAGTTAGCAAATATCCTAAAAGAAGAATATGGCATTGAGCCAGCAGCTGCAGCAGTTGCAGTAGCCGGACCAGTAGCAGGTGCTGGCGAAGCAGTAGAAGCAGAAAAAACAGAGTTCGACGTTATATTAAAAAGCGCAGGGGCTCAAAAATTACAAATAGTTAAGTTAGTAAAAGAATTAACAGGACTAGGTCTTAAAGAAGCTAAAGCCCTTGTTGACGAAGCTCCAAAAGCAATTAAAGAAGGAGTTCCAAAGGACGAGGCAAATGCACTTAAAGCTCAATTAGAAGAAGCAGGTGCAGAAGTCGAACTTAAATAAACAACTTTGTGTTGTATAAAATTATAGGTTTAAAACCCATTTTGGGTTTTAAGCCTTTTGTTGTTATTGTTTAGGTTCTTAATTAATAATTGTAAAATGGTTGGTAATACAAAACAAAGAATAAATTTTTCGATAACAAAAAATCAGATGGAATATCCTGATTTTTTAGAAATACAAATAAAATCATTTGAAGAGTTTTTTCAGTTAGACTCTACAGCAGAACAAAGAAAATCTGAAGGTTTGTACAAAGTGTTTTTAGATAATTTTCCTATTAATGACACTAGAAATAACTTTGTATTAGAATTTTTAGATTATACTTTGGATGCACCACGGTACAGTATTAAAGAATGTGTTGAACGTGGATTAACTTATAGTGTGCCTTTGAAAGCAAAACTAAAATTGTATTGCACTGACACTGAACATGAGGATTTTGAAACTTCAGTTCAAGATGTTTGGTTAGGCACAGTTCCATACATGACTCCTAGTGGAACTTTTGTGATAAATGGAGCTGAAAGAGTAATAGTTTCTCAATTGCATAGATCTCCTGGCGTTTTCTTTAGCCAATCTATTCATGCTAATGGAACTAAATTATATTCAGCCCGTATCATTCCTTTTAAAGGTTCTTGGATTGAGTTTGCAACTGATATCAATAGTGTGATGTATGCATATATTGATAGAAAAAAGAAATTACCTGTTACTACTTTATTAAGAGCTATAGGTTTTGAAAGCGATAAAGATATTTTAGAAATTTTTGATTTGGCTGACGAAATTAAAGTTTCTAAAACTGCCTTGAAAAGAGTAGTAGGTAGAAGATTAGCAGCTAGAGTTTTAAAAACATGGATAGAAGACTTTGTTGACGAAGATACTGCTGAAGTTGTATCTATAGAGCGTAACGAAGTTATTATTGATAGAGAAATAATTATAGAAACTCAACATATAGAATTAATTTTAGAATCTGGAACTAAAACTATTCTTTTACATAAAGAAAATCAAAAAGTTTCTGATTATGCAATAATTTACAACACTTTACAAAAAGATTCATGTAATTCGGAAAAAGAAGCTGTTGTAAGTATTTATCGTCAATTACGTAGTAGCGAACCGCCAGATGAGGCTACTGCACGTGATGTTATAGATAAGTTGTTCTTTTCTGATAAACGTTATGATTTAGGTGATGTTGGTAGGTTTAGAATGAATAGAAAACTAAACTTAGATATTTCAGACGAAATAAAAATTCTTACTAAAGAAGATATAATTGAAATAATAAAATATTTAATAGAATTAGTAAATTCTAAAGCAGATGTTGATGACATTGACCATTTGAGCAATCGTAGGGTTAGAACTGTTGGTGAACAATTGGCTAATCAATTTGGCATTGGGTTGGCTCGTATGTCTCGTACAATTCGCGAAAGAATGAATGTTAGAGATAATGAGATTTTTCATCCTATTGATCTTATTAACTCAAAAACTTTATCATCTGTAATAAATTCGTTTTTTGGGACAAACCAATTGTCTCAATTTATGGATCAAATCAATCCATTAGCTGAAATTACTCACAAAAGAAGACTTTCAGCTTTAGGCCCTGGTGGGCTGTCACGAGAAAGAGCAGGTTTTGAAGTTCGTGACGTTCACTATACTCATTACGGGCGTTTGTGTCCTATTGAAACTCCAGAAGGTCCTAATATTGGTTTGATTTCTTCTTTATGTGTTTATGCAAAAATAAATAAACTTGGATTTATTGAAACTCCTTATCGTAAAGTTGTGGATAGTAAAGTATATTTTGATGATATAGTTTATTTAAGTGCAGAAGAAGAAAATACTGTAATTGCACAAGCTAATGCTCAGATTGATGATGCCGGAACATTTGTTTCATCAAGAGTAAAATCAAGAGACGAAGGTGATTTTATTTTGAGCGAACCTCAGCAAATTGAGCTAATGGACGTTGCTCCAAACCAAATTGCATCTATAGCAGCTTCTTTAATTCCATTTTTAGAGCATGATGATGCTAACCGTGCTTTAATGGGATCTAACATGATGCGTCAAGCTGTGCCTCTTTTAAGAGCTGAAGCTCCTATTGTAGGAACAGGTATAGAAGAAATGGTAGCTCGCGATTCACGAATTTTAATTACTGCTGAAAATAACGGTGTGGTTGAATATGTGGACGCAGAAAAAATTGTTGTTAATTATGATAGATCTGAAAACGAAGAGTTTATTAGCTTTACAGAAAGTAGAGTTACTTATAACATCACAAAGTTTCATAAAACAAACCAAAATACTTGTGTAAACTTAAAACCTCTTGTAAAAAAAGGCGATATAATTAAAAAAGGTGATTTACTAACCGAAGGCTATGGTACTGAAAAAGGTGAGTTGGCTTTGGGGCGTAATCTTAAAGTTGCTTTTATGCCTTGGAAGGGATATAACTTTGAAGACGCTATCGTATTAAATGAAAATATTGTTAAAGAAGATATTTTTACATCCATTCATATTGCTGATTATCAGTTAGAAGTACGCGAAACAAAACGCGGAATGGAAGAATTGACTTCTGATATTCCTAATGTAAGTGAAACTGCAACTAAAGATTTAGATGAGAATGGAATAATCAGAATAGGGGCTTATGTAAAACCTGGAGATATACTAATAGGTAAAATTACACCAAAAGGCGAATCTGATCCTTCTCCGGAAGAAAAACTTTTGAGAGCTATTTTTGGTGAAAAAGCAGGTGATGTTAAAGACGCTTCATTAAAAGCCTCGCCCTCAACTAATGGTGTTGTGATAGATAAAAAGTTATTCTCCAAAACAATTAAAGACCGTAAGCTTAAAAATCAAGATAAAATTTTAATTGATAATCTTGATGAGAAGCATGCCGAAGCTTCTGCAAATCTAAAAAGCTTATTGATAGAAAAACTTTTTGCTCTTGTTAATGGAAAAACATCTCAAGGTGTTAAAGATAACTTTAATAACGATTTAATCCCTAAGGGCACAAAGTTTACACAAAAACTATTAGTAGATTTAGATTTTATAAATGTAAGCCCTAACAGATGGACAACAGATAAAAATAGGAATGAAACAATTTCTAAACTTTTGTTTAATTATATGGTTGAACAAAAGAAAATTGATGGAGAAAATCGTCGTAAAAAATTAGAAATTACTATAGGTGATGAATTACCAGCAGGAATTATTCAATTAGCAAAAGTTTATATTGCAAGTAAAAGAACTATTAAAGTTGGGGATAAATTTGCCGGTCGTCATGGTAATAAAGGTATTTTGGCAAAAATTGTTCGTCAAGAAGATATGCCTTTCTTAGAAGACGGCACACCTGTTGATATTGTATTAAATCCTTTAGGCGTACCTTCGCGTATGAACTTAGGACAAATTTATGAAACAGTTTTAGGTTGGGCAGGTAGCGTTTTGGGTTGTAAGTTTTCAACTCCTATTTTTGATGGTGCAAGTATAGAACAAATCAATGAATATACCCAAAAAGCTGGTTTACCAGAGTATGGAAGCACATATCTTTATGATGGTGGAACAGGAGAGAGGTTTGATCAACCAGCAACTGTTGGCGTAATTTATATGTTAAAATTAGGCCATATGGTAGAAGATAAAATGCACGCTCGTTCTATAGGTCCTTATTCTTTAATTACGCAACAACCACTTGGTGGTAAAGCTCAATTTGGAGGACAACGTTTTGGAGAAATGGAGGTGTGGGCTTTAGAGGCCTTTGGTGCCGCTAATATACTTCAAGAAATCCTAACCGTTAAATCTGATGATGTGATAGGTCGTGCTAGAACTTATGAAGCAATAGTTAAAGGCGAACAAATGCCTGAACCTGGCATTCCAGAGTCTCTTAACGTGTTGTTGCATGAATTAAGAGGATTATGTTTGAGAGTAGATCTTGAGTAAAAAAATAAATTAATAGCTGATAAATATGGCTTTTAGAAAAGATAAAAAAGTAAAAACGCAATTTTCAAAAATTACTATTAGTCTATCGTCTTCAGAAGAAATTCAAGAGATGTCTAATGGGGAAGTAACTAAACCAGAAACCATAAACTATCGTACTTATAAACCCGAAAGAGATGGTTTATTTTGCGAAAGAATATTTGGACCTGTAAAAGATTACGAATGTCATTGCGGTAAATATAAAAGAATTAGATACAAAGGAATTGTTTGCGATAGATGTGGAGTTGAAGTTACAGAAAAGAAAGTTAGACGTGAAAGAATGGGACATATTAAGCTTGAAGTTCCTATTGCTCATATTTGGTATTTTAAAACTTTACCTAATAAAATTGGATACTTGCTTGGCCTTCCCGGAAAAAAACTCGATTCTGTAGTTTATTACGAGCGTTATATTGTTGTACAACCTGGCGTTAAGGCTATTGACGGTGTCCAAGAATTAGATTTTTTAACCGAAGATGAATATCTTGATATTTTAGATAGCTTGCCACGCGAAAATCAATTTTTAGAAGATACAGATCCAAATAAATTTATCGCAAAAATGGGTGCTGAAGCTATTTATGACTTGCTTCAAAGAATTGATTTAGACCAACTTTCATACTCTTTAAGAGATAAAGCAAGTAACGAAACTTCGCAACAAAGAAAATCAGAAGCACTTAAACGTTTGAGCGTTGTTGAAGCTTTTAGGCTTTCAAAAGATAGAAATAGACCAGAGTGGATGATAATTAATGTTATTCCTGTTATACCACCAGAATTAAGACCTTTAGTGCCACTTGATGGTGGACGTTTTGCAACTTCAGACCTAAATGATTTATATCGTAGGGTAATTATCAGAAACAATAGGCTGAAACGCTTAATGGAGATTAAAGCTCCTGAAGTAATTTTACGTAACGAAAAACGTATGTTACAAGAAGCTGTGGATTCACTTTTTGATAATTCAAGAAAATCTAATGCTGTAAAAACAGATGCAAATAGACCTCTAAAATCTCTTAGTGATAGCTTAAAAGGAAAGCAAGGACGTTTCCGTCAGAACTTATTAGGTAAACGTGTGGATTTCTCTGCCCGTTCTGTAATTGTGGTTGGTCCTGACTTAAAAATGCACGAATGCGGTTTGCCAAAAGATATGGCAGCCGAATTATATAAACCTTTTATTATTCGTAAACTAACAGAAAGAGGAATTGTAAAAACTGTTAAATCTGCAAAAAAAATAGTTGAAAGAAAAGATCCTGTTATTTGGGATATTCTTGAAAATGTTTTGAAAGGACATCCTGTTTTACTTAACCGTGCTCCTACATTGCACCGTTTGGGTATTCAAGCCTTCCAACCTAAACTTATAGAGGGTAAGGCTATTCAGTTGCATCCATTAGTTTGTACAGCATTCAACGCCGACTTTGACGGTGACCAAATGGCAGTACATTTACCTCTTGGAAATGCTGCTATTTTAGAAGCTCAAATTTTAATGTTAGCTTCTCATAATATTTTAAATCCTGCTAATGGTGCGCCTATCACAGTACCTTCTCAAGATATGGTTTTAGGACTATATTATTTAACAAAAGGTAGAAAAGGCGTGAAAGGTGAAGGACATACTTATTATTCTCCTGAAGAAGTTATTATTGCTCATAATGAGGGACAATTGCATCTTCATGCTATTATTAAAGTTAGAATTGAAGATATAAACGAAAATGGAGAATTAATTACAAAAACAATAGAAACTACTGTAGGTAGAATTTTATTTAACCAAATTGTACCAAAAGAGTATGGGTATATTAACGAAATCCTTACAAAAAAATCCTTAAGAGAAATTATTGGAAATTTAGTAGGTAGATTTGGTACAGACGTTACTTCACAATTCTTAGATGATATTAAAGATTTGGGTTATTCTCACGCATTTAAGGGTGGATTATCCTTTAACTTAAATGATGTTATTATTCCTGAAACTAAAGAAGAATTAATTCAAGAAGGTTATGCTGAGGTTGATGAAATCATGTTTAATTATGAAAATGGTTTTATTACAGATACAGAACGCTATAATCAAGTAATTGACGTATGGACTAATATAAACGCAAGATTGTCTATTGATGTTATGAAAAAACTTTCTACTGACGATCAGGGCTTTAATGCAGTTTATATGATGCTTGATTCCGGTGCTAGAGGCTCAAAAGAACAAATTAGTCAGTTGTGTGGAATGAGGGGGCTGATGGCAAAACCTCAAAAATCTGGACTTGCAGCTAGCGAAATTATTGAAAATCCAATTTTAGCAAACTTTAAAGAAGGTTTGTCTATTCTTGAATATTTTGTTTCTACTCATGGTGCGCGTAAAGGTCTTGCAGATACAGCTTTAAAAACTGCTGACGCGGGATACCTAACCAGGCGTTTGGTGGATGTTGCCCAAGATGTTATTATTACTGAAGAAGATTGTGGAACATTGAGAGGTCTAATGGCGGTTGAACTTAAGAAAAATGACGAGGAAGTTATAGAATCTCTTTATGAACGTATTTTAGGTCGTACTAGTGTTCATGACGTTTATCACCCTCAAACCGAAGAGTTGATAATAGCTGCAGGAGAAGAAATTACAGAAAAAGTAGCTAAAATTATTGATGAATCTCCAATCGAAAAAGTTGAAATTCGTTCAGTATTAACTTGCGAATCTCGTAAAGGGGTTTGTGCTAAATGTTATGGACGAAATTTAGCAACCCGTAAAATGGTTCAAAAAGGTGAAGCCGTTGGTGTTATTGCTGCTCAGTCTATTGGAGAACCAGGAACTCAGTTAACTTTACGTACTTTCCACATGGGAGGGGTGGCAGGTAAAATTGCAGGCGAATCTTCAATTAGTGCAAAATATGATGGTATATTAGAAATTGATGAATTAAGAACAGTTGAACATAAGGAAAAAGATGGCACTATTGTTGATATCGTTGTAACACGTATGGCTGAAATGAAAATTTTAGACGCAAAAACAAAAATATCTTTAATTAATAAACCTGTGCCTTATGGTTCTAAATTGTATTTTAAACAAGGTGATACCGTTAAAAAAGGTGATAAAATTTGTGATTGGGATTTATATAATATCGTTATTGTTAGTGAAGTTTCCGGTAAATTGATTTTTGAAGACGTTATAGAAGGTATTAATTATAAAGATGAATTAATAATTCAAACCGGATTAACAGAAAAAATTATAATTGAAACTAAAGATAAAACTAAAATTCCGGTTGCTAAAATTATCGATAATAAAAAAGAGGTTTTAGCAACATATAACCTGCCTGTAGGTGCTCGTCTGCAAATAGCTGAAAACTCAAAAGTTGAATCCGGTGATATTTTAATAAAAATGCCTCGTATAGTTGGTAAAGGTGGTGATATTACAGGTGGTTTACCTAGAGTAACCGAGTTGTTTGAAGCTAGAAACCCATCCAACCCTGCAGTTGTGTCTGAAATTGACGGTGAAGTATCCTTTGGTAAAATTAAAAGAGGAAATAGAGAAATTGAAATCACTACTAAAGAAGGTAAAGTGAATAAGTATTTAGTACCTCTTTCAAAACAAATTTTAGTTCAACCTAACGATTATGTTAAAGCAGGTACGGCTCTTATTGATGGTGCAATTACTCCTAGCGATATTTTAGCAATTAAAGGACCAACAGAAGTTCAAGAATATTTAGTTAACGAAATTCAAGACGTTTACCGTTTGCAAGGTGTGAAAATTAATGATAAACATTTTGAGGTAATTGTTCGCCAAATGATGAGAAAAGTAGAAGTTGTTGAACCAGGCGATACTCAATTCCTTGAAAGACAGTTAGTTGATAAGTGGGAGTTTAGAGAAGAAAATGATTCAATTTTTGATAAGAAAATCGTTGTCGATCCAGGAGATTCTACAAACTTCTCTAAAGGACAAATGGTGTCGTATCGTAGATTGAGAGATGAAAACTCAATGCTAAAACGTAAAGACTTGAAACTAATTGAAGTTAGAGATGCACTACCTGCTACTTCTAGCCAAGTATTACAAGGAATTACTAGAGCTGCTCTACAAACAAATAGCTTTATGTCGGCCGCTTCTTTCCAAGAAACAACAAAAGTTCTTAACGAAGCTGCAATTCGCGCCAAAGTTGACGAATTAGAAGGCTTGAAAGAAAACGTAATTGTTGGTCATAAAATACCTGGCGGTACAGGTCAAAAAGAATTCCAAAATATTAGAGTTACTTCTAAAATCATAGCTGAAAGATTTTCAGACGCAGACCAAAATTTTGATATAGAACAAGAAAATTTGGATACAACAAAATTATAATAGAAAATATGGAAGAAAAAAAACAAAATCAAATTAATATCGAATTAAGCGAAGAAGTTGGACAAGGTACTTATTCTAATCTTGCTGTAATAACCCATTCGTCCTCGGAGTTTGTTTTAGACTTTGTAAGAATTATGCCAGGAATGCCAAAAGCTAAAGTGAAATCAAGAATAATTCTTACTCCTGAACACGCAAAAAGGCTACTTGGTGCTTTGCAAGAAAATATTACTAAATTTGAAAAACTTAATGGAGAAATTAAACTTGGCAGTAACAAATCCGGTACACCTATTCCAATGAATTTTGGTGGACCAACTGCACAAGCTTAAATTGTAGATATTAAATAATTAAACTTAATTATTGGGGAAAATTTAATTTAGTTTTCCCCAATTTTATTTTATAACAACGGCTTATTATAAATTTGTGTAACTTTGCAAAGTTAATTTGTAAATAATGAAGAATTTAATTTATATAATAAGAAAAATAACATATATAGGTCTTGTTAGCTTTTTATTTTCATTTTTATTCCATTCTTGTTTCAAGCCACAATCATATCCTAAGGAACCAAAAATCGAATTTATAGACTTTATAATTAAAGACACTTTGGATATTTTGCAAAATCGTGTTTTAAATGGCAGTTTGCATTTTTATTTTATAGATGGAGATGGAGATATTGGCTTTGATACAACTAGCCCTAAAAAAAACACAATTTTTCTACAAAAATATAGAATAGAAAACCAAGCAGAAGTTTTGATTGATTTGCAGGTAGCCTTAGAATATTTTGTGCCGAAATTTAAAAATACTAATCAAAATGGCGTTTTGCAGGGTGAAATGATTGTGAGAGATTTGAATGAAACATTCCCTTTTGACTATGACACAATATTATATAAATTTTATATTAAAGATAGAGCCGGACATAAAAGTAATATTGCAAATACCGGACATATTATTTTAAATAATTATTTGCCATAATTATAAAATATTCTTGCCTTTTTGAAAAATAGTTTGTAATTTAGTGAAAAAATAAATTAATTATGATTGACCAAATTACCGTTCAAAAAATTATGGATGCCGCCGAAATTACAAGTGTTGTACAGGACTTTGTATCTCTTAAACGTCGGGGTGCAAACTATTTGGGGCTATGTCCTTTTCATAATGAAAAAACACCCTCGTTTACAGTAAGTCCAGCAAAAGGAATTTTTAAATGTTTCGGTTGCGGAAAAGCAGGTAATTCTGTTAGTTTTATTATGGCACACGAGCAGGTTTCTTATCCAGAAGCTTTAAAATATTTAGCAAAAAAATATAATATTCATGTTGAGGAAAAAGAATTAACAGAAGAAGATATTCGCATAAATACCGAAAGGGAAAGCATGAATATTGTTAATGAGGCTGCTTGTAAATATTTTGAAAATATATTGTTTAATTCCGATGAAGGTATATCTATAGGTTTAAGCTATTTTAAAGAAAGAGGTTTTAATGAGCAAGTAATTAAAGAGTTTCGACTTGGTTATAGTCTTGAAGCAAAAACAACTTTTACAGATTGGGCTTTAAAAAATGGATATAAAAAAGAGTTTTTAGAATCAACGGGTCTTAGTATTTTTAAAGAAAATTATTCTTTTGATAGATTTGCAGCCAGAGTTACCTTTCCAATTCTTGGTATTTCAGGACAGGTGGTTGGATTTGGTGCCAGAACATTGAGTGCGGATAAAAAAACTGCTAAGTATCTAAACTCCCCTGAATCTATAGTTTATAATAAAAGTAAAATTGTATATGGCTTATTTCATGCAAAACATGAGATAATTAAACAAGAAAAATGCTTCTTAGTCGAAGGTTATATGGATGTAATTTCCTTGTTTATGAGTGGAATTAAAAATGTTGTTGCTTCTTCAGGAACCTCATTAACCGAAGACCAAATCCGACAAATTCATAGATTTACTGAAAATATTACTATTCTTTATGATAGCGACCTTGCAGGAATAAAAGCATCGATTAGGGCTATAGATTTAATTTTAGAACAAGGATTAGATGTTAGAATTGTTCTTTTTCCCGAAGGAGAAGACCCCGATTCTTATGCAAAAAAATATGGAAGTGCCAAAACCATTGAGTATATTGAAAAAAATGAGAAAGATTTTATTTCTTTTAAAGCAAATTTATTATCTGATGAAGCAAAAAACGATCCTATAAAGCGTTCTTCTTTAATTACCGATATAGTTAGGTCTATTGCAATTATTAACAATAGCATAAAGCAATCTGTTTATATTCAAGAATGTAGTAAGATTTTAGAAATCGAGCAAAGTGTTTTATATGCCGAAGTTTCAAAAATTAGGAGGTCAAAAATTGACAGTATAAAAAAACAAGAATATAGATATGCTCCACCGATAAAAACCACTCCTAGTTTGCCTGTTTTGTCTGAAGACATTTATTTTGAATCCCAAGAAAAGGAAATTATCAGATTATTATTGTTATATGGTAATAATAAAATAAAAATAAAAGATGTAAAAACAGATATCGAGATAGAAGTAAGTGTTGCTCAATTTATAATAAACGAATTAAGAAATGAAGGACTTGAATTTAAAAATGTGATAAATAAAAAAATATTTCTTTTTGCAGAAGAATTATTAAAAGACATAGAGGATATAAATATAGACCTATTTACACAAAATTCAGACCCAGAAATTAGCGAAGTCTCTGCAAATTTATGCTCATCAAAATATGAACTTAGCGTAATATGGGAAAAAAGAGGTGCTCCTTTACTTAAAGAAGAAAAAAAACTTCCTGAAATATTAGAAGATGTTTTTATTAAATATAAATTAAAAATCGTTAAAGAATTAGAAATTCAAGTAAAGAATAAATTGAAATTGCTAAAGGAAAATGATAATGAAAATTCACTTCAAACTGCCTTAATAGAATTTACTAAAATAAAAGAATATTTAAAAGAACTATCTGCACTGCAAGGAAGAGTTATTTTATAAAAAACGCTAGTTTAATTTAGATTTTTACTCTTCGTAAAAGCTAAGTTTTCTTATTAACGTGTTATAACCCATAGATTTTAAATTTTCAGCTGCTTCTGTAGCCATTCTGAAAGAAGTATATTCGCCAAGATAATATCTATACCAACCATCATCTGAAACTTGCATTTTTACACCCACTAATTCAGAAAATTCTTCAAGAGGTTTTTGGTTTTTCAGAGCAAAAATTTGTATAGTGAATTTTTTACTAGAATGTATTTTTGAAATATCAAGATAATCACCATCTTCAATTAGGAGTGGATTAATTTCTAATGTTGATTTATTACCTTGTACAAGAACTTTAAATTCTGCTCTTCTGTTGTATTTTCTACCAGCTGGGTTGTCGCGTCCATCTAAAGTTTGATTAGCGGCTATTGGCTTGTCTTTACCATATTTTGCAGTTATTATGTTTTCAGAATTATTGCCTTTTCCAACTAAATAATCTTTTACGGTTTTTGAACGGTGATATGAAAGCAAGTAATTATATTCTCCAGAACCCAACCAGTCTGTGTGTCCACCAATTTCAATTTGTGCTGTGGGGTTTTCATTTAAGTATTCTGCTAATAAATCTAAGTTTTCAAAATATTCAGATTTAATATTGAATTTGTCGAAATCAAATAAAATATTTTCTATTTTAACAATTGATTTATCTGTTTCTTCCTCTAGCTCTTCAACTACTGCTAAGATTTCTTTATTTTCAACAATTTCTAAACCATAAATATTAGTAAAATCATCAATAAATAAATTGTTAGTATATATGTCATTTGTAGCAATACCTTTATTATTTAAGTATTTTGTGATTTCTTCTGAGCGTTTTTCATCATATAAGGGGTCGCTACCATATTTTGGAATTACAATATTAATTGCAAACTTTTCATTTTTAGATTTAAAATCTGTATGTTTTGTAATTACATCATTTAGTAAGTTAATTGCATTATCGTCTAAGTTGCTAGTGTTTTCGTTAAAGTATATATAGGCATGATTGTAAAAGGATTTTAAAACAACAGGTTCTAACTCTATAGGTTTATATTCCTCTGATATCTTGCTCAACTCTTTCCTAGTTGGAGTATATTCTACAGAGTGAATAATATGTCCTTGTGCCTCATAATAAATCTCATAAGTGTTGTCAGGAATCATCATTAATAAATATTTTCCATTAGTTTTATTTAATCGTGATACTTCTATTGCTTCCTCAGAATCTTTGTGTTTTAAAGTAATAGTTACATTTTCAGGAATACTGTTGTTTTCATCAGTAACCAAGCCTTCAAAAACTATCATATTATTCATATAAACTCCTTCTTGTAATATTTCATACAAATCTAGGTCACCAAAAGAGTCTTCATCTTTAATTGTTGCTATATAGCCTTTTTGTCCGTCTAAATTTAAAATATAAGAAACATCGTCATCAGGTGTATTTATTGGGTAGCCAATGTTTACGGGTTCTGTAAATTTTCCGTCTTTACTCATAATAGACGAAAACACATCATAGCCTCCCATAGAGCTATGCCCTTTTGAGCTAAAATATAAAGTAATGCCATCAGGATGAATGAAAGGCGATTCTTCGTCATATTCTGTGTTTATTTGTTTTGGTAAGACTAAAGCTTCACTCCATTTTCCGTTTGGCAATTTTCTCATAACGTATATATCTAAACCACCAAATCCTCCTTTTCTATTACTGGTAAAAAATATAGAGTTCCCATCTGGACTAATTGCTGCATGAGTTTCTCTAAATCTGGAATTAACATTTTCTTTTAATAAAGTTGGAGTTGACCAATTATACATATCTTCACTTTCGCTTAGGTAAATGCTACCGGAATAATTACTACCCGATCTATAGAAGAACAATTGCTTACCGTCTATTGACAATCCAATAGCTGCTTCGTTATTTTCTTTTGTATTAATTGGTGCACCCAATCTCACAGGTTCTTGCCACTTATTATTAACTTTTTTTGAAATAAAAATATCTTCGTCTTGATTTACTAGTGCTTGTCCGTCTCGTGGTCGCTTTGATGTGAAAATTAAATAATTTTCGTGAAGGTCAACAATTGGTGAGTGGTCTGTGTATTCAGAATTAATAATTTCGCCTAAATTTACCAACTCCGCATTAATCGGATTTTGAATATTATAAATTGCATTTTCAGTGATTTGAATCTCTCTTTTTGCTATTTTTATTAATGCTTTATCCTCCGGTTTTGAAGGATTAAGCATTTTTATTAATTTATCAAAACTATCTAAGCTTTCCTCAAACATATAATTAACCCTATAAGCAATTCCTAAATATAAATATGACTCTAAAGGAGTATTTTTTTCTTTATGATTATTTTCCTTATAGTTTGAAGAAGTATGCTTTGCAGCTCTTTCTAAATACTCAAGTGCGTTTTTTTTATAAAGCCTTGTATTCAAATAGCATACTCCAATTTTATACCATACATTAGGGTTGTCAGGACTCAAATTATCTAATTTTAACAATAAATCTAATGCTTGGTTATAATTATTTTCGTACATAAATGCTTCAGCATCATAAAAATAATTTATGTTAGTTCTGTCTGGCTTTAACTCTTGCGAAAATGCCATAAAACTAATCAACATAATCAATAAAAACGATATTATATTTTTCATAGCGAAATTATTTTAATAACAATTGTTGTAAAAATATAAAATATATTAATAAACTAGTAATTTATTTTAGGTTTTTAATAAATATTTTTAAATTATCATAATCAAACTCACATTCTTCTATTAATTGAGCTTGACTTCCGTGAGAAATAAATCTATCGGGAATGCCAAAACGATATATTTTTGAATTAAAATTATTATCAATCATAAATTCAAATATTGCTGAGCCAAAACCACCAATTATACTATTGTCTTCAATACTTATAATGTGTTTATATTTATTAAAAACTTCTGTTAGTAGCTCATTATCAAGCGGTTTTAGAAAAATCATATCATAAACGCCAATATTTATATTTTCAGTTTCTAAATCTTTAGCTAATTTTATTGCAGTATTACCTGTTGTTCCAATGCTTAGTATTGCAATATCTTTTCCTTCTATTATTTTTTGTCCTTTTCCAATTTCTATTTCTTTAAAATTAATTTCAGACTTCGCATTAGTTGATTTGCCACGAGGATACCTAATTACTGATGGAAAATTATGTTTTTCTAATTGAAATGTAAACATTAAATCTCTAAGTTGAAACTCATCTCTTGGTGCTGCAATAACTAAGTTTGGAACACAACGCATATAAGATAAGTCAAAAGCTCCGTGATGCGTGGCTCCATCTTGTCCAACTAAGCCGGCTCTATCTAAACAAAATATTACTTTTAAATTTTGTAAAGCTACATCATGAATCACTTGGTCATAAGCTCTTTGCATAAATGAGCTGTATATATTGCAAAATGGCAACATTCCTTTTATTGCCAAACCTGCAGAAAATGTAACAGCATGTTGTTCGGATATTCCTACATCAAAACTTCTTTCCGGAAATTTTTCAAACATTTTACCTAATGAGGAGCCACTAAGCATAGCTGGTGTTATAGCACAAATTTTTGGATTTTCTTTTGCTAATTCAACAATAGCGTCTCCAAAAACATCTTGAAACCTTTGAACTTCGTTTTTACATGGATCAGGCTCTGTAAGATTACCGGTTTCTATATCGAATTTACCCGGAGCTGCATGCCATTTTGTTTGATTTTCTTCGGCTGCTTTAAAACCTTTTCCTTTTTTTGTAATTACGTGCAATAGCTTTGGACCAGGAATATTTTTAATATCTTCAAAAAGCTTTGTTAATAAAACTACATCATGACCGTCAACAGGTCCAAAATATCTGATATTTAAAGATTCAAACAAATTGCTGTTTTTTAAAACTATAGATTTTATGGCATTATCAATTTTTTGTGAAAAAGATTGGAAATTAGAGCCATAACGATTAAATCTACCTAAAAAGTTCCAAACATCATCCTTTACTTTATTATAAGTTTTTGAAGTTGCAATATCTGTTAAGTATTCTTTAAGTGCTCCACGGTTTTCGTCAATTGCAATTTTATTGTCATTTAAAATTATTAAAACATTTTCGCCGGAATTAGCCATATTGTTTAATCCTTCAAATGCAATTCCGCCTGTTAGCGAACCATCTCCTATAATTGCAACTGTATTGATTTTTTCGCCTTGTAAACTTGCAGCTTTTGCAATTCCTAAAGCAGCTGAAATGCTTGTAGATGAATGGCCTACACCAAATGTGTCAAATTTACTTTCTTTTGGGCTAGGAAATCCGCTAATACCACCATAAGTCCTGTTTGTGTGAAATAAATCTCTTCTACCGGTTAAAATTTTATGCCCGTATGCTTGGTGCCCAACATCCCAAACCAATTGATCGATAGGAGTATTGTAAACATAATGCAATGCTACTGTTAACTCAACTACGCCTAAGCTTGCTCCAAAATGTCCAGGGTTTTTTGAAGCCGATTCAATAATAAAACATCTTAACTCTTCGCAAACACTTGCTAATTCGCTTAAATCAATTTTTTTTAAATCAGCAGGAGAATTAATATCTTTTAAAATTTTATACTTATTTATATCAATCATAGTAAATGCAAAAATAAGAATTTTAAAATCAAAAATGGTATATCTTGTTTATATTTTCAATTAACATATACTTGTAAATAAAATTATCAATATAAATATGTGTTTTTTAATTAACTTAGTTATTTTTGTATAAACATTAAATTTTATGTCAATGAAAAAATCATTTATTAAACAAATGTTTATTATTCTTGCTATTGCAAGTGTAGTATTCTCTTGTGTGCCCGCTCGTCAGTTCGAAGATGTTAAAGCATTGAAAGATAAATATCAAGAAGAAAGAGACGAACTCAAAAAAGAAAACGAAAGATTAACAAGTTCAAACAATGAATTACAAGCTCAGTTTGATAAGTTAAAAGGAGATAATAATGCCTTGGCGACAGATACTTTGATTAAGGGGAATGCCTATAGAACGCTAACTGTGCAGTATGATAAAATTAATGATTTGTATTCTCAATTATTGGCAAATCAAGAGAAACTTAGGCAAGGGGCAGATGCAGACGCACAAAAAGCTATGGCTCTTTTGCAACAAACACGTGAAGAGCTACAAAGAAAAGAAGACGATTTGCGTAATTTAGAGGCAAGATTAAATCAAGAGAGAGGCAGTCTTGAGGCACTTAGAATTCAAAACGAACTTAAAGAAAAAGAATTGGCAGAACAAAATGCAAAAGTCCAAGATTTACAGGCTCGCTTAGATGCTCAAGATTCTGTGATGAATGCTCTGCGTAAAAAAGTTTCTGACGCTTTAGTTGGCTTTGAAGGAGATGGACTTACTGTTACACAACGAGACGGGAAAGTTTATGTTTCGCTTGATGAAAAACTTTTGTTTAAATCAGGTAAATGGGATGTTGATACCAAAGGTGTACAAGCTTTAAAAAATCTTGCTGCTGTTCTTGAAAATAATCAAGATATTAATATTATGATTGAAGGTCATACTGATGAATTGGCTTATTCAGGCAGTGGAAATATTCAAGATAATTGGGATTTAAGTGCTAAAAGAGCAACTTCTATTGTTAAAATTCTTTTAGATAATTCAAATATTGACCCAAAAAGATTAACTGCCGCAGGAAGAGGTCCTTATTTACCTGTTGATACTGCAAAAACAACAGAGGCAAGAGCTAAAAACCGCCGTACAGAAATTATTCTTACTCCTAATTTAGATGAGTTATATAAAATAATGAATGCTAAGTAAAATACTTATTTTCGTTTTTTAAAAGTATTTAGCTCTTTTTATTAAATAAGGCTTTAAAACTTCGCTAAAGTCTTTGTTTATATCGGCTTCAATTATATCGATTCCGTATTGAATTGAACGATTAGTAAGCTCTTTTACCAAATTTTGAGTTCTTTCTATATAAGTTTCTCTAATTTCGTTTGGGTTTAATTTTAGAATATTTCCGCTTTCTAAATCAATAAACTTGTAAGGTCTATTAGAAAAAGCAAACTCTTGTTCAAATTTTTTATCTGTAACGTGAAAGATAATGACTTCGTGTTTATTATATTTTAAGTGTTGCAGTGCTGCAAAAAGTCTTTCAGAATCTTCGTCCTTACTTGTAAGCATATCGCTAAAAATAATAACTAAAGAGCGTTTATTTATAATTTCTGCAAGTTGGTGAAGTACTTCTGCAGTATTTGTTTTTCTTTGTAATCCAATGTTTCTTGGATTTAGATATTTCCTTAATTCATTATAAACAACTTGTAAATGCACTTGAGAAGATCGAGCATTTGTATGAAATTTAATTTCGTCATCAAATGTAGAAAGTCCAACCGCATCACGCTGTTTAAGTAGTAGATAGATTAAAGCAGCTGAAGTATAAATTGAGAAACTAAGTTTATTTATAATTTTATTATCATATGGGAAAAGCATAGATGAGGAAATATCTAAAAATATCTGTCCACGCAAGTTTGTTTCTTCTTCGTAGCGTTTTATAAAAAGCTTTTCACTACGTGCATAAAGTTTCCAATCAATATGTTTTGTGCTTTCACCTTTGTTATATAGGCGATGTTCGGCAAATTCAACCGAAAAACCATGAAAAGGACTTTTATGTAAACCGGTAATAAATCCTTCAACAACTTGTGATGCAATAAACTCAAGATTGTCAAACTCTGGAAAATATTCTATGTCTCTTAGGTTTTCCATTTAATAATTTTTGCAAATATACTAAAATACTATAGTTTATTACATAATACTTTTGCATTTGTTTGTTTTTGCTAAGCCTGAATTGAAAACAACAAGTTTATTATAGCCTAAATTTTATTGTTAAGAAATATTAAAATATATTGCTAAAATTAGTTAAAAATTTGTAGATTTGCCAATTATATGCTTAAATTTTAACTACTTAACTGTCAGATTTTTATCTATGAGCGATCAAATAAAACATGAGTGTGGAATTGCCTTGATGCGATTAAGAAAACCTTTATCTTATTATCAAGAAAAATACGGAACTTGGCGATATGGCGTAAATAAATTGTACTTGTTAATGGAAAAACAGCACAACCGAGGACAAGATGGTGCCGGGGTTTTAGGTTTAAAATTAAATATGCAAGCAGGCTTAAAATATATGCATAGAAAACGCTCGGCAAGTGCAACTCCAATTATTGATTGTTTTACTGAAATTTATAAAAGTTTTGATTCTGCTATAAAAGAAAATCCTGAAAAAGCTTTAGAAGCCGATTGGGCTAAACAAAATTTAGACTTTGTATGCGATTTGTATATGGGGCATTTACGCTATGCTACTTATGGAAAAGATCATATAGAATTTGTTCACCCTTTATTAAGAGTTAGTAATTGGCGGAGTAAAACTTTAGCCTTAGCGGGTAATTTTAATCTTACAAATGTTGATGAGTTATTTCAATATTTAATCGATTTTGGGCAACATCCAAAAGAGTGTTCCGACACTGTAACAGCCTTAGAGTTGATAGGTTTGTTTATGGAAGAAGAAAATCAAAAACTTTTTCGAGAGTATAAAAATCAAGGCTATAAAAATAATGAAATTACTAATTTAATTGAAGAAAATATTGATTTAGCTAAAGTTTTAAGAGAAACAACTGCAAATTGGGATGGAGGTTATGTAATGGGTGGAGTTACAGGACATGGAGATAGTTTTTTGATGAGAGATCCTTGGGGAATTAGACCTGCATTTTATTATTATGATGAGGAAATTTTTGTTGCAGCTTCAGAACGCCCGGCTATTCAAACTGCTTTGAATGTTACCGCAGAGCAAGTTAAGGAATTAGAACCAGGGATGGGTTTAATTATTAAGAAAAATGGCGAAATTAGTACTGAAATGATTAAAATCCCGGAAAAAAAGACTCCATGTAGTTTTGAAAGAATATATTTCTCAAGAGGTACAGATTACGAAATTTACAATGAAAGAAAAAAACTTGGTGAACTTTTAGTTCCAAGCATATTGAAGGCTATTGATTACGATTTTGAAAATACTGTTTTTTCTTTTATCCCAAATACTGCCGAAATTGCTTTTTATGGGATGCTTAAAGGCTTAGAAACTCATTTGAATGAATATAAAACTAAACAAATTCGTGAGAAAGTCGATAAAATGTCGGATGAGGAGATAATAAAACTATTAGAACTTAGACCAAGAGTTGAGAAAGTTGCTGTTAAAGACGTAAAAATGCGAACCTTTATTACACAAGATAAAGATAGAGATGAAATGGTAAAACATGTTTATGATATTACTTATAAAACTATTAATAAAAGGATAGATAATCTTGTAATAATTGACGATAGTATTGTTAGGGGAACAACTTTGAAAAAAAGTATTTTAAAAATTTTAGACAGATTAGAACCTAAAAAAATAATTATAGTGTCTTCTGCTCCTCAAATTAGATACCCGGATTGTTATGGTATAGATATGGCTAAGATAAGTGATTTTATTGCTTTTCAAGCAATAATTGCCTTGTTAAAAGAAAATAATAAAGAAGGTTTAATAGAAGAGGTTTACCAACTTTGTAAAGATCAAGAAAATTTACCTAAGGAAGATGTTGTTAATTATGTAAGAAATATTTATAAAGAATTTTCAGCAGGTGAAATTTCAGAAAAAATAGCTGATTTAATAAAAAATGATACTATTAAAGCAAAATTCCAAGTGATTTTTCAAAAAATTGAAGATTTGCATTTGGCTTGTCCAAAAAATCATGGAGATTGGTATTTTACAGGTAATTATCCAACTCCAGGAGGGAATAAAGTTGTAACTCGTTCATTTATTAATTTTTATGAAAATATAAATAAAAGGGCTTACTAAAAATCCTTTCTTCTTAATAAATTATTGTAACTATTCCGCAATGTTTAGTTCCATTGTGTAAATCTACGGTATAAAGGTATGAACCTGTTGGAACAGGCTTTCCATTAAATGTTCCATCCCAATGTTCGCTGTTTCCTTTACCTTCAAACATAAGTTGCCCCCACCTATTAAAAACATGTATTGTTGCCCAAGGAAAATCTTCGATATTTTCAATTATCCAAGTATCGTTTATACCGTCTCCATTTGGTGAAAATGCGTTAGGAATTTTTAAACAATCTAAATCATCATCAATTAGTTCAACAAGATTTGCTTCTGTTTTACAACCATTATTATCAGTAAAAGTAAACATATAAGCTCCTTGTTTTAGTCCAGTAATAATTTCAGAAGCTGCTGTTTGATTAGCCCAGCTAATATTATATGGAGGTTTTCCGCCAATAATTGAAATTTCAATATATCCGTCATCATTACCAATACAACTAGGATTTACACTCACAAAAGAATATTCAATTGGTTTTGGCTCATTTATTACAACTAATGTGTCTAAGTCGCAATTTTGAGAATCAACAACAGTAATATTATAAATTCCGCCAGATAAGTTTGAAGCAGAAGAGCCTGTAAAATTATGATTATTATATTTCCATAAATATGAATATTCCGGACTACCACCCTTAGCACTTATGCTAATTTCTCCATCTGTATAACCATAACAAGAAATATCTTTTTTGAAAATTTGTAAAGACAAAGGCGAAGCAGGATTATTCACAGTATAACTTCCTAATGCCATACATTCGTTTGCGTCAGTTACAGTAACGTAATAATTTCCGGCATTTAGGTTATGCAGAATTTCTGAATTTTCACCATTGCTCCATAATATATCATATGGACTTTGCCCACCTGAAATTTGTAAAGATATAGAACCCTTAGATTCTCCGTAGCAACCAAAAGCTGTAATATTAGCATTTAACTTAATTTTAATTCCATCTTTTACAATTTTGCTGGCAGTGTTTGAGCAACCCCAAGCGTCTAATATAAAGAGTTCATAATTTCCTGCTGGTAAATTACTTATAGTTTTTGTATTTGCTCCGTTTGACCATTGGTAATTAACAGGCTCGGTAGCGTTTGTTGAATATGCTTCTAGTTCGGCATTTGAATCTCCAAAACAATTATTTTCTAAATTTTGAAGTATTGCGACATCAATATTCCCAAGAATTTGAATATCTGCAAAATCTGTAGCTATACAATTATTAGCATCTTTTACTGTGATATAATAAGTTCCCGCTTGAAGGTTTGAAATATTGCTGTTGGTTTCGCCATTTGACCATTGGTAAGTAAATGGGAATTCTCCTGTTTCAACAACAACAGAAGCAGAGCCTAAATTGTGAGTACAAACAATATCGCTTGAATTTACTTTAATTGTTAAATCACTTGGATTATTTATACTTATGTTTGCTGTTGCAGAACAAGAATTAGTATCATAAACGCTTACTTCGTAAAATCCTGCAGGCAAATTACTTATATTTTGCGTGTTAGCATTATTATTCCATAAATATGTATAGGGTTCAACACCTCCACTAAGGCTAATACTTATTTCGCCTGAATTTTCGTCTCCGCAAATAACATTTGAATAAGAACTTATGCTTACAATTAGAGGATCGTGATTAATTAAATTTATAAAATTACTAGCAGAGCAAGAATTATTGTCGGTAACAGTAATGTTATATGTTCCTGCGGCTAGGTTATCTATTGAAGATGAGTTTGAATTATATTCATTATCCCAAGAATAAAAATATGGACTAGTTCCACCACTTACACTTGCGTCTGCAAAACCATTAGAGTCGTTATGGCACAATGGATTTCCATAAGATAAAATTTCAACTTGCAAGATTTCGGGTTCTGTAATTATTATTGAATCAGTTTCGGAGCAATTCCACGAGTCAATAACCGTTATTTTATATAATCCTGCAGCAAGGTTTTCTATTGTGTTCATTGGACTGTCTGTTGACCATGGCATAACATTCCAATATGAGATGTAATTTGGCACTCCACCAGTAATTTCAAATTCAATACTTCCTGTATTATCAGAATTACAAGATAAGTTTTGTCCTGTTAAATTAATAATGATTGGTTCGGAAACTGTAAATGTTTGTTCGGCAAAATTTGAACAATTTTCGTTACTAGTATAATTATAAGTAATTGTATGCTCTCCTGCACCGGCAAGAATAGGGGAGAATTGATTTCCAATTACAGCATTTCCAGAAAAACTTCCACCACTAGGACTTGCAATTAACTCAATATTTTCCGCGTTATAGCAAATTTCAGTTTCTGAAAGTGTAAATGTTATATCCGGAATACTATTAACTGTAATAACAACTGTTGCAGAATCGGAACAGCCAAAACTGTTTGTTACATTATATTGAATTTCGTGGTCTCCTATTCCTGCAAGGCTTGGATTAAACATTACTCCGTCTATTCCATTGCCAGAAAATGTTCCTCCGGGTGGAGAGGCAACAAGCACAAAACTTGGGGAATTTTCGCAATTTGAAACTTGATTATTTGAAATAACAGCATTTGGTATTGGATGAACAGTTATGTTTAGCGTATTATTACTTGTACAAGCTCCATTTTCAACAATATAATTTATTGCAAAATTGCCAACTCCACTAATGCTTGGGTTGAAGCTATTACCAACAACTCCAACACCTGACCAAACACCACCGCTTGGCGTTGCTTCAAGTTCAAATTCAGCTTCGTTTCCACAAATTGATATATTTGATTCAATATTGACATCTGGATAGGAATCAATTATAAAATCAATACTTTGGCTGTCTGAACAGAGGCCATTTACTATTGAATATGTGATAGTATGTGTTCCCTCACCTGCAATATTAGGATTGAAATAATTATTATTTACGCCGTTTCCAGACCAAGTACCTCCAGAATTTTCAGCATTTAATACAATAGCTGCAGAGTTTTCACAAAATAAATTTATATCATTAAGAATATTTGCTTCTAAAAATTCATCAACATATAAAACTGTACTACTTGAATTTGAGCAAGACCCAATACTAATAGAGTAAGTTATTATATGTTCGCCTGCACCTGCAATACTTGGGTCAAAACTATTTCCCACTACGCCAGGTCCGGACCAAGTTCCTCCAAGACTTGCAGATTCTAAACTAATTGGAGATGAGTTTTCGCAATAAGTTCCTGATGTTAATATTGTGGCATCCGGTACTTCAATTACTTCTATAGAAATTTCTTGACTGTCATTACATGAGCCATTTTCAATATGGTAAGAAATTGTATGTATTCCAACACCTGCTTGATTTGGAATAAAAGTTCCGGTAATATTATTTCCTATTCCATTTCCAGACCAAATGCCACCTGGATTTAAAGAGCTTAGCTGAAATGGGGGTGCATCAAGGCAGATAATATCAGATGGAGATAAAATTGCTGCACTAATTTGTTCATCAACTTGATAAATGTGAATGTCAGTAGAAACGCAAGCACCATTTGCAACAGTATAAGTCATAGTGTTATTGCCATGAATAACTTCGCGTGGATCTAAAATTCCATTTATTGGATCAATAATCCCTTGTCCTGCCCATATTCCACCAGGCGTTACAGCACTTAATGTAATAGGGTCTGAAATTTGACAAATATTTACTATTGGATTTATTGTTGCATCTAAATAGTTATTTACATGAATTGTGTAAGAATCAGAATTTGAACAAAGTCCGTTTGTAATATTATATGTAATAAGATGTTCGCCAGGTCCAGAGAATAATGGAGAAAATTGACCTAATTCTGCATTAGTTATTCCTGTTCCGCTCCAAGCTCCTCCACTTGTTGTAGCTTGTAAATATGCAAATTCATAATCTTCACAGAAACTATCTATTGGAAGAATGTTTGCATATGGCATTGTGTCAACATGAATAGTTATGTGTTTTGTATCGTAACATACGCCATTGTATAAGGTATAAGAAATATCATGATTTCCTTGTCCGGCAATTTGCGGATTAAATATATTACCACTTACTGCTGTGCCTGACCAAGTTCCACCACTGTTTATTGATTGCAAAGTAATTTCACCAACAGTTTCGCAAATAGGATCTACTGGAATTATGCTTGCGTCAGGTGAAATATCAATATGAATTATTATTTCATCAGAATCAGAACACATTCCATTTACAATGCTATAACTGATAGTATGGTCGCCTTCACCAGCTTCTGAAGGAGCAAATAAACCTGAGATATTAT
The DNA here is from genome assembly GCA_023228725.1 of Bacteroidales bacterium. Lineage (GTDB taxonomy): Bacteria > Bacteroidota > Bacteroidia > Bacteroidales > ML635J-15 > Bact-19. The sequence goes on along the minus strand of JALOAQ010000010.1, from coordinate 356 downwards.
CAACAACTCCATTACCAGACCATATACCACCATAATCTACGGCATTTAATAAAAATGGGAGTTCATTATCGCAGAAAGGGCCTACTTCTGTTATGCCGGCATCTACATCTGCGTCAATATGAATAATTATATTATCAGTATCTGAGCAAGCACCATTAGCAACAGAATAAGTAATTATGTGATCTCCGGCTGTTGCTACGCTTGGATTAAAAACCCCATTTGTTTGGTCTGTAATTCCATTTCCTGTCCAAGTCCCGCCAGAACTTATAGCAGTTAAATTCACAGAAATATTTTCATTTTCGCAATAAGGTCCTGCAGGAGTAATTGTTGCAAACACTTCTGAATCAACATGTATT
>JALOAQ010000009.1 GCA_023228725.1 Bacteroidales bacterium | reverse complement strand
AGCAAAATATTTTCGTTTAGAATAAAAAACAGCATCATCTTTTTCGCTAATAATATTAGAAAAAATTATTTCAAAACCATTTTTCTCTAAAATAGGAATAAAATGCTCAAATCTAAACCTTTGCCCTGGCGACCTATCTTTGCGATGCTGAACTATGGCTAAAATCTTTTTCATTTAGTGATAAGGCTTTTGTAAATATTATAATATTTTTCGACTCCCATTTGCAATGAAAATAAATTTTCAGATACTTTCCTCAAATCAAATTTATTAATATTTATAATATCTTCCATTTTATCAACTGTGTTTTTATATTCACTTTCTTTAAACTCTGAAACTAAAAGTCCAATATTATTTTTGGTGAAAATTTCGTCTATATCACCAACTCCAGAATTACAAACAATAGGAACTCCCATGCCTAAAATTTCGGCTAACTTGGTGGGTGAAGAAGCTTTTTTTGAAAAAACAGGTTTAATAAAAAATATGGATAAATCAGACAAGCTTAAAAGTTCAGGCACTGCTTCTCTATTAGCAGATTTAATAAGAATATCTTTTAAAATAATATTTTTTTCTTCAATATGTCTATGAATATTTTCAGGATTATCAGTAGTAATAAAAAGAAATTTAGCGTTTTTATATCTCAGTTTTAAAACTTTAAAAAAATCTAACATTTCATCCAACATATACCAAGTACCAATAGAGCCTAAATATGATAAAACAAAATCATCTTTGGAAATTTTAAGCTTAGTTCTTAATTCATTTGTTTTTGCCTCAGAAATTTTATTATAATCAAAATGATTAATATCTGCACAACAAGGTATAACTTCAATTGGGATATTTGGAAAATTAAATTTATTATGAATTATATCTTTACCTGCATTTGTTAAACTTACTGTATAATCAGCATTTTCTAAAAAAACTTTTTCTTTTCGTTTAAAATAATCATAAACAAGCTTAAAAACCAGATTTTTTTTGTTCCACAAATTACCGTCCACTCTTTCATCAGCATAAAATCCACGCATATCAAATAAAAACTTAGCTGCAAACTTTTTTTTCATTTTCATACCAACAAAAGCAGAAATATAAGAACGACAATGAATAATCTTGTAATTATATTTTTTATTAAGTTTTACAGCCTTTTTTTTTAAACAATAAATATCTTTTAAACTTGAAATTATTGGGGGATTTTTTGTATAATTGATATGATGCCAAACTATATTAGCTTCTGTAAATATTTTAGAAATAAAATCTTTTTTGTTTTGAAAGTTTATTAGTTTCTCGGCTGATAATATATGAATTTCAAATTCTCTTTTTGCTAGCTCTTTTAAATATGGAATAACTTGAGATTGCCCTAAAGCATCAGTCATACCATCATAAGAAACATATAAAACTTTATTTTTATTTGTCATATACTTATAAAAAAACTAAAAACTTTCAAAAATACTTATAATTTATCAAATATAAGCACATATTATAAAAAAGACTGTGTTAAAACAACTTTTAAAACAATAAACTTTCAAGCTGTTTTAGAAGTGTTAAAATGCAAGGCTCTGAAATTGAGGACGAAGGAGCGTACAGAAGTACGTGACTGAGCCCGAATATTGAAAGAAGCAGTTTGACACTTATGAGACACCACCTTCAAATATTGTTTATAATAAATTAAAAATATCTATATCTATAGTCTTCAATTTTTGCTTTTTTAATTAAAGCTTCAAGCATAAAATCAACTTGAGTATTTTGATTATATAATTTTGACATAAACTCAATCATAGCTTGATTTTGCTCATCTGTAAAATCAGTTTTTGAAGGAGCTTGGGTTTTGTTCACAACTTTAATAACAAATACCCCATTATTGCCTTTAATTGGTTTTGAAAGAACATCCATATCTAATACAGAAGCAGCGGCAATAATATTTGGTTCAAAACCAAGGCTGGGAATATAACGGGCAGCAAAACTAATATTATTAGCAGCTGCTGTTTCAATACCATATTTTTCTGCAATATCATTTATATCCATTTTTTTAGCTACATCTTTTTCTAAATCAGCTAAAAGTTTCTCTGCTTTTTTATTTTTAATCACTTCAGGCTCTATTTTTTCTTTAACTAAATCAAATGGTATAACGCCTTTCTCATAAATAGCTTTTACTTTTGCTACAATAAACCTATCAGTAAAGTTATAAACTACAGATACATCTCCTTCTTTGGTTTTATCATCATAAACCCAACGAACAAGTTCTCTTGCGCCCTCGGTTTGCCCAATTTTATCGTCTAAATCACCAAGTTCAGCAGTATAATTTACTAATTTTTCTTTTCTTACAGCTTCGTCAAACTTGCTTCCGGTAGTATTTTCTGTAGCAAAATTAGATGCATTAGCAAAATAATAGTTTACTGTAGGTTCAGAAAATTTTATCTCTTCGTAAACAGAAGTTAAAGTAAGTTTTTTCATAGCTTTTGTTTGGTCTGTAATTTTAATAAGATGAACGCCAAAATCTGTTTCTACTTTTACGATATCATCAATTTTTCCATAAAAACAAGCATCATTAAATTCAGGCACCATCATACCAAAAGTAAACCAATCTAAGTCTCCGCCTTTTTCAGCTGATCCATCTTCAGAATTATTCATAGCCATTAGCCCAAAATCTGCTCCTTCGTTTATAAGAATTAAAAGAGAATCTGCTTTTTCATGACATTCTTCCCAAGAAAAATTTTCATTTGGACGAATTAAAATATGACTGGCTCTAACAGAATCAGGGATAAAATTAATTTCTGACAATTCAGAGAAAAAATAAGCCTCATTATTTAAAATTACATCAGATAAAGTACCTGTTTCTTCATTAAAAAAGTTTTCTGGCAGTCCCATTTGCAATAAATCTATTTCAGATAAATTTTCTTCTTTAATACTCGGGACTAAACCACCACTAATATATCTATCATACTTAGTTTGAATTTTCTCAAATGCTTGTAAACTATCAGTAGTTGAAGGAGTTATATAAAAAACCACATAGTCAACCTCCCTATATCTCTTATCATTCATAAACATATTTTGATGTTTGTCATAATATGATTGCAAATCACTTTCAGAAATTTTTATGTCTGCGTCATCAATATTTTTATATGCTAACATTACATATTCTATATCAGATGAATTATTTTCTTCAAAATATTCTAACTCTGCAAACTTAGATGGTTGGTAAAAACCTTTAGCAAGCATACTAGAATATTTCAGTTTTAATATTTCGGGTTCGATTAGTTGCTTATAATTTGCTGGAGCACTCTCACCATTATATACTTCATAATACTCTTCATCGCTAAATGCTAGTCCAATTTCCTTAAAATATGAACTCATTAAATGTTTGTGCAAAATATTATTCCACACTAATTCTCTAAGATCCTCTTGTTCAATACGCTGACCTTGAAGAGCAAAAAAATTGTGAAACTCATTTGCAACTGCATCATACTCTGTAAACTCAATTTTTTTACCATTTATTTTTGCTAAAGACCTATCGCTTTTATTAAACCACCTTGCAATAGTCTCGTGATCGATAACAAATAAGAATAAAGCAACACCTACGAAAATTATTACCGCTATTCCTGCTCTATTTCTAATCTTTTGTAATACTGCCATTACTGTTAATTTTTAAATAAGTTATAAACTAAAATTTCAAAATATTTTTAGGTTGCGAAGATAATAAATTATTATTATTTATAAACAACCAAATAAGAATAATTAAAATACTATTTTTGCTAAATAAAATTACAAACATGTATAATTTGATAATAGATGCAGGTAATACAATAATAAAGATTAGAGTTTTGGCTAAGGAAGAGCTTGTTTTTTCAACAAACTGCAATGATTGGGACTCTAGTTTAAATCAAATAAAATTATTACAAAATAGATTTAAAATTTCTGCTTGTATCTTATCTAATGTAAGAGAAAATGATGTTTTTTTTGAAAATTATTTAACAAAAAACCTTAAAACAATATTTTTTTCTCACTCACTTAAGCTACCAATTACAATAAATTATAAAAGCATAGATAGCTTGGGTAAAGATCGTTTGGCTGCTGTTTGTGGTGCTTCAGAATTATTTCCAAATAAAAACTCTTTAATAATTGATGCCGGAACTGCTATTACTTATGATATATTAAGAGAAGGAAAATTTTATGATGGTGGTAATATCAGCCCGGGTATTAAAATGAGATTTAAAGCTCTACACAGTTTTACAAAAAAATTACCTTTAATAGAGCTTGACATAAATGATAATAATTTTTTTGGACAAAACACAGAACAGGCTATTAGATATGGTGTTCAAAATGGAATTTTAAGTGAAATAAAAGTCTTTATTGAAGAATTTAAAACGAAATATTCTAAGCCAAATATAATTTTTACAGGTGGAGATAGCTTTTTCTTTGAAAAGTTATTTAATTTTCCCATTTTTGCAGAACCAAATTTAACAATAATTGGACTAAACAAAATATTGAAACTAAATGTATAGAAAAATAGTTTTTATTCTGATTTTAATAATCAGCTCAATAGCATGTCTCGCACAAGGAAGAGTTGGTTCGCCCTACACAAGATATGGAGTTGGAGATATAAACCAAAACTCATTGATTAGAAATAATGCAATGGGAAAAACAAGTTATACCTTACCATATAATAATGGTATTAATTTTATAAATCCGGCTCTTACAGCTCAGATTGACAGTATGACTTTTATTTTTGACTTTGGTTTTAACGGTGGTTTTCGCACTTATAAAACTAATTCACAAAATGCTAATATGACAAAATCTGATTTTCAAATTTCACATTTAATATTTGGTTTTCCAATTACAAAATGGTGGAAAACAAGTGCAGGATTTTTGCCATTTAGTAATGTTGAATATTCAATTGCGGATAGAGACTCATCACTTAATGTAGTTAAAGATTATATGTTTCGTGGTAATGGTGGTTTAAATCAAATTGTATGGAGCAATGCTTTTACGCCTTTTAAAAATCTTAATATTGGAATTAATACATATTATTATTATGGTAAAATTTATAATTCAAATGCTATTAGTTTTGATGACGATACAGGAAGTTTTTTAAATACTATTGAACAAAATACCATAAAAATTAGTGATTTTAGTTTTGATGCAGGTTTTAATTATGTATTAAACTTAAATTCAGAAAATGATTTAAGCATTGCAGGAGTTTATGCCTATAATTCCCACTTAAATTCTGAACGTAACACCATGGTGTTTAACTCTCTTAGTACTGGTGGTTCAGCAATTACAGATACTGTTTTTCAGTCTATTGGTGAAAAAGGTAAAATTAGTTTAGCTCAAAAATTTGGTATAGGTTTAGGTTTTAATCATAAAAATAAATTTTATATTGGAGCCGACTATACTATACATGATTGGACAAATGCAAAATTTTTTGAAGTAAACGACCAATTGTCAAACGGTGCTTATATATCTGTTGGTACTGAATACACTCCAGCAGGAAGAGGAAAAATGTATTATAAATATTGGCAAGGAGTAAGTTATAGAACTGGGTTTTATTCTAACAAAAATTTTATTGACCTAAATGGCACAGAAACAAAGATTTCTGATTTTGGCATAAGTTTTGGATTAGGTTTACCAATGAAACGTTCTAAGACATCATATAACTTATCGCTACAATTAGGGCGAAGAGGAAGTTTGAAAAATACTTTAATTACAGAAAATTATTTTATTTTTGGACTTAGTTTTAATTTAGCAGATACGTGGTTTATTAAAAGCAAATTTGATTAAACGATTATAAAAGTTTTTATTATGAAAACAAATGTATTTTTAACCGGAATTTTATTAACTGTAATGCTTAGCAACAGTTTAATAGCACAAGAAGGCAATTTTGGAGATGACCCAGAAAATTGCAGAGTAAATTTATCAACTTATACAGAGTTTTTTAACCAAAAAAACTATACGGACGCAATGCCAGCATGGAGATGGTGTTTTGTAAATTGCCCAGAGGCAACTCGAAACATTTATATTCATGGAACAACAATAATAGAAAATTTTATTGCGGACCAAACTGATGAGGAAATAGCAGAAGCTTATATCGACACTTTGATGATGGTTTTTGACAATAGAATAAAATATTTTGGTCAAGAAGCTTTGGTATTAGGTCGAAAAGGTATTTCTATGCTAAAATATAGAAATACACAAATAAAAGAAGCCAACGAAGTATTAAAAAGATCTTTTGAATTAGGAAAAGAAAGCTCTGAATATTTTGTACTTCAATATTTAATGCAAACAACTGCAATTTTATATGGTAATGAAGATTTAAGCAAAGAAGAAGTTGTTACAACTTATTCTGAATTGTCGGATGCCATAAATTTTCAAATAGAAAATGAGGGCAATGAGACAAAAAAAGCAAGATTAGAAGAAACTGCTCAAAATATTGAAGAGTTGTTTGTAAATAGTGGAGCTGCTGATTGTATAACCATAATCAATCTTTTTGGACCAAAATTTGAAGAAAATCCTGAAGATATTGCACTTGCAAAGAAAATTATCAGCTTACTTGACGGTGGCAACTCAGACGAGTGTAAACTTTCAGACTTATACATGAAATGTGCAATTGCTTCTTATAATTTTGAAAAAACTGCAAATTCGGCTCATTCTATTGCTCAAAGTTATTTTAAAAGAGGAGATGCTGCAAATGCTGAAAAGTTTTATGAAGAAGCTATTTCCTTGGAAAGCAATTCTCTAAAAAAAGCGGATATGTACTATGAGTTAGCTCTATTATATTACAGTAATTTTAAAAATTATTCGAAATCTAGACAAGCAGCACGAAATGCTTTAGTAAACAATGCCAATTATGGAAAAGCATATATTTTAATTGGAAGACTTTATGCAGCAGGTGGCTCTTGTGGTGAATCTGTTGTAGAAAAGAAAAGTATAAATTGTTTAATTGTGGATCAATTTATCAAAGCTAAAAATGTTGACCCATCGGTTGCAACAGAAGCTAACGACCTGATAAATAGATACGCAGCTGGTTTTCCAACAGGAGATGATTTGTTTTGGGAAAATTATAGCGAAGGACAAACTATCACTGTAGGTTGCTGGATTGGCGAAACTACAACACTAAGAGCCAAAAAATAAGTGAACAAAAAGTTTTCTATATTTTTAAAAATAAATGTTGTGATACTAATAATTGCTATCACAACATTTATTTCTTGTAAAAACGATATAGACACTATAAATAAATTAACAGAAACACAAAACCTTCCTAGCTTTGATATTAAAGGTTTGGAAACAATATATAGCGACTCTGGAATTATAAAACTAAAAATATATGCTCCAACATTAACTAGATATGAAAATGAAGATATTCCTTATGATATTTATGAAAAAGGATTATTTGTTGAATTTTATAATAGTTCAATGCATGTTAGCGGAACACTTAGATGTAATTATGCTAAATATAATATCAAAGAAGAATTATGGGAAGCTAAAAGCAATGTTGAAATTAATAACCAGGATAATAATGAGAAAATTAATACCGAACAGTTGTTTTGGAACATGAAGTTGGAGAGTATATATTCAGATAAATTTGTTAGGATAACAACTGAAGACGAAATTCTATATGGAGAAGGTTTTGAGTCAAATCAAGAATTTACAAATTGGAAAATTATTAAACCAACCGGATCAATAAAAGTAAAAGATGAATAAAAGTAAAAGAATAGTAATGATTATCATTGAATACCTTTACATTGCCACAGCGGCTTTTTGTATTGGTGTTGGAGTTTATTATCACATAAAATATGGTTTTGATAAATCATGGATGTTTTATGGAATAGGAATTATTTCTGCAGGTATGTTTGGTGTACGCCTACTACAAAGAAAAAATATGGAAAGAAGAGAAAATAGGAAATAAAATGGATTGGTTAATTATAGCTATAATGGTTGTTTTATCTGCATTTTTTTCAGGTTTAGAAATAGCCTTTGTAGCTTCAAACAAACTAAGATTAGAACTTGCTTCAAAAGAATCTAAGTTAAGCTCTCGAATTTTAACTGTTTTTAGCTCCAACCCTTCTAGATTTATTACAACTATGTTAGTTGGAAATAACATAATTAATGTGATTTATGGAATTTTTATGGCTAAAATTCTTTATGAACCACTTAATCAATACCTTAATTCAGATTTTTATATTTTATTGCTGCAAACAATAGCTTCAACATTTTTAATATTGATTTTTGCTGAATTTATTCCAAAAGTTTTTTTTAGAATTGTAAACTATTCAGCCATAAAGGCCATGGCCATACCCTTAATTATTTGTTATTATTTATTATACCCGATTGGTAGTATAACAATTTGGCTTTCAGGGTTTTTAATAAGGATTTTTACCAGAAAAAAAATAGATTTTTCTACAAAGCAATTAGCTTTTACAAAAATTGATGTGGAAGAAATGTTGGAAAGTGGAAATTTTAATGAATCTGATAAACATGGACAACAAGAATTACAATTTTTTAAAAATGTAATTGATTTTTCATCAATAAAATTACGTGAATGTATAATCCCAAGAAATAAAATTATTGCTGTTGCTTCAGATATAGAAATAACTGATTTAAGAGATAAATTTATAGAATCTGGGCATTCAAATATTTTAGTTTATAAACACAGCATTGATGAAATTGAAGCTTATATTAATGTTAAAGATATTTTTAAAAATCCTAAAACTGTTGCAGATATTTCGAGAGATATTTTAATTGTTCCTGAAACAATGTCGGCAAAAAAACTTTTTGATAAGCTTATTCAAAGTAATAAATCTTTGGCTGTTGTTGTTGACGAATTTGGTTCTACTAGCGGAATGGTAACTTTAGAAGATATTTTAGAAGAAATATTTGGCGAGTTTGAAGATGAACACGATTTTCCTGAACCTGATGTAATTATAAATTCTGATGGTAATTATATTATGGATGGCAGACAAGAAGTTGATTTGTTTAATGATGAGTATGATTTTGATTTAAGCGAATCTGATGAATATGAAACTATCGCAGGATATATTTTGCATCATTCAGGAGATTTTCCAAAACAAGGCAGTATTATTTCTATTACAGATAATAAAAAAGAATATAAATTTAAGATTCTTAAAATTCAAGACACCAAAATTGAAAAAATAATGTTAATTCAAGAATAACAAAAAAGCCCTAAACTTAAAGAATAGAGCTTTTTTAAAACATTAACACAAAAAATTATTTTATACTTATAGTTTTTACAATTTCGCCACTATTAGTTTTTACTTTAACAAAATAATTTGCTTTTTGCAACTTACTAATATCTATGCTTTCTTTATCGGAATTTGCCTCAGTAGTGTAAACTATTTTTCCTAAAACATCTATAATGCTAATTGCTTCTAAACCTATTGCCTCAACAGTTATATTGTCGTAAGCAGGATTAGGATAAATTTTTATAAAATCTAAACTTTCTCCATAAATACCAGTTGGGTCGTTTACGGTTATATATCCTGTTTTTACAGTATTATTTTCACCACCTTCGTTAGTTGCAGTAAGAGAAACATCATAAGTTCCTGGTGTCATATAAGATATTGTTGGATTTTGTTGACTACTAGCTGGCGGAGTTCCTCCCTGAAAAGTCCAAGCCCAAGTTGTAGGATTATTACTGCTTAAATCTGTAAACTGAACTTGTTGCCCAGCATCAATATTAGTAGTATTTGCAGAAAAATCAGCAACAGGAGCATCAATATGAGGCAGAACTATTACAAGTAAAGAAGTGTCGTCATAAATTGGGTCTGATGGCACTTGAAGGCTACCATAACCAATATATGGAGTAATTTTTAATGATAATTGATAGTCCCCTGGCGTTGTAGGAGTTCCTTTTAATTGTGCACAATAGCGGGTAAGAGGGCTAGTAACATCAAACTTTTCTTGACTTTTACACCAAGCCATTCCTTCAGGTAAGCCATTTACTTCATCTACTTGAATTGCTACAATTACAGGGAGACCAGAGTAAGTACTAGGCGGAATAATGGTAATACTTTCTTCATAATAAACTCCTTCAATTGCTGGAGGAAGAGGAAGAGGGCTAAATATTCCGTTTCCGGGAATGTTTTCATTAACACTTGGGTCGGGTGTGCAAGGAGGATTACAAATTTGAGCATTTAACATATAAGAAAATGCTAAAATAAAAAAGGTAAAGATCACATGTTTCATAATATTAAAATTAAAATGTTAGACAATTAAAAATTTGAACTTATCATTATTTCGTATCTTCGAGGAGCATGCATATCGCCTGGACGACCGACAAACTCCGCATTTAATAGATTTTTAACTATAAAGTTTGCACTTATATATTCACTAAACTTAAAACCAAATCTTAAATCTATATTAAAATAATTCTTTTTAGCATTTGCAATTCTATAATCCCAATATCCCGGTAAAATTGTTTGACTAAAAAATTGATGAAATGCATAATCAGTTAGATTTGAGATAGTTTCTGGATCTCTTTCATCACAAAAAAGTTTATCAACATTTTCCATAGCACTACGCCAAATAATATTAGCTCCAAAAGTAATGCGTTTGGTTTCTATACCAACATCAGCTTTAACTGAATGTCTATTTCTATATTTCAAAATAGGAGATAAACTTGATGCAGTAGAATCTACGCCTGACTTAAGCACTGGATAATTATAAGTATAGCCTACCATACCCATAATCAAATAATTACCTACTTTGCCGGCTATGCTTGCAGATAAGTCAGCACCTGAAATTCTTACATCACCATAATTCTGTGATTGAAACGCAAACACAGGAATAACTGTATCAGTAGCTTGGTATGGCATATATGTTTCAGGATTAAACACCCCAAAAGTAAACTCCATCATATTATTTATATCCTGATTAAAAAATGCGATGTCTGCAAATCCTCTCCATTTTCCAAATCTATATCCTTGTTTCACCCCAAGTTCTGTACTCCAACCTGCTTCAGGTAACAATCTTGGATTAGGCAAAATATTTACCATACCTAAAGCTGTTGCTGTGTATTTTTCAGCAATTGAAGGGAAACGATATCCTTGTCCAAAAGAAGCCCTCACAAAAGTTTGGTCTGTAAGCGAATAATTCACTCCCGTTCTAAACACAGGTCTAAAAGGAATTTCTAGGCGTTCTTTTCCAAGTTTTATATCAAATAAAGATTCGGTTTGAGTTGAATCTAAAACAAAATATTCTCCACGTAAACCACCTGAAAGTTTTAATCTTCCTAATTTAACATCAACTTGTCCATAAAAAGCTAAATTATTACTAAAATGATCGCCAAATAAATTAGAATTAACAGTAGAGTATGAATTAACTACTCCAGTAGCAATATTCCATTTTTCAGCAAGTACAGTTTGATATTGAAACTCTCCATAATATGTATGTCCTTTGGAGTTTTTCATTGTATCAGTAGGAATTACGTTTTCTGTTAAAAAATATCTGGTTCTTAAACTAAATTTATCTCCATTAGGCCTGTAATAATTAACATAAGGATCAATATTCATTCTAAAGCCTTGAGTTGGAGCAATAGTTCCTAAACCTGTATTTGACTGATAAGCATTAGTATCGGATTTCCACATAAAAAAGTCGCTATTATCAACAGCCATAAAGTTTGTATTAGCCCCCACTGCTAATCCTTGAATTTTTTTGCTTCTGTATCTTAAGTTTGTATTAAATCGGCTACGGCGTTCATAATCATTTTCTCTATATCCCTCATCAATATAATGATTTCCACCCAAGGATAGATCTAAATTGTCAAATTGTTGGGAATGATGAAAAGTTAGACCACCATACATTGGGCTACGTACAAAATAAAATATTTCTTCACGTAAAGGAATTTTTAAAGGAGAGTTACTATTGGCAAAAAACTCTTTTCCCCACCATTTTTGGCGTATATCTCTAGGATTTCCGAAAATACCATTAAAGTATGATATTTTTGTAACAGGCTTACTTGTTGGATATGCAGATCTAACATTTATAACCCCGCCAAGAGCCGATGAACCAAATAATGCAGAACTGGCACCTTTTACAACCTCAACTTGAGAAATATTTTCAATAGGAATATAATTCCATTTAACATCACCCGCATCAGCTGACATTATCGGCAAATCGTCCATTAAAATAATTACACGACTACCTGCTCCATAACTCCAACCAGTGCTAGCTCTAATACTAGGTTGACCATCATTTACATCAACTCCAGGAACCATATTAAGAGCTTGGTCTAAACGAACTGCATTATTGCTTTCTATCATTTTAGGTTTTAAAACTTCCATTGAAACTGTAACGTCTGATAATTTTTGCTCAAACTTACCTGCACTCACAACAACCTCTTCAATAATTTCTGCAACAGGAGATAAATTCACATCTAAAACTACAGGTTTACCAACAAGTAGTTCCACCTTTTTCTCTACTTCCTCAAAACCAATATAAACAAACTTAACAACATAATTACCAGGATATAAAGCAATTTTATAATTACCATTAAAATCAGTAGAAGTGCCTAACTGTTGCTTACCTAAAAGAATATCTTCAGCACTGTTAATTATAATATTCACTCCAAAAAGCCCGTCTTTATTATCTGCATCAATAACTTTTCCTGAAAATAAAACTGTTTGTGAAAACAGTGAAAATGATGAAAAAATAAAAATAAAAACAATAAATAAAATTTTTCTCATAATACGAAAAACAATGATTATTATTAGCGAAATTAGAAAAATAACAATCAATTAAAACTATTTTTATGTTAAAACTATCAACAAAGTTAAAAAATTACGTATTTATACTTAGTGCTGAATTTTTATAAAATTTATACCTATCATGTTCATATAGTGGCTTTTTTGCATAAATTATTAAATGAAGTACAATAAATAAGATTTATTTAAAATTGACGTAACCAAGAAAAATTATAATAAAATTTTGTCTTTTTTGTTTTTATAAAACGCTATCTTTGAAACCATGATAAATATTCATGAAAAACATATGCAAAGATGCCTTGAGCTTGCAAAAAAAGGTTTAGGTTTTGTTTCTCCAAACCCTATGGTTGGTTGTGTTATTGTTTACGAAGACAAGATTATAGGAGAAGGCTATCATAGAAAATATGGTCAAGCACATGCAGAAGTAAATGCTATTAATTCTGTAAAAAACAAATCTTTATTAAGCAAATCAACTATTTATGTTTCATTAGAACCTTGTGCTCATATTGGGAAAACGCCAGCTTGTGCTAATTTGATAGTTGAAAATAATATTCCTAGAATTATTATTGGCTCTATTGACCCATATTTTCAAGTTGCAGGAAAAGGAATTGAAATTTTAAAAACTGCACAAAAAGAAATTATTACAGGTGTATTAGAAAAGCAATGTATAGATTTAAATAAAAGATTTTACACTTTTCATCAAAATAAACGACCATATATAATTTTAAAATGGGCAGAAACAAAAGATGGCTTTATAGATTTTATTAGAACAGCTTATGAGAAAACCAAAGCATTTTGGATAACGAATAAAGAATGTAAAATTCTTGTTCATAAATGGAGAACTGAAGAAGATGCTTTTTTGGTTGGCACAAATACTGTTTTATTAGATAATCCGGAGCTTACAAGTAGGTTGTGGAAAGGGAAAAACCCAAAACGAATAAGTATAGACAAAAATTTAAAATTGCCTAAAGACTCTCACATTTTTAACAATCAAGCCGAAACTATTATTTTTAATTCTGTTAAAAATCAGAAAAATGAAAATATTAATTATGTAAAAATTGATTTTTCTGAAAATATAATTCCGCAAATTTTAGAAAATCTATACGATTTAAATATTGCATCTCTTGTAATTGAGGGAGGAACTCAAACATTACAATCATTTATTGATTTGAATTTATGGGATGAAGCAAGAGTGTTTGTTGGTAATCATATTTTTAAAAATGGAGTAAAAGCTCCTAATTTTAATAAAACTCAAAATAAAACTGAAACCATAGGAAATAGCATCTTAAAATGGTTTTACAATAAATAAAATCTTAGTTTTTAAATTATAATGATAAATTTGCACTTGAAATAAACTAATTTTAATGAAAAAATTAAATTTAATATCTTTTATTTTTGCAATATATATAATTTTAACTATTGTTTCTTGTGCTAAACAAATAGCAATTTCAGGTGGCCCAAAAGACACTAGCCCACCAAAATTTGTAAAATCAATGCCAGAAAATGGCTCAATTAATTTTAATTTTGACAAAATTATTATCCAATTTGATGAATATATCAAGCTAAACAATATTAACCAAAAATTAATTGTATCGCCTCCAATGAAAACAAAACCAATAATTACAATTAAAAGAAAAGGAATTTTAATAAAACTTAAATCTAAAGAACTAGAACAAAACACAACTTATACTTTAAATTTTAATGATGCTATTGCCGACAATAACGAAAATAACAGCCTTAATTCCTTTGTTTTTGCTTTTTCTACTGGAGATAAGATAGACTCTTTATATTGTGCCGGAGTAGTTTTAGATGCTTTTGACAGAAAACCTGTAAAAGATGCTTGGGTGTCTTTATATTCCGACTTAAATGATTCTGCAATAATAAATACTACGCCTTCTTATATCACAAAAACCGACCAAAATGGAAAATTTTCAATACCATTTATTAAAGAAAACACATATAATATTTATGCACTAATTGATAATAATTATAATTATCTTTTTGACCTACCCGAAGAAAGCATTGCATTTTTAGACTCAACAATTCAAGCGAGCGTAAAATTTACACCTAAAACAGATTCTACAGAAGACAAGGTAATTAATCAGGTTTTAAATTTAGAATTATTGATTTTTAAAGAAGATAATCAGGCTCAATTTATAAAATCTAGCAAAAGAACCACGCCTAGGCTTGTTGAAATTAATTTTAACAAAGCACAATACGATGATTTTGAAATTGCTGTAGCAGGAGATGAAAATGCTATTGTAAATATGAATAAAGACCGCGATAGTTTGAAAATTTTCTTAACAAAAGAAGAAATAATTGACTCATCAAAACTTAAACTTATTTTAAAATATCCTGATTTTGAATTATCTAACAATATTATTATCGACACAGTAAATTTAAGGACAGCTGATATAGAAATAAAAGACAATATTGCTAAACTATTTTTACCAAAAACCATTGGAACTCATTCAAATTTAGAAATAAAAACGGATTATCCAATTGCAGATTTTGATTCGGATAAACTTAAATTAGAATTAATTTCGGAAGATGAATATATAGACACGGATTTTGAATTAGAAAAAGACAGTATAAACCCATTAATTATCAGGTTTAAGTCTAAATTGCTTGAAAAATCAGAATATAGAATAATTTTTGATTCACTATTTTTGAAAAATATTTATAATGAGACAAACCTTGCAGATACAGTAAATTTCAAAACCACTTCTAGTAGTGAATATGGAAATTTTAAAATAATATTTCCTGAAACTAACACAAATTATATTGTCCAAATGATACAAAACGAAAAAGTTATAGCAGAAAATAAGGAAATAAATAAGGAAGTGGAGTTTAAATTTTTAAAAGCTGGAAAATATATAGTTAAAATAATTGAAGACTTAAATACAAATGCTAGGTGGGATACAGGTAATTATATGGAAAAAAAACAGGCAGAAAAAGTTTATTTTTTACCTGTGGAATATGAAATACGGGCAAATTGGAGCCATGAAATTGAATGGGACCCTATAACAAATAAATTTATTGAATAAAAACTATAACTGTAAGATCAATTTGTAAATGCAAATTATACAGAAAAAAAAGATGCAGTTACAAGTAATGTTTTTTTTATCTTTGTCGGCACAGTTTTTCATAATTACTGAAAAAATAACAATCTTAAAAAACTTGGATATTTGGTAAGCTTATATTTCCATTAAAAAAAGGTTTTTAATATTTAACGGCTAATTTTCCGCTATTTTTGTGTATGGATAATGATATTGTTTTAGTATCTTTGCATAGTGGAAAAAATCGGTTCAATAGAAATCAGGATTACAGGTTCAACAGGTATGTTTGAACTTAGCCCCGTCAATTATGACATTCGGGAAGTGATTGCTATGCTTCAAAATGCAGAAGATTTGCTTTATTTGGGTGATAAAAAAGACCGCCCAACAATTAGTTATAAAATTGAGGAAGGTTCTGTCAAACATGTTTTCAACACATCAATGCAGTTCATCATTGGTTTTAATGCCATAATCGGACAAATAAACCAAACGCAAAATATTGATTTTTTGGACTTAAAAACTGCAAAAGCATTTGAAAACATACAAAATATTGCCACAAAAAAAAATTACACTTTCTGTATAAAAACCTCACTTGAGCAAAGCAATGAAATAAAATTAGATACAACAACCCGTTTTTACAGAACAGAGGTAATTTGGGCTGATGCTGAATTTTACTTTTATGGGAAGATAACAGATGCGGGCGGAAAAGATAAGGCAAATATTCATCTTTCAACTGAAGAACTTGGAACAGTAATAATAGAAACACCAAAAACATTTTTAGAAGTTTACGAAGAAAATTTGCTTTACAAGACTTTTGGTATTAGAGCAAAAGGCAAGCAACATCCAGAAACTGGCGAAATTGACAAATCAACACTTAAGTTTATTGAATTAATTGATTATCAACCAAAGTATGATGAACAATACTTAAAATCACTTCGGGAAAAGGCAAAGAAAAGTTGGCTTGGAACGATTAATCCCGATAATTGGCTAAACGAAATTAGAGGAGACTATGAAGCATAAAAGAGCAGTTTTGCTTGATACAAGTTTTTTTCTTCGTTTTCTGAACGACAAGGACCCATTGTTCAAAAATGCAGACGGATATTTCCGTTACTTTTTGCAAGAAGAAATTGACATGCTAATTTCAACAATTAGTATTGCAGAATATTGTATTGGTGGTAATATTCAAGAATTACCATTGAAAAATTTACAAATCCTTACTTTTAATCTTAACCACGCTCAACGAACAGGCGAGTTTGCGAAAATTGCTTTTCAGGAAAGAGCAAACAAAAATTTGCAAGTGTACGATAGAAAAATTATACCGAATGACACAAAACTTTTTGCACAAGCTGACTGTGAGAAACTAATAAAGTTTTATTTATCCTCAGATAGTGAAAGTTTTAAAGTTTACAACGCAATCAAGGACAAAACAAATCTAAAGTTTCAGTTTATTGATTTAAACATACCTCATCACCAGACCTTCGGAACAATTAACTTATAGTTTGAAAACAAAGTAGCCCAAGCTAGAACAAACGGTTTGAACGAAAGGCGGGATAATTGCTTGGCTTAAACATTTTTAGTAAAAAAAAAGATGCAGTTACAAGTAATAAGATATAATATTTCAGTTTTAATTATTTTTAATTATTTTTGCAAAAAAAACATATGCCACAAGATTATTTTGCACATGAAAGCGCAATAATTGACCAAGGCTGTATTATAGGAAAAGGAACTAAAATATGGCATTTTTCACATATTATGTCAAATTCAGTTATTGGAGAAAACTGTAATATCGGACAAAATGTTGTTATTTCGCCTGACGTGGTTCTTGGGAATAATGTTAAAGTACAAAATAATGTTTCTATATATACTGGTGTAAGTTGCGAAGATGATGTGTTTTTAGGTCCTTCAATGGTTTTTACCAATATAATTAATCCACGAAGTGCAATTGTTAGAAAAGACTCTTATTTAAAAACTAAAGTTAAAAAAGGTGCGAGTATTGGAGCAAATGCAACTATAATTTGTGGGCATGATATTGGTAAGTTCGCTTTTATTGGAGCAGGAGCGGTTGTTACCAAAGAAGTTGCCGATTATGCTTTAGTAGTAGGAAATCCTGCACGCCAAACTGGTTGGATGAGCGAATATGGACATAAACTCAATTTTGATGAAAATGGTTTTGCAATTTGTCCTGAAAGTGGTGAAAAATATAAATTGATTAATAATACTGTAAAAAAAATATAAAAAAATGGCAAATTTGAATTTTGCATTAGTAGGTGTTGGTGGTTATATCGCAATTAGGCACGTAAAAGCAATAAAAGATACAAATAATAATCTTGTTGCATGCTTAGACCCTTTTGATAGTGTTGGTTTTCTTGATGCTCATTTCCCTGAAGCAGATTTTTTTCACGAATTTGAGCGTTTCGACAGACATATTTACAAATTGTCGCATACAGATAAAAAAATTGATTATGTAAGTATTTGTTCTCCAAATTATTTACACGATTCACATATTAGATTTGCTTTAAGAAACCAAGCTAATGCTATTTGTGAAAAACCTTTAGTATTAAATCCTTGGAATATTGATGCCTTAACTGAAATAGAGAAAGAAACAGGCAAAAAAATCTATAATATTCTTCAATTAAGGTTGCATCAGTCTATAAAAAATCTTAAAGAAAAAGTAGAAAATGGTCCAAAAGATAAAATTTATGATATTGATTTAGCTTATATTACAAGTAGAGGAAAATGGTATCATTATTCTTGGAAAGGAGATATACAAAAATCGGGTGGTATAGCTACAAATATTGGAGTTCATTTTTTTGATATGCTTTCTTGGATTTTTGGAGAAGTAAAATCAAGCCAAGTGCATTTAAGTCAAAACGACAAGGCCGCAGGTTATCTTGAATTAGAAAAAGCAAGAGTAAGGTGGGTACTTTCTATTGATGAAAACATGTTGCCAGATAATATAAAAGCAAAAGGACAACGTACTTACCGCTCTATCAAAATGGAAAATGAAGAAATTGAATTTTCAGATGGTTTTACAGATTTACATACAGAAAGCTACCGTCATATTTTGAATGGTCAAGGTTTTGGACTTAAAGAGGCCAGAAGCTCAATTCAAACCGTTTATAATATAAGAAACGCCTCACCCATAGGTATTGTTGGTGATTATCACCCATTATTGAAAAAGTAAACAAAAATATTAATTCAGAAACTATTTTTTATGTACAATTCTATTTTAAAAAAAGAAAAAAAAATATCTGTTATTGGTTTAGGCTATGTTGGCTTACCAATTGCTCTTGAGTTTGCAAAATATGTTAAAGTAGTTGGTTTCGATGTAAATTCTGAGCGTATTGAAATGATGAAAAATAAAATAGACCCTTCGAATGAATTAGAGAAAGAAGATTTTGAAAATACAGATATTTTATTTAGCTCAAATCCTGAAGATTTAAGAGATTGCCATTTTCATATTATTGCTGTTCCTACGCCTATTGATGAGCATAAACTACCAGATTTATTCCCTATTTTAAGTGCTTCTGAAACTGTTGGAAAAATATTAAAAAAAGGAGATTATGTAATTTATGAATCTACTGTATATCCTGGTTGTACAGAAGATGATTGTGTGCCTGTTTTAGAAAAAATGTCAGGATTAAAATATATAGAAGATTTTAAGGTCGGTTTTTCGCCTGAAAGAATTAATCCTGGAGACAAGCAACATACACTAACTAATATCGTAAAAATCACTTCTGGTTGTGATGAAAAATCGGCAGAAGAAATTGCGAAAATTTATGAAATAGTTATCAAAGCAGGTATTCATAGAGCTAGTTCTATAAAAGTTGCAGAAGCTGCCAAAATTATTGAAAACACACAACGTGATGTTAATATTGCTTTGATGAATGAGTTATCAATAATTTTTGATAAAATAGGAATTAATACTTTTGAGGTTTTAGAAGCTGCTGGTACAAAATGGAATTTTTTAAATTTCACTCCAGGCTTAGTTGGTGGACACTGTATTGGCGTTGACCCATATTATTTGTTACATAAAGCTAAACATCTTGGTTATCATGCTAAAATGATTGGTTCAGGAAGAGCATTAAATGATAATATGGGACCCTATGTTGCGGATAAAACTGTAAAACTAATTATTGCCAACAAAAAAGAAATTACAAAAACAAAAGTTCTAATTATGGGAGTTACATTTAAAGAAAATGTTAGCGATATTAGAAACTCCAGAGTAATAGATATTATTGAAGAATTACAAAAATATAATATCCAAGTTGATGTTGTTGACGCATTTGCAGATGCTAAAGAAGTAAAACAAGAATATAATGTTGAAATGATTAATGAAGCAAATAGTAAATATACAGCAATAATAGTAGCAGTAAACCATAAACCATATTTAGATTTAGATGAAAATTATTTCTCGAATATTTTAATTGAAGGTGGCGTATTAGTTGATGTAAAAGGTATTTATAGAAATAAAATAAAGAATTTAAGCTATTGGAGTTTATAGTTTTAATTCTGCTAAAAGGCATAAGTTTACTAAGTATTTTTTGTTTTTAAATTAGTAAATTTGCATTCTTATAGAACAAGTAATTATAAATTTTGTTAGTATATATTTAATTATAAATATGGAAAAAAATAAAGAAAACATTGAACAAGTTTTAACAAGTGTTTTACACCCAGAAAGTGGCAAAGACATTGTTAGTTCAGGAATTTTAGAAAGTATCGAGTTAAGTGGAAATTCGGTTGATTTGGTAATTAGTTTTTTTAAATCTACAGATCCATTTATAAATTCTATTAAAAGAAGTATAAAAACTGCTTTAGAAACTGAATTTGGAACAGGTTTAATTATTAATATTACAACTAAAATAAAGCAAAAAGTAAAAAACCCTTCTAGCATATCGGCAGGATTAACAGAAGTTAAAAACATTATTGCAATAGCCAGTGGTAAGGGTGGGGTAGGAAAATCTACTGTTACTGTAAACTTAGCTGTTTCTTTAGCTCAAAAAGGTTTTAAAGTTGCTGTTTTAGATGCAGATATTTTTGGTCCTAGTATTCCAAAAATGTTTGGTGTAGAAGACCAAAAGCCAAGTGGCGTAGAAGAAGATGGAAAAGAATATATTATTCCAATTGAAAAGTATGGAATTAAGTTACTATCTATTGGATTTTTTGTAAGTCCGAAAGATGCAACAATTTGGCGTGGTCCTATGGCTGGTGGAGCTTTAAAACAAATGATTGAGCAAACAAAATGGGGTGAATTAGATTATTTATTATTTGATTTGCCTCCAGGAACAAGTGATATTCATTTAACTTTAGTTCAATCTCTTGCTGTAACAGGAGCTGTAATTGTAAGCACTCCTCAAGAAGTTGCAATTGCTGACGCACGTAAAGGTGTTGCTATGTTTAAAGCTAGTGGAATAGAAGTTCCTGTTCTTGGTTTAATAGAAAATATGGCTTGGTTTACGCCAGCAGAACTTCCAGATAATAAATATTATATTTTTGGTAAAGGTGGAGTGGAAAAACTTGTAAAAGAAGTTGATAGTCAAATGCTTGGGCAAATTCCTTTAGTGCAATCAGTATGTGAAAGTGGAGACAAGGGTAAACCAGTAGCTTTAGAATATAATTCCATAATTGGTAAATCATTTACAAAATTAGCAGAAAATTTTGTAACAGCTGTAGAAGACAGAAACGCAAGTTTGCCACCTACACAACAAGTAATAATGAAAAATTAAATTTTTAAAATAAGCAACTAAGTAATGGTTTTGGCTCAACATATATAATAAGAAGCAAACTCATGAACAGAAGCAAATAAATATGGTTAATAAAATAAAAATATTATGGACGAAATTATTAAAAAAATCGAAACATCAATAGATGAAGTAAGACCTTATCTACAAGCCGATGGTGGCGATATTAGTTTAGTAGAAGTTACTCCTGATTTTATTGTTAAAGTAAAATTATTAGGAGCTTGTGGCTCTTGTCCGTTTAGCATTCAAACTCTAAAACTTGGAGTAGAAGATAAACTTAAAAGAGATGTGCCTCAAGTTAAAGAAGTAGTTTCAGTGTAAACTTATAAGCCAAAAAAATAATTAAAAGCTACTGAGTATTTAGTAGCTTTTTTTATTTGTAAAAAAGTTTGATTTTACTTTTTATTAAATCTAAACTCAGCAACTACGGGAAAATGATCAGATAATTCTTTATCTATAACTTTATGCGAAGAGCATTTAAAATCTTTACTGTATAAAATATAATCAAGTCTTAATTTTAATTTTGAATTTACCCAAGTATAACCAGGAAATTTGCCTTTAGAGCTAAAACTGTCCTTTAAGTTTTTTGCAATTTTTAAATAAGAATAACTAATTGGTATATCGTTAAAATCGCCACAAACAATAATAGGATAATTGCAATTGCTCATAGTGGTTTTTACAATTTCGGCTTGGTTTATTCTCAATTTTACTGATTTTAAATATTTTTTTAATAAAGATTTTATCTTAAGCTCGTTAATTCCTTCTGAAATATTTTCTAATACTGTATAATCTTTTTGATTAAACTCTAAAGATTGTAAATGCAAATTATATACCCTAACAGTATCTGTATTTAGTAAAATATCGGAATAAGTAAAGCCGTTAAATGAATTTTCAAATTTCTCTGAATAAGAATTTAAAATAGGGTATTTAGAAATAGTTGCAAAACCAAAATTTTGTCCGGCTTTTGCTGTGGTCATACTAGCTTTATAAATATGTTCGGCATTCAGGTTTTCTGTGATTAAATCTAAAGTTTTAAAATTATTATTTGAATTATTCCAATAAGTTTCTTGCAAACATAAAATATCCGGATTTTCATTTGAAATAAGTTGTATTATATCTGTTCTAATATTTTTATTCTCCCAATCATATAATCCAAACACCATTACATTATAAGTCATTACTTTAAATTCCGCCTCATTTGTTTTTTTGCTAAAAAATGATGAAATAGGGTAAATTAAAACTATATATTTTATTACTAGTAGAATGCTAAGCAGAGAAATTAATGAATATTTCCAATTTATAAAAATCCATACTAAAAGAAATATTAAATTGATACTTAGTGCAATAGTGAATAAAAATGGGAGAATAGAAATAAATAAAAATTTTGAAACAGGGATAAATTCTATACCATATACGCAAAGCAAAACTATACTTGAAATTATATTTGTAATTAACAATATTCTTTTAAATATTTTCATCTACTTTGTTTAAAAAGTTTTTCTTTTTCGCTAGTTGTTAAGGCCTCATAGCCAGATTTTGAAATTTTCTCAAGTATTTTATTAATTTCTTCTTGCTCCGCTTTTTTTCTTGCATTATATTCCCAATCAGATTTAGGTCTTGTTGATTTTGTTTTAGGATTTTTATATTTTATTCTAATTCCTTTTTTAGGAGTAAATAAATTCTTTATTCCATAAATTATTCTAGTTATAAAAACAGTAATATCTATATTTTTTTTATAAAAAATTGCAAACATTAGTCCAAAAGCCGCTCCTCCCAAATGTGCAATATGACCGCCTGAATTATCAGTAGGGATGCTCATAATATCAATAATTACAACCACTAATGCAATATGTTTTAACTTAATTTTTCCTAAAAAGGCTAAGCGTACTTCTTGGTTTGGACTTAGCATTGCAATTGAAAAAATAACAGCCATAACCGAAGCCGAAGCTCCAAGTGCAACAGATATATTTTTAATTTGGTTAAAAATCGGAAAAGTATTAAAAGCTAAAATATAAAATAAGCCACCTAACAAACCGCCTAAAATATAAACACCAAGCAATTGTTTTTGTGATAAATATTGTAAAAAAAGCTTTCCAAACCAATAAAAAGCCAACAAATTAAATAAGATATGTAAAAAACTTTCATGAGTAAACATATAAGTAATTATTGTCCATGGAAAAGTTTTTAAATTATTTAAATTCGCAGGTACAGAAAAATAATAAATAAAATCATGATTAGTTTTAGCATTTAAAAAGTAAAATACTTTCAGCAATTGAATTAAAACAAAAACAATTAAATTAATATAAATAAGAATATTAAAATTGTTTTTAGCTTTGAAACTATATTTTACTTCATTAAAAAAACTCATTGGTCCCAGCGATTAAATTGTTTTTTCTTCCAAATTAAAACAAATATAAGTCCAAACAACATACCTCCAAGATGGGCAAAATGAGCAACATTATCTCCACTTCTATTTAAAAAACCAAGGAATAATTCGATACCAACAAAAATCATCACCAAATATTTAGCTTTCATAGGAATAGCTGCGTAAATATATAGAATAGTATTAGGAAAAAGCATTCCAAAAGCCAAAAGTAAACCATAAATAGCCCCTGAGGCTCCTACTGTTGGAGTATTTATCATTAAATTCAAATCTCTCATTTGAATGTCTATATAATTTTTTCCTTGCATTAAAGTTGAGCCACCTTCATTAAGCACAAGATTTATTTGCTCAGAACTCATATTAGACATAAGAGAATTAATCTCAATATTCATTATAAATAAATGCAAAAAAGCAGCACCTAAACCGGTAAAAAAATAATAAATAAAAAATCTTTGTGAACCCCACACTTGTTCTAATATTCTACCGAACATAAATAAAGCAAACATATTAAAGAAAATATGCATAAAATTACCATGCATAAACATATGAGTAATTAATTGGTAGGGTTTAAAAAACTCTGATTTAAAACTATAAACTGCAAAATGCATCATTAAATCTGGAGCAAAGTATTTTAATGCAAAAAGAGCAATATTTATTAATAATAAAGTCTTTACAACCGGTGGTAAATTTGAAAATCCTCCTCTTTGAAAATTCATAATAAACTAATTCAATTTTTGTTCTATTTCTTCAATTTTAATCACTTCTATAATTTTTTTTCCTTCTGCTGTGTAATTTTGGTTAGAGCAAAGCATAAGTTTTTGAAAGATTTCTTGCATTTCAATTTCTGACAGAAGTTTAGATATTTTTAGCGATGATGTTTTGGCTAAGGCTAATGCAATTTTTTCATTTATCACTATTTTTGCAGAAGTTTGTATTTCAGAAATTTTATAAACTACTTCATCAATTAAGTTTTTTGGGTCTATATCTGTTAAATCGCCTGGCACTGCTCTAAGCTCAAATTTATCTTTACCAATAAGAACAATTTCAAATCCTATATTGTTTAAATCTGTAATAATTTCTAAAAGTACGGCTCTTTCTGTTGGCGAAGGTTCTAAAATTACCGGAAATAAAGTTCTTTGACTTACACCCTTACGAGTTTCTAAAAGTTTTAAAAACTTTTCATATAAAATTCTTTCGTGAGCTCTTTTTTGGTCAATAATCAGCATACCCGATTTTACAGATGTAATAATATATTTGTTTTTTAGTTGGAAAAACAAGTTTTTGCTAAAATTAAGATCTTCAGAGTCTGAAGCAGGAATTAAACTTGTTGTTTCATCAGTGTTTGGTTGTTCTGGCAAAACAAAATCATCTCTATTTCTATTTTGACTTTGTTCGTATAAGCTACTCCAATTACGAGGCACATAATTAGATTGTCTGCCTTGTGAAGACGAGTTAAAAGGGTTATAATCAGGATTTATATTAATTGTTGGCGGTTTAAAACTTGTATTTGATGTTAAGTGAACATCTCTCGTAATATTTTCCTCAAAATCTAATCCAGGAACTATATTAAATTTTCCCAAGGCTTCTTTTACGCTAGCATTAAGAATTTGGAAAATAGATTGTTCATCTTCAAATTTAATTTCGGTTTTTGTAGGGTGAATATTAATATCAATTGCTGATGGATTTATATCGAAAAACACAAAAAAACTTGGATACTCACCTTCGGCAATAAGTTTTTCGTAAGCTAAACTAATGGCTTTTCTAAAATAAGGGTGTATCATAAAACGCTTATTTACAAAGAAAAACTGCTCATTACTTGTTTTACGAGTTCTTTCAGGTTTAGCAATAAATCCGTTGATGTTTACTATTGAAGTATCTGACTTAATGCTTATTAGATGTTGGTTTATATTTTTTCCGAATATATTTACTATTCTTTGTTTTTGATTTTCAGAATTTAAAGATAAAACAATTTCATTGTCTAGCATAAACTGAAAAGCGATATCAGGATTTGATAATGCAAGTCTGTGGATTTCTGTTGTAATATGTCTATTTTCTACTGCATTACTTTTTAAAAATTTTCTTCTTGCGGGAACATTGTAAAACAAGTTTTTTACTATAAAATTTGCACCTATGGGGCAATTAACGGGTTCTTGTGATTCTACTTTTGAACCGGAAATATTTATACTTGTTCCTAAGTCTAGACCTTGAGATTTTGTTCTTAGCTCTACAGAGGCAACTGCAGCAATAGAAGCAAGAGCTTCGCCTCTAAAACCCATACTGCGTATAGCAAACAAGTCGTCAGCACTAGAAATTTTTGATGTAGCGTGTCGCTCAAAAGCAGTTCTGGCATCTTGAGGGTTCATACCTTTTCCATTATCAGAAATTTGAATCAAAGTTCGTCCTGCATCTTTTATTGCAATTTTTATTTCTGTGGCACCTGCATCTATGGCGTTTTCGACAAGCTCTTTAACTACAGAAGCAGGTCTTTGTATAACTTCGCCGGCTGCAATTTGATTTGCTACTGAGTCGGATAAAAGTTTAATAATATCTGACATTATTTCATAAATAGTTTAACAATTGGAGTAAGATCGGCAATTAATATTAAATATGCCAAAAAACCTAAAACAAAAGTTAAGACAAGAACCCTTAAAGCAGAATTTCCCTTACTATAAGAACTGCGTCTCATTTGATGTTTAAAACTACCTTTTATTCTAGCTCCTGGCTTGCTGCTATCAAATCCAATAGCTTCTTTACCTTGGGAAACTCTCATTTCGTTTAATAATTCTCGTCTTCTATCTTTTTCAGGATCATAATAGCGTGGCTTATAGTCAAACACATTGTGCTGTGGTACTTTAAATAAACTTCCGAAACCCATAATAATAATAATAAATTTTTACAAATTTAATGTTTTTAATTGAATTTGCATTATTAACACAAAAACACTTTTGTTTATTTTAGTTTTTTTTAAGAAATTATTTGAATTTTCGAATTAAATTTTTTATTGCAGAATTTAGTTCAGGATAAACTTTGCTAATTAAAACAGGTGCAATAAATATGCTAATTAAAATTATACTTCTAAGACAAATGTCTATGAATAAATTTTGTATTTGAGGAATAAGTAAACTAATTATTAAAGAAATAATAGCAGACAACACAATTATCAATTGCTTAAATTTATAAGGATTTAGTTTAAATTTCCAATAAATAAAAATCTGTCTTGCAATTAAGAAAATAAAAAACGCAATAGCCGAAGCAATACTGGCACCAACTATTCCCCATTTAGGAAGTAAAATAATATTAAATATAACAATAGAAATTATTAAACTAAACATTAAAATAGCAAATTGTCTATAATACTTACTTGATTGGATAATTTCGCTACTTACACTAGCTATCATCTGAAGCAAATGAGCTAAAGCAATAAAAAATATAACATAACGTCCAGATTCGAACTCTGCTGGCAAAATTGTCATAATATTATTTATATTTCCCCATATTAAAACAAAAAGAGCCATGCCTATAACAGACATGCTTGTTGTACTTCTATTATAAATATTCTTAACCTCCTCCCAATTTTTATCTTTGATTGCCTCGGTTATCAGAGTACTAGAAATTCTGATTAAAGACCTGCCCGGCAGTAAAATTATTGTTCCAAAAAAGAAAACTGTTGAATACACACCTGTCGCTCCTAAATCACAATAATAATTAACCAAATATCTATCAATTTGTAAAACAGCCATTCCACTAAAGCCAGAAATCAAGCCAAACATAGCAACAGAAAACACTTCTTTTGAAAATGGTTTTGTAAATATTTTAAATGAGGGCTTTAATGAAAACTGTTTTTTATAAATTAATAATAGGCAAATCAAAATTACAGGAACAGCATAAGAAATAGTATAAATAAGAATAAACTGATGAAAATCTATAAGTTTTAACCAGAATAACACAATTGTAACTAAGTTTATCAATCTGAGCAACAATTCTTTAGCAAAAAGACCAAAAGAAGCATTAAATAACAGACGGTTATAAGTATCAATTATATAATAAAAAATTGTAATAAAAACAAATGGCAATAATAGATACACATAATCAGCAAAAAGTGGCGATTGATCAATATTTGATTTTATAATATATCCTTTGCTTAAATAATAAATTATTGTAGAAATAATAAAACCTAAACTTCCAACAGCTAATGAAAAGAACAAAAAACCATTGTGATTATTTTTTTCATCTCTAAAATATGGAAATTGTCTAATAGTAACATTTACCATTCCAAGACTTCCTAACTGTCCAAAAATTGTTGACAAAGCCACTAAAATATAAGTTAGTCCAATTTGGTCAGTTGTAAAAATTCTTGGCATAAATAAGGCTACATTTACAAAGCCTATAAATGCTCCAAGATAGGAATATATGGATCCTTTAAACGTTTGGCGAGATATTATTCCCATTTTAAAATAGTAATTTTTCTTTAGACTTAATTTTTGATAAATCTAAGTTAAAAACGGCAAAAACAGAATTTATTGTTTTTATTTCTGAAATAATTTTATTTAAATAATCTTGATTTTGATTATCATAAACTTGAAGAAAATAATCTATATTTTTTAATTCATCAACAATATAACCAATATTAGTCTTATTCACAATCAGCCTTAGTTTTAAAGAAGAATTTGCAGGCTTACATAAATATGAGACAAATACCTGAAATTCAGAATATCTATTATCTCTAATTTTTACATCTTCTTGTTTAATAAATTCAGCTTTAAAAATTTTGCTTAATTTCCACGAAAGTCTATAGTCGTCTTCTAAAGAAGAAATTCCAATAAGATTAAAATTATATTCTGCTTCGTATTTTATTTTCTTAGTTTTCATCACTACAAAAATAGTTAAAATATTGGAAACAAAAATTTCAGTCTAACCTTAAATGATTTAGTTTTTTAAGTGCATATTTAGCGGCTTTTTGTTCTGCTTCTTTTTTTGTCCAGCCTTTTCCTTCAGCTAAAAATTGATTACCTAAACAAAGTTCGCACAAAAAATGTTGATTTTTTTCATTTACTTCTATATTTTCATAAGTATTAAAATCAATATTTAATTTGAATTTTTGAATTAGTTGCAATAGTTTGGATTTGTAATCTTTATTCTCTTTTAACAGTTTATTTAGATTGAAATTTTTATAAATTATTGTTTCAACAAATTTTTTAGCTTTTTTATAACCTTTATCAAAATATACCGCAGCAATAATCGCCTCTAAGGAATTTCCTGATAAATTTTTCACTACATTTCCTGATGTGATTCTATGTTCGACAAGTTTATTTAAGCCTAAACTTTCGCCTAAAGAATTCAAAGACTGTCTGCTAATTATACTTGCTCTTAGTACTGACAGTTTTCCTTCATCAGCTTTTGGGAATTTTTTATATAAAATATCAGTAACTATCAAACCAATAACCGCATCACCAACAAACTCTAGTCTTTCATTATTTTCTAGTTTATTTTTTGTATTGGTTCTTACAGATGAATGAGTAAAGACAAGTTTATATAGTTCTAAATTTTTAGGTTTAAAATCTAATATTAACTTTAAATTATTTAATAAAATTTTATCTTCTCTACTTAGTTTTTTAAAAAAGAACAAACCCATTTAAGTCTATTCAGCTTTTTTAAAAATCACACAAGTATTGTGTCCTCCAAAGCCAAAGGTATTACTCATAGTATAATTGAGTTCTCTTTTTTGAGCTTTGTGTAGAGTTAGGTTAAATCGTGGGTCTATATTTTCATCAGCTTTTTGGTGGTTTATTGTTGGTGGAACTATTTGATCAACCAAAGCCATAATAGTAAAAGAGGCTTCCATGGCACCGGCGGCACCAAGTAAGTGTCCAACTATAGACTTTGTTGAGCTAATATTCAATTTGAAGGCATGTTCTCCGAAAACTTGTTTAATAGCTTTAAGTTCGGCAACATCTCCAAGAGGAGTAGCAGTTCCATGAACGTTTATATATCCAATATCTTCGGGTTTTAGCTTAGCGTCTCTTAGAGCATTTTGCATAACTAGAGCAGCACCAAGGCCTTCTGGGTGAGGAGCTGTTAAATGGTGAGCATCAGCTGACAAACCAGCACCAACAACCTCGGCATAAATTTTAGCACCTCTGGCTTTTGCATGTTCATAATCTTCTAGAATAAGACCTGAACCACCTTCTCCCATAACAAAGCCATCACGTGTTGCACAAAATGGACGTGAAGCAGTTTTGTACTCATCATTATTAAAAGATATTGCCATCATTGATTGAAAACCACCCATCCCAACTTCGTTTAATGAAGCTTCGCTACCTCCGGTAACCATAATGTCAGCCATTCCTAACCTAATTAAGTTAAAAGAATCTATAATGGCATTTGAAGATGAGGCACAAGCAGAAACGGTGCAATAATTAGGACCCATTAAGCCATGTTTCATGGAAATGTGTCCAGCAGCAATATCAGAAATAATTTTTGGAATGAAAAAAGGGCTAAATCGAGGGACAAAATTGCCCTCGACATATGCCCTAACTTCTTGATAAAACGTTTCGACACCACCAATGCCAGATGACCATATAACTCCAGCCCGGGTTTTGTCAATTGATTCGAGATCAATTCCACTATCCTTGATAGCCTCGTCTGAAGCGATAAAAGCAAACTGAGTAAATTTGTCTATTTTTCTCGCCTCTTTACGATCAAAGTATTGAAGTGGGTCGTAATTTTTTACTTCGCAGGCAAATTTTGTTTTAAAATTCGTAGTATCATACAATGTTATCAAGTCGATGCCACAAACACCATTTACTACATTTTTCCATGTTTCTTCTGCATTAGAGCCTACCGGGGAAATGTTTCCGATGCCGGTTACAACAACTCGCCTTAATGTCATACTCTGAATTTTTTAGTTAATCAAAAATTACTTTGCGTTAGCTTCCATGTAGCTAATAGCATCACCTACTGTGCCAATTTTTTCAGCGTCTTGGTCTGAAATAGAAATTCCAAATTCTTTTTCAAATTCCATTATAAGTTCAACTGTATCCAAAGAATCTGCACCCAAATCTGCGGTGAAGCTTGCTTCTGGATTAACTTCTGATTCGTCAACGCCTAGTTTATCAACGATAATGCTTTTTACTCTTGATGTAATGTCTGACATAATTAATAATTTAAGATTAATAAATTAATTACTTTTGCATAAAATTAATTACTTTTGCAGTTGCAAAGAAACAAAAATCATTTTGTTCAGTCAAACTTTTTAGTGATTATTTTATTAACAATTATCTTAACAGACTGAAAACTAATGATATAAACATGATAATTTAATACAAACATGATAAGAAAATTCAATTTAGCCCTATTTGCCTCTGGCTCAGGCACTAACGCAGAAAACATAGTGAATTATTTTGCTAAAATTATGAATATTAATATTTCCTGCATCCTTTGCAATAAGCCTGATGCTTATGTTGTTGAAAGGGCAAAAAAACTTAAAATTGACTACCTCCTGTTTAACAAGCAAGATTTTCAAAAAAACGCTAAAGTAGAAAGCTATTTATTGGAGAAAAACGTCAATTTTATCGTACTCGCTGGTTTTTTAAGCTTAATTCCAGAATGGATGATTGAAAAATATCCACATAGAATTATAAATATCCACCCAGCACTCTTACCAAAATATGGAGGAAAAGGAATGTATGGGAATAATGTTCATAAAGCTGTTTTAGAAAATAAGGAGAAAGAAACAGGAATTAGTATTCATTATGTAAATAAAAATTATGATGAAGGAAACGTTATTTTTCAAGCTAAAACAGATATTGAACTTACGGATAATGTTGAAAGCATTGCAAAAAAAGTACAGAAACTCGAACATAAATATTATCCTATAGTAATAGACAAAATTTTACTAAATTTGTAAACTAATATTTTTAATCTTTATGAAGTTTCTTTTTAAATCCTTATTCACTTTTTTCTTCTTTTTATTAATAGGTATTTGCTCTTGGTCTCAAATTCCAAGTGGATATTATGATAATGTTCAAAATTTAAGCGGAGATGATTTGCGTGCCGAGCTACACAATATTATTAAAGAGCACACAATTATTTCATATGATAATTTATGGTCAGCATTTTATTATACTGATAATATAGGGAATAATAAAGTTTGGGACATGTATTCAAATTGTGATTTTACTTTTACAACGGATAAATGTGGAAATTACGCAAATATTTGTGATTGTTATAATCGTGAACATACTGTGCCAAAAAGTTGGTTTGGCGGAACTGTTTCTCCAATGTATTCTGATTTATTTCACTTAACACCTGTTGACGGTAAAGTAAATGGTTATAGATCAAATTATCCTTACGGAGAATGCGCTTCGGGTACGGTTTATGGCACAGGAAAACTAGGTTCTTGTACTTTTCCAAGTTATTCAGGAACTGTTTTTGAGCCAGAAGATGAGTATAAAGGTGATTTAGCAAGAATTTATTTTTATATGGCTACAAGATATATGGATAAAGTCTCATCATGGGATAGCCCTGCTTTTAGTGGTAATAATTTATCAGAATGGACAATAAAATTATTGCTAAAATGGCATAGACAAGACCCAGTTTCCCAAAAAGAAATTGATAGAAACAATATCATATACAGTGATTATCAACACAATAGAAATCCTTTTGTAGATAATCCTGAGTGGGCAGATATGATTTGGGATTCAGATTACATACCTAATTATATTTCTTCTTCAAAAGTATATTTTGATATTTATCCAAATCCAACTAATGATTATTTAAATGTTTCCTTTACTCAATGTATTAAGACAGAATATATTTTAAGCATTAGCGATAATTCGGGAAGACTTATAAAATCTTATGTTCTAAAATCAAATCAAGAAAATATTGATGTCAGCGAACTTTCATCTGGTTCATATTTTATTGATTTAAAAACTAATAATAAATCTTTTGTTAGACAATTTTTTATTACAAAATAAATAAATTTCTTGTATTTTTTTTTATTTAATTAATAATTAAGTAAAAAATAAGTATATTTGCATATTACAAAATTTTGCTTGTTATGAAAAATACAAAATCTTTATTATTATTTATTTCTCTTATTTGCTTTATAAATATAGGAATTAAAGCACAAAATTGGTCAGAAACAACTAAACTAGTTCCTGAAGATAGAACTGCAAATAGTTATTTTGGACATTCTGTTGATATTTATGAAAATTATGCAGTAGTAGGTGCTCAATTTGATAAATTAGGAGTTAATACAGGAGATCCTAGTTATAATAATTGTGGTTCTGCTTATGTCTTAAAAAAAGTTGATAATAATTGGGAAATAATACAAAAAATTGTAGCTGACGACAGATCTGCAAATAGTTTTTTTGGTAGCTCTGTAGCCATTTGGGGAGATTATATTATTGTGGGAGCTACTGGAAAATCTGAAGCTCCATATATAAATCTTGGTGTTGTTTATGTTTTCAAAAATAATTCCGGAGTTTGGGAATTTAAGCAAAAACTTATACCTAATGACCCTGTATCTGATTGTAATTTTGGTTGCTCACTTGCTATAGAAAATGATAATTTAATTATTGGGGCTTATACTAAAAAAGATGGCTCTAACTTAAACGTAGGAGCAGTATATACTTATAATCTTGTTGCTAATTCATGGGTTTTTTCACAAAAACTTATGCCTTCTGATTGCTCTGCTGGTGATTTATTTGGATATTCAATAGCACTTTCAGGCGATTATTTAATTGCTGGCTCTTATGCTCAAGATTATAATTCTAGTGGTGGCGCATATCTAACTGATGCGGGTGCTGCTTATATTTTTAAAAACAATTCCGGTACTTGGACACAAAGCCAAAAAATAGTGCCTGATGATAGAGTAGAAAATAATCGTTTTGGATATACTGTCAATATTTTAGAAAACTGTGCAGTTATTAGTGCTGCTTATGATTCAAGAAATTCAGGTGGAATTGCTGATAAAAACCATACAGGTTCGGTTTATGTTTTTAAAAACATTAATGATACTTGGACACAAGACCAAAAAATTATTACCAACGATAGAATGGACGATGATGAGTTTGGAAACGCAATATCCATTTATAACGATAATCTTGTAATAGCTTCTGCAAAACAAGACTATGACGAAAATGGAGAAAACATGATTTTTAATGCAGGTGCAATTTATTTATATAAAAACATATCCGATAGCTGGGAATTTTCTCAAAAAATAACTGCAAATAATAGACAATCTAATGATTATTTTGGAAACGCAATAGCATTATATAATAATGACTTATTAGTAGGAGTAGCACAACATAATTATGATTCTAATAACGACAACTTTTTAACAAGTGCAGGTGCTGTTTGTGTTTTTAATAATTCTGCGAAAATTGAAGTTTTTCAAGAAGGAATCCTTATTGCCAATGGGGGAAGTTTTGATTTTGGAGAAGTCCCTATTATGGGAGATGGACTAACATTAGAATTTAAAATTAAAAATTCTGGTGGTTTAAATTTAAGCCTAAGCGGAAACCCAGTTATAGGACTTGTAAGTGGATATGATTTTGTTTTATCTCAAAATAATATACAAAATCTTTTAATGCCAAATGAAGAAACATATTTTACAATTACTTTTTCACCTAATAATTATGGAAATTTCTGGGCACAATTATCTATAGCCAATAATGATATTTTAAATAATCCATATATAATTAATCTTCAGGGTGTTGGTGGCAAAACTCCACAAACCATTACTAATTTTCAAGATATTGAGGCAAAAACTTATGGCGATGCTGAGTTTTTAATTTCTGCTAATGCTAGTTCTGGTTTAGATGTTGTTTTCACTAGCTCTGACCCAAATATTGCTACTTGTGGCGGAAGTAACGGAAGTACGATAACAATAATTGGAGCTGGCCAATGCGAAATTTATGCAAATCAAGCTGGTAATGATGAGTATAATCCTGCAACACAAATTTCAAAAACTCTTACAGTAAATAAAAAAGACATAAATGTTTCTGCAAATCCAATTAGCAAATTTTATGGAAATAATGAGCCGGAATTAACATATGCGTTTACTCCACAATTAGTTGGAAATGATGAGTTTACTGGAAGCCTTGCAAGAATTGCAGGTGAAAACATTGGAAACTATAATATAAATCAAGGGACATTAAGTTTAAGCGATAATTATAACTTAAATTATACGGGTAATATTTTTGAAATTCAAAAACGACCAATTACTGTTACTGTTGATGCTGGGCAAACAAAAGTTTATACTAGCTCAAATCCGTCTAGTTATACTTATTCTTATAGCGGTGGTTTAATTGGGAGTGATAATTTTACAGGATTTTTATCTAGAGAAGCTGGTGAAAATGTTGGAGAGTATCAGATTTTACAAAATAATCTTGCTTTATCAAATAATTATCAAATTAATTTTATTTCTGATATTTTTACAATTACGCCAAAAGAAATTACAATTACAGCAAATTCGGGGCAAACTAAAATTTATGGACTTTCTGACCCAACAAACTTTACATATACTTTAGGAGAAGCTCTACATTCAGGAAATAGTATTTCCGGTTCTTTAAGTCGTGTTAGTGGCGAAGATGTTGGAGAATACGAAATACAGCAAGGAAGTTTACAAATATTACCAAATAATTATTCCATCAATTTTATTTCTTCTAATTTTACTATTACTCCTAAAAGCATAATGGTAAATGCACATCCAAATCAATCTAAATTTTATGGGGATTCCGACCCTGACTTAACATATCAAGTTCTTGGAAGTTTAGAGACAGGAGATAACTTTACAGGTGCTTTATCTCGTGAAGAAGGCGAAGAATTAGGAGTTTATCCTATCACAATTGGAAGTTTAAGTGCAGGAAATAATTATTCAATTAATTTCACTTCACAAAATTTTGAAATAAAAAAGAAGACTGTTATAGTAACAATTGATCCAAATCAATCAAAAGAATATGGAGAGCCAGATCCTGTTTTCACCTTTACATATACACCTGAAATTGCTGCCTGGGATAGTTTTTCGGGTGCATTATCAAGAGAGTCAGGTGAGTTTATAGATACATATTCAATAAATCAAGGAAATTTAGCTCTTAATTCAAATTATACTTTATTTGTGATGCCTGGGGCAAGTTTTGAAATCACCCAACGTGCAATTACAGTTACAATAGATCCAAATCAAAATAAAATTTATGGAGAAACTGA
Organism: Bacteroidales bacterium; assembly: GCA_023228725.1. Taxonomy (GTDB): domain Bacteria; phylum Bacteroidota; class Bacteroidia; order Bacteroidales; family ML635J-15; genus Bact-19. The sequence goes on along the minus strand of JALOAQ010000009.1, from coordinate 5,414 downwards.
CCCAAGCTTAACTTATTCATATTCTCCAAGTCTAGTTGCTAATGATGCTTTTCAAGGATTTATATATCGTTCTCCTGGAGAAAATGTTGGTGAATACCAAATTATATATGATAATTTACAATTAAGTTATAATTATAATTTAAGTTTTGAAGGAACTGATAATAAATTTGAAATTTTACCTAAAGAAATTACTGTTACAGCAAATGAAGCAAGCAAAGCTTACGGAAACAGCGACCCCAATGAATTTGCTTATACAAGTGAAGGAAGTTTAGCTTTTAATGATAGTTTTACCGGTGATTTACAACGTGAAGCAGGACAAAACGCAGGTGAATATCAAATTTTGCAAGGAAGTTTGAGTATTTCTGCAATTTCAAATTATGTATTAACTTACATACCCGCAACATTTACAATTTTGCCAAGAAATATTACTTTTAAAGCTGAAGAAGGCCAATTTAAAACTTATGGTGAAGAAAATCCTGATTCTTATACCTATTCTATTACTTCAGGTAATGTAATAAATGATGATGTGCTTACTGGCCAACTTACAAGAGAAGCTGGTGAAGATGCAGGATTTTATGAAATTTTACAAGGCAGTCTTAGTTTAGGACCAAATTATAATATAATTTACATTCCTTCAGATTTTGAAATTTTGCCAAGAAATATTACTTTTAAAGCTGAAGAAGGCCAATTTAAAACTTATGGTGAAGAAGACCCTGATTTTTATACCTATTCAATCACTTCCGGTGATGTAATAAATGATGATGTACTTTCTGGTCAGCTTACAAGAGAATCCGGTGAAGACGCAGGATTTTATGAAATTTTACAAGGCAATCTTAGTTTAGGACCAAATTATAATATAAATTACATTCCTTCAAATTTTGAAATATTAAAAGCAACACCAGAAATTTATTGGGAAAATCCTGAAGACATTTATACAAACCAAGCACTTAGCGAAGTTCAGTTAAATGCAAGTTCTGATATAGAAGGCGATTTTGTCTATACTCCAAATTTTGGAACTTATATGCCCCAAGGTAATAATCAAGAATTACATGTTTTATTTACTCCTGATAGTCAAAATTATAATCAAGCTGAAAAAACTGTTTATATTAATGTTTTATTAGGGACTAATTTGCTTGAAAATTTTTATTCTGAACTTTCTGTTTATCCAAATCCTACAAGTGGTATGATATATTTTGATACAGAAACTTCTGAAAACTTTTATCTAAGAATTTATGATTCAAATGCTAAATTGGTTTATGATAATTATTATACAGAAAATTATTTTGATTTATCTAATTTTGTTTCAGGCGCTTATATTTTAGAGATAAGTCAAAATGATAAGACATATATTAAAAAAATAATTTTATTTTAAATTTTTTATTTCTCAGGCAACGAAAACGCAAAATAAACGTCTATATTATATAATAAAATGTTTAATATAAAATAGATTGCTATGAAAACTATTTACATAACATTATCCGGTATATTATTAGGGTTTTTATTTTCGCAAAATATAGTGGCTCAAAATTGGATGGAGATTAATAAAATTTGTGCAACAGAAAGATGGAAAGGTGCAAATTTCGGTTATTCTGTAGATATTTACGGAGATTATGCTATAGTAGGAGCTCCCTACGATTTTAACTTTAACGATAAAGATGAATATGTAGATAGTGTTGGAGCTGCTTATATCTATAAATATGATGGAGAAGATTGGCAAGTACAACAAAAATTATGTTTAGAAGACGGAGATATGTATGATGGATTTGGAGCATCTGTTGCTTTACATGAGGATTATGCAATAATTGGAAGTCCAGGCAGAAATATAGCTGTTTATGATACTAGCCAAGGAGAAGCTTTTATTTATAAAAGAAATAATGATGTATGGGAACTTCAGCAAAACTTAATAGCACCAGACGGACTTAAGTTTGACTTATTTGGAAGTAGTGTGGCTATTAATGATAATTTTATTGTAGTTGCAGCCATGCAAGCAAGTGGCATACGAGGTAAAGTTTATATTTATGAAAAACAAGAAACTACGTGGAATTTAACACAAATTTTAAATCCTACAACATCAAATAGTTTTCGTTATTTTGGAAATTCAGTTTCAATTCACAACGATTATTTAGCTATAGGTTGTAGAAGTGCTTTTGATGCAAATGAAGAGGAAGAAATGCCAGGTGCAGGTGCTGTTTATATTTATAAATATAATTCCCAAACTTGGGAGCAAAGTCAAAAAATAGTGGCAGAAGATAGACATGAAGCTAATTTTTTTGGTTATAGTGTAGATATTTATGGTAATCATTTAATAGTTGGGGCTCCTAACGATAACCGCAATGAATTTGGAGAGATTTATCCCGAAACAGCTGATTTGGGTTCTGCTTATATTTTTAAACTAGAAGATGAAACTTGGACGCAAGTAAAAAAACTTCACGAGCCTGACTCTCCCTTATTTAATTGGTACAATCAGTTTGGTTCAGACGTTTCGATTTATGAAAATACAATAGCAGTAGCAACTCATCAACAAGGCTGGGATGCTGAGGGGCAAAACTTTGCTGCTCATTCAGGAGGATTTTACATGTACAGAAATGCTTATGACGAATGGATATATACTCAAAAAATCGTGGCTTCCGACAGAGATACAGCAGATCATTTTGCTTATTCTGTTTCAATTTATGAAAATAAAATAATAGCAGGTGCTCTACACCAAGATCATGACGAAAATAACTTAAATGATTTGAAAAGTGCAGGTGCAGCTTATATTTTTGAGAATTTTGCAGAAATTATTGTAAGTCAAGATGCTTTATTTGTTGAAAATGGCGGAGTTTATGATTTTGGAGAAATTGCTGTTGGTAATTCTAGCGATTTTGTTGATTTTTATATTTCAAATATTGGAGCGGCTACATTATACCTTACTGAAAATCCATTAATTCAATTTGGCGAAAATGGAGATGATGAATCTTTTATTGTATTTCAAGAAAATACCGAAAATTATGTCATGCCTAATGATAATACGCATTTTTCACTTAGATTTGAACCAAGTTTTTATGGAGAATTAAGTGCTCAAATTGTAATTAATACTAACGATATAAATAATAATCCTTATATTATAAATGTTGTTGGAATTGGAAGAAAACATGAACAACTAATTACAGATTTTGCTGATTTTGAAATAAAAACTTATGGAGATGCTGATTTTTTAATTTCTGCTAATGCTAGTTCTGATTTAGATGTTGTTTTTACAAGCTCTGACCCAAATATAGCTGCTTGTACCGGTGAAAATGGAAATATTATATCTATTATTAACGCGGGAGAATGCGAAATTTATGCAAACCAAGAGGGTAATTATGCGTATTTTTCCGCTCCACAAGTTTCAAAAACTCTTATTGTAAATCAAAAAGAAATTGATGTTTTTGCAGAAGAAAAAAATAAATATTTTGGAGATGAAGACCCCGATTTAACTTATGAATACTCGCCGGAATTAGTTGGAGACGACAATTTTGAAGGAGAACTTATTCGCTCTAGCGGTGAAAATGTTGGTGTTTACAGTATAAATCAAGGAACATTAAATTTAAGCGATAATTATATTTTAAATTATAATTCTGAAGATTTTAAAATTTTAAAACGCAAGATTTCCGTTATTGCCGATGCTAATCAAACAAAAGTTTATACAGGTTCAGACCCAACGCCTTTTACATATACTTATAGTGGTGGTTTAATTGGTAATGATAATTTTACAGGATTTTTAAGCAGAGAACCAGGCGAAGATATTGGTGAATATCAGATTTTACAAAATAATTTAGCTTTATCAAATAATTATGAAATTAATTTTGTTTCTGATATTTTTACAATTACGCCAAAAGAAATTATAATTACAGCCGATCCTAATCAAAGCAAAGCGTTTGGCATGCCAGATCCAGCTAGTTTTACTTATTCTTTAAGTGAATATCTGTATTCAGGAAACTATATAAGCGGAAGTTTAGAACGAATTGCAGGCGAAGAAGTCGGGCAATATGAAATTACTGTTGGAAGTCTTGAAATCTCACCGAATTATACATTTGTTTACCAATCTGATTATTTTGAAATTTTACCCAAAAGTATAAGCCTTAAAGCAGACCCAAACCAATCTAAATTTTATGGAGACCCAGATCCTGTATTAACTTATTTTGTTTATGGAAATTTAGAACCTGGTGATAGTTTTACTGGAGCTTTATCGCGTGAACCCGGTGAAGCATTGGGAAATTATCCTATTACTCTTGGAAGTTTGAGTGCAGGCGATAACTATTTTATAGACTTTATTTCTCAAGATTTTGAAATAAAAAAGAAGAATGTTTTAGTAACAGTTAATCCAAATCAATCAAAAGAATATGGGGATTCCGACCCAATTTTCACATTTAATTATACTCCGGAGCTTGCTTCAGGTGATAGCTTTTATGGTGAATTATCACGCGAAAGCGGTGAGTTGATTGGTTTGTACGCTATTTTACCTGGCAATCTTTCGCTTAACTCTAATTATGAATTAACAATAATGCCGGGAGCAGAATTTGAAATCACAAAACGTGAAATAGCAATTACTTTGGATCCAAATCAAGGTAAAATTTATGGAGAGACAGACCCGGAATTAACTTTTTCATACACTGGAAGTCTTGTTAGTGGAGATGCTTTTGACGGGTTTTTATATCGCCAAGCCGGTGAAAATGTTGGAGAATATCAAATTTTTTATGATAATTTTCAAATAAATCCAAATTATAATTTAAGTTTTTTTGGAACAGAAAATTATTTTGAAATTTTTCCACGAGAATTTACTGTTTATGCAATTGAAACAAGCAAAACCTACGGACACAGCGACCCCTATGAATTTGATTATATAACTGAAGGAAGTTTAGCTTTTAATGATTATTTAACTGGTCAATTGCAAAGAGAATCCGGTGAAAATGCGGGAACTTATGAAATTTTGCAAGGAAGTTTAAATATATTGCCTAATTCAAATTATGATATAAATTATATTTCTGCAAATTTTGAAATTCTACCAAGAAATATTACTATAAAAGCAAATGAAAATCAATCAAAAATTTATGGAGAACCAAATCCAAGTATTTATACCTATTCTATTACTTCAGGTAATGTAATAAATGATGATGTACTTTCTGGTCAGCTTACAAGAGAATCCGGTGAAGATGCAGGATTTTATGAAATTTTACAAGGCAATCTTAGTTTAGGACCAAATTATAATATAAATTACATCTATGCAAATTTTGAAATATTAAAAGCTATGACGGAAATTTATTGGGAAAATCCTGAAGATATTTATACAAACCAAGCACTTAGCGAGGTTCAGTTAAATGCAAGTTCGGATATAGAAGGCGATTTTGTCTATACTCCAAATTTTGGAACTTATATGCCCCAAGGTAATAATC
>JALOAQ010000008.1 GCA_023228725.1 Bacteroidales bacterium | reverse complement strand
TGTCGAAAATTGAAGCAAATCAAAAATTTGAACAAGCTCCTTATCGATATTCAGAAGCTAGTTTGGTTAAAAAAATGGAAGAACTCGGTATTGGTCGTCCATCAACTTATGCACCTACTATTTCTACTATTCAGCAAAGGGAATATGTGATAAAAGAAAGTAGAAGCCCTAAAAATAGGGAAATTATTAATTTGATTTTAGAAAATGGGAAAATAGAAAAGAAAAAGGAAAAAGAAAAATTTGGTGGGGAGAACAATAAATTATTCCCAACTTCTATGGGCGTTGTGGTTACTGATTATTTGATAAATCATTTTGATAATATACTAAGCTATGATTTTACTGCAAAAATTGAAGAGGAGTTTGATAAAATTGCAATTGGAAAAATTGCCTGGGATAAAATGTTGTCAAAATTTTATGAAACATTCTCTATACAAGTAGAAACTAGTTTGAAAGAAAAAGAAACTACTAAATGGGAAAGAGAAATAGGCATTCACCCCGAAACAGGTTTACCTATTGTTTTAAGAATTGGTAAATACGGACCTTATGCTTCTATTGAAGGTACAGAAACACCAAGATATGCTAGTTTAAGAAAAAATCAAAATGTTGAGAGCGTTAGCCTTGAAGAAGTACTTGATTTATTTAAACTACCTCGTAATATTGGAACTTACGAAGATGACGATTTAATTGTTGCTATTGGAAAATATGGACCTTATGTGAAAAATAATGGAAAGTTTTATAGCATAAAAAAACAAGACGATCCTTATACCATTAATAAAGAAAGAGCGATTGAAATTATAAAAGAAAAAGTTTCGCAACAAAAAGAAGCGTTTAGCCGCACATTTGACGAAATGCCAGGATTGAAAATATTAAAAGGAAGGTACGGACCTTATATTTCTTATGAAAAGAAAAATTATAGAATACCTAAAACTTACGATCCTGAAAAAATGGACTTAGAAGATTGTAAAATTATTATTTCTAAGAGTAAAAAAGTATAAATTTTATTCTGTTTTAACCAAAAATTGAGTTAATTTTATGAAAAAAATAGTGGTAAACTAAAAATATTGTGTTTTGAATAATAAAAATTAATAAAAAAACGTTGATTTATTGAAATAATTATTATTTTTGAAAATTGTTTTATAAAATAAGTTAGAAATATGATTAGAATAATGAAAAAAAACAGTAAGCAGAATTTTTATTTTACATACTTATTAACAATTTTGCTTTAAATTAACAAAAAATGTTAATAAAATTTGGAGATATGAAAAAAATATATTTTATTTACAAATTAAATAAAAATTGGTTTAAGTATTGAAAGTGATAAACAAGAATTATATGAGGAAAGTTTTATTATTAGTAATGTTTTTAGGTAGTATTTTTGTTAAATATTCACTTGCTCAGGTGGATCCACACTTTAGTTTATTTGAATATTCTCAAAATATATATAATCCCGGAGCAGCGGGTAGCAATAATGCAATGTGTGTTACTAGTTTACATCGTCAACAGTGGGTGGGTTTTAAAGAAGAAGGAAGACCAATAACTTCTTTATTTACATTTGATATGCCTATAGCTAATATAATAGGTGTAGGTTTAAACATCCAACAAGATATTATTGGGTTTCAAAAAGATTTAAGTGTTGGAGCTAATCTTGCATATCGTTTAGACTTAGATCCTGGGACTTTGGGAATTGGTCTTGGTCTAGGAATTATAAATAGGTCTATTGATGGAAACTGGATAACTAATGAATCTTTGAATGGACAACCTGTTTATAGAGACCCGAATATTCCGCATATGGAATCTGTAACCAGTTTTGATTTGAATTTTGGAGCCACTTTTGTTGGAGATGCTTTTTGGATTGGCCTGTCATCTACTCACTTGTTGGAACCAACAATTAAATATGATATTGATAATCCAAGTTATATAGCAAGACATTATTATTTAACAGGTGGTTATGAATATTCTTTGCCAAACCCTTCTTTTGATTTGATTGGAACAGCAATGGTTCAGTCAGATGGAAGTACGGTTGAAGCACAAATAAATGGAAAATTATTATTTAATAAATCTTTTTGGGGTGGTTTATCTTTTAGATATAGTGATGCAATAGTACCAATGATAGGTGTTCACTTAATTAGTGGACTAAGTTTTGCTTATAGCTATGATGTTAGTTTAGTGAAAATCGGTTCAAATATTTTAGGTTCACATGAGTTAATGGTTAGATATTGCTTTAATGTATCTAGAGATAGAACACCAGGAAGACATAGAGGAGTTAGAAGATTGTAACCTTTTAAATTTTTTTACGTATAATTAGAACGCTTACTTAAAAATAGAATAATTATGAGAAAATTACTCATCATCAGCGCAGTAGTCATAGTGGCTCTTAGTAGTTGTCGCTATTATGGTAGTGGCGAACTGACAGGGATAGATAGAAAACTATGGCACACACCGGATCCTTATGGAATGTTATTCATTCCACCGGGAACTTATCAAATGGGACCAAGTGATCAAGATGTTCCTTATTCAATGACTGCCCAAAGTAAAACTGTTACTATTCAAGGTTTTTGGATGGATGAAACAGAAATTACAAACTCCGAATATCGACAGTTTGTTGCTTGGGTACGTGACTCTATGGCTTTAACAGTTTTAGGTAAAGAAACCAAAAATAGCGTAGATTTTGGTGATATTACCACTAAGAAATCATATCAGCCAACAGATTTTATCATTGACGACACGGATGTTTCAGAAGATGAATCTAATTTTATTACTAATATGTATGAAAATGGCGAGTTTGATTTTGATGATTATGATAATTATAACTTCTTAGATTGGAGAGGTCCTTTAGATTATAATAATCTTGAAATTAAAGGTATTTTAATTAAAAATGAAATTCCAAATAATTTCAATCAAACTTTATATCTATTGCCTCCAGCAGAACTTTATCATTTTATGCGTCAAATTGATTTAAATACAGATGCTTTGTATTATGACTATTTTTGGTTTGATTATAAACAAGCAGCTCAAAAACATACTTTTAGACCTGGTGCTGATGGAAATGAACAAGATATTTCACGTACTTTCAACAGAGAAGGCGACCATGGGCTAAGAATAGGTCGTCATTTTAATCCTGAAACAGGAACTTATGAAGGCAAAATTTCTGATCGTGAAAAATTAGATGAAGAAAGACCTTGGGATGACTTTGCAGAAAGAGAAGTTAGAAATTACGATGGAAGAACAGATGCCGGTCGTCATGGTGGAAGATATAGCTATTGGATGCGTGAAAAAGTACATATTTATCCAGATACTTTGTGTTGGATAAGTGATTTTACTTATTCTTATAATGAGCCAATGACCAAAATGTATTTTTGGCATCCTGCATATGATTATTATCCTGTTGTAGGCGTTAGCTGGACACAAGCAAACGCATTTAGTATGTGGAGAACTATGCTGAAAAATGCTTATCAAAGAACAACAAATGATTATAATTTGAATGATTATCGTTTGCCAACAGAATCAGAATGGGAGTATGCTGCCAGAGGTGGTTTAGATTTATCAATGTATCCTTGGGGTGGTTTATATACACGTAATTATAGTGGTTGCTTTATAGCAAACTTTAAACCTATGCGTGGTAATTATTATGACGATGGTGGAGTTCAAACTTTAATGGTTGCTACTTATGACCCAAATGAATGGGGATTATATGATATGGCAGGTAATGTCGCAGAATGGACAAGTAATGCATATGATGAAAGTGCTTATAGTTTTACTCATGACTTAAATCCTGATTATCAATATTATGCCCATCCGGATGACCCTCCAGCAAGAAAACGTAAAGTAGTTAGAGGTGGTTCCTGGAAAGATGTGGCTTATTATATGCAAAATGGAACACGTACTTATGAATATCAAGATTCTGCAAAAAGCTATATCGGTTTCCGTTGCGTGAGATCTTATTTAGGAAGACATAGAGCAGATGGAACTTCTTATTCTCAAGTGTATTAATATATAGGTATAAAATGTTTTGTTAAATATAAATTAAAATAGAGTATTAATTAAAAACTGACACGATTATGAACATTAGTGAATTTTTCGCAAGCAAGAAGTGGAAAAAGTTTATGGGTTTTATTTACGGTTGGGGAGCTGCAATCGTTATGGTAGGTGCATTATTTAAAATTCAACATTTACCCGGAGCAGGTATAATGTTGACAGTTGGTCTTTTGACAGAAGCTGTTATTTTCTTTCTTTCTGCATTTGAACCACCTCATCATGAATATGACTGGGGCTTGGTATATCCTGAATTAGATGGTATTGAAGAAAATTTAACTGTCCTTGATAAAAAAGCTGCTATTTCTTCAAAAAAATCAGCATTAGAAAAATTTGATGCTATGATAGAAAATGCAGAAATAACTCCCGAGCTTTTTGAAAAACTTGGGCATGGTCTTAAAAATTTAAATTCTACAGCAGAAAAACTGCATGACGTTTCTGATGCCACTGTTGCAACCAATACTTATGTAGCTAATTTTGAAAAAGCTTCTGAAAAAGTTGCTAGCTTTGCTGACGCATATGGAAGTTCTGCCGAAAAATTAAATTCCGAAGCAGAAAGATTAGCTAATACATATGAAAAATCTGCTTCTGTAGTTGGAAATTCCGGTGAAGCTCTTGCTAATACCTACAATAGGTTGATAGAAAATATGAATAATGAATTATCAATGTCAGCAGGTAGTGGCAAAACATATAATGAGCAACTAAGCATAATGAATAAAAATCTTACTGCTTTAAATGCTGTTTATGAACTTCAACTGCAAGGAACTAACCAACAAATAGAATCATCTAAAGCAATGTATAGTGGCTTAGACGAAATTTTAGAAAATATGAAACAATCTGCTGAAGATACTAGAAAATATCGCGAAGAAATCAGTAAATTAAGTCATAATCTAGCTGCAATGAATACTGTTTATGGTAATATGTTGTCTGCTATGAACTTTAAAGTAGATTAATTTAGAGCTTGATAATTTTTATGTCGAATTTAAAATCTTAATAATATGGCAGGAGGAAATTGCCCGGAAACCCCGAGGCAGAAAATGATAGGAATGATGTATTTGTTTTATACAGCATTACTTGCTTTGAATGTATCCTCTGAAATTGTAACAGCCTTTGTTAAAATTGATGAGAGTATTCAAAAAACAACAATAAATTTTTCAGCTAAAACTCAGTCTCTATATGGCAGAATTGATGCTAGTGTTGCTGATCAACCTGGAAAATACACCCAATTAGCAAAACAAGCTCATGATATCGAAAAAGAATCTAATGAGTTTTTTCAAAATATTGAAGACTTAAAATTACAGATATTAAGAGAAAGTCAAGGCCCCGAAGCTAGTTTAGAAGATGAAATTAAAAAGAAAGACGACCTTCATGCTGCAACTATCGTAATGGTTGGCGAAGGTGGACCAATGATGGGTAAAGAACTGAGAGGATGGTTAGATTCTTATAGAGAACTTTTGTTAGGAATAGTTCAGGACACTTCATTAACAGTTTATAAAAATATTGCTAAAAATTTAGAGGCTAAAGACCAATTAGATAATAAAGAAGAACCTTGGACTTGGGAAGAAACTTTATGTCGTGGTATGCCTATGATTGGAACTTTAGCAATGTTATCTAAATTACAAGCTGATATTAGAAATTCAGAAGCTGATGTCTTAGAGTTTATGATTGCTAAATTAGAAGGCTTAGATATACGTATTACTTCTCTTGAGGCCTTGGTAAGTTCTCCTCGTAGCTTCGTTATTAGAGGTGGTAAATATACATCTAATGTATTTTTAGGAGCTCGCGATACTTCAATGCGACCAACAGTTTATTTAACTTATAATGCACCTTTCTATGACTCAACTGTAGTTGATGGTGAAGTTCAATATAAACTGCGTCAAGGTGCAAACTATGATACCCTACCTATTGATGAATCTGGTAAAGGTGTGCATACACGTGATTGTGGTGGAGTTGGTGATTTTACTTATGGAGGTCTTGTGCATTATGTTTCTAATCGTGGTGATATGTGGATGCCTTATTCATCTGTATATCAAGTTGGAGATGCTGGTTTTACTGTTTCTGCTAGTGCATGTAATGTCTTCTATAGAGGATTGGATAATCCCGTTGAAGTGGCAGTTTCTGGATACCCACAAGAAGCTGTAAGCGTTAGCATCACAGGAGGTGCTTCTATTGTAAGGTCTGGCGCAGGATATATAGTAAAAGTTCCGGCTTCTGTAACAGCTAAAGAAGTAAATATTTCTGTGTCAGTTAGAACAGAAGAAGGAGGTCGTACTCTAGGATCTAAAACTTTTGCGGTTTTAAACGTGCCGCCACCAACATTAGTTATTGCAGGAGCCTACAAAGACGGTGCTTCTGTTCCAAAAGGAGCAATTACAAGAACACCAACTTTGACTGCTAACTTAGAGTCTGATTTCTTCCCATTTAAGGGAGTTAATTATAGTGTTATTGCTTACGAGTTTTTATATTCTGTAAGAGGTGTAACTCAAACTATTGCTGGAACAGGTTCTAATATACCAAAAGCAATTCTTGATAATTTAACCCCAGGTTCTGCAGCAAGTTTTACAAATATTAGAGTTTCTAGCCCCTCTGGTGAAAGAAAAACTAATGGTATAACTGTGAAAATACAATAATTTAAAATTTCTATATTATGAAAATAGTTAATAAGTTTTTCCCTCTTTTAGTGCTTATCACTCTTTGTCTGCCTATTAGTGCGCAAGTTTTAGATGGTGCTTATATGCGTGAACATGTAGTTGAACGCAGTTTCGTTCCTTATCCTGAAATTAGAGAAGCTGATGCTATGTACTCTAAAAAAATTCTAAGAGTATTAGAATTAAGAGAAAAACAAAACCATCCTTTATATTTCCCAATTTTAAGAATGACTTATCCCGGAACAGGTGAAGACGGAACAATCATTCAGCCACAAAGAAGTAGAGTAAATTTGATTTGGTTGATGTATAATATTGGTATTCTTGGTGAATTGTATGATATGAGAACAGGAGAGTTGGTTGATACAACTTATGGAAAAAGATATCCAGTGTATAAATTAGATGCTTCTGATATTACTAATTGGTGGAGACAACCCATAGATGTTGACGATGAACTAAGAGAAAACTTGTTGGCATATAAAGAAAAAATACTTGTGCCGGATGGCGAAGGAGGAACTTATGAAGAAACTATTGACTCTAAACTTGACGATACTAGAGCTTTAGATAAATTATGGGTCTGGGAAGAATGGGTATTCGATAAACAAAGATCTGTAATGGATGTGCAAATAATTGCAATTGCTCCTGACGGATGGGTTGTTAAAGACGAAACTGTTGAAAGAGTTTGGCCTTTCTGGATATGGTTTCGTGATTATAGACCGCTATTTGCTTCTTATGAAGTTTTCAATTCTCATAATGACGCTGAACATAGAACTTTTGATGATATATTTTTTAAAAGAAAATTTTCTAGCTATATTGTTGCTGAATCAAATAACTATGATAACCGCTTAATTTCAGATTATTTATTGGGAATTGATGCTATTAGAGAAGGTGAAAGAATACAAGAAAAAATAAGCCTAATGGAACATGACCAATGGGAATATTAAAAAAATATGAAAAAAAGGCTGTCAGAAAAGTATTGACAGCCTTTTTTTTGTGATCCCTAGAGGACTCGAACCCCTATCTTAAGAACCGGAATCTTATATTCTATCCATTGAACTAAGGGACCATAATCCTGCAAAAATACAAAATTTAATTTAGCTTAAAAATATAGTTTTTTAGAAAATATTTTTTAAATTTGTTACGTGAAAAAATTTTTACTTGCATATTTCTGTATTTTATTATTTACTAATTCATTTTCCCAATCAGATGAATATTATTTCTATGGTGATCAGCTTTTGTATTTTGCCTATAGTGGGGATTTTGATGGAGTTAAAGATATTATTCGAAATAATAAAACAAATGTCAACTTTGTTGATTATTGGGGTGTTTCGGCTCTAATGTTTGCTGCTGAACAAGGACACGATTCCATTGTTGATTTTCTAATAAAAAATAAAGCCGACTTAAATTTAAGTTCGTTTGAAAATGGAAATACAGCCCTGCATAGTGCAATAAAATTTAATCATATCAAAATTGCAAGTAATTTAATTAAAGCTAAAGCCGATATTGATGCAATAGATTTTGACGGAAGAACTTGTGTGCATTATGCATGTATTTATGGGTATTATCCTATCCTAGATTTATTGTTGTCTAATAATGCTAAACCTGACCTGAAAGATATTTATGATTTCACGCCTCTAATTTATGCGGTGATGTATAATAACAATAATGCTATTATGCTGTTGCGTTTATATGATGCAAATGCTAATTTTGTGCTTGAAGATTCGTCTAATGTTTTTCATTTAGCAGCAGAAAATTCTAATATCTGGTATTTTGAAAATTTTAGTAATGAAATTGACCTAAAAGAAAATATTTTTGGGATAAAACCAATAGAGTCTTCAATTATTTATGGCCAATACGAAATGTTAAATTGGTTTTTAGAAAATAATTATGAACTTAGGGATACTATAAACTCTGTTTATACACCAAAAACATTAGCAAAATATAGCGGAAATAGAAAAACTAAAAAAATTATTAAAAATCTCGGGATAAAAGATTTTAATTATTTATGGTTTGATAGATTAGGCTTAAATCAATCCTTGATGTTTAGTAAAACCGATTTTTTTTGGACAACTAGCCTTAGTATTTTAGAACCTAGATATGGAATTGAATTTGAAACAGGGTTTTTTTATCGACATTTCGAAAAATTGATTTTACAAGCCATTGATAATTACTCCTATTACCAATTGCGGGAATCTAGAAAAGGATTGTATGTGCTTGGTTTAAAAAATTTTAAATTGATAAGAAGTAAAAAGAATTTTTATATGGATTTTTATGCAGGATTAAGAGCTGTAAAATGGTGGGGAGAATTTGACGGGATAGAAAATAAAATTGTTGATGAAATCGGAGTTTCTCCATTTTTAGGGATTAGCCTTCATAATAGAACTGATGCGAAAATCAAACTTTCTACAGAATATTTAAATACGAATATATATGCTCAATCTAAGTTTTTTTATTCGCTAAGTTTAAATTTTTTAATTAATTTTAGAAATAATGAAAACATCACTAAACATAAATATATTATTCGTTATTAGTAGTTTAAGTTTAATGTTATTCTTAAACTCCTGTGATGATGATTATATTCAAAACGTTGATAGCGAAACCATTGATTGTCAATATTGTTACGAAAACTTACCCCAATTGGTTGAAATGAAATTAATTTTTAATATGAAAAAATATAAAGAAGAAGTTTATTTTACTGTATATTCAGGTAATGCTTTTTCTTCTGCTATTTGGATGCAAGGATGCACAGATAATAATGAGTTATGGATAGAAGTTCAGCCAAACCAAAAATATACTGTGGTTGCTGAATACTTGCAAGATGATAAAATAATTTATGTAATAAATGATGCGGTAGTGAAAACAAAATTTTTTAAAAATCTTTGTGATGAACCCTGCCATTATGTTTATGAAGTTAGTTGTGATTTGAAACTCGGGAAACATAAATATAATTAATTAAGTTTAGCTAAATCCTGCAAATTGTATATTATTATAACTTGGTTTATGAAATTTAAACTTTGTTAATATAAAATTTATTTATTTTTTCCTAAGTAAATATAAAATTGATTATTTTTATTGAAATTATTTATTATTAAATATATTATAAATTTTATGAAAAAATTACTTTTATTTTTTATTTTTTTAATTGTTAGTGTTTTTCTATTTTCTCAACAAACAGAGATTATTCCTTTATCTACAAGCTATAATAAACTTGAATTTAAAGGCTTTACGCCAACTAGCTTTTCAGCTAAATTGCAAATGAAAGAGCTAAGAGCTAGCAATAAAATTATAGAAAATCGTGAATTTGCAAGTATAGATTTAGAAGGTTTTGTTGCTTCTGGACCTGTAGGACAAGCCGGTTTGCCAACTCTAAGCAAAATGATTGAAGTGCCTCAAGCGGCTGAAATTCAAATAGTTATAATTGGGTATTCTCAAGAAGTTATTAATCTTTCAGAATATGGAATTAATAAAATTGAGCCTATTCAACCCTCGTACAGCAAGAGCACACCAATAGAAGAGCAACATTTTGTTATTGATGAAAATTATTATAATACAGATTTTTATGATACCGAAGATATTGTAAAAGCTGAAATATATGGAACAATGCGTGGTGTGAGAATTGCTAGTATTATTGTTCGCCCTTATCATTATAATCCTGTGGAAAATACTTTAATTGTTTATAATGATTTAGATTTTGAGATTAATTTTGTTAATGCTGACTTATCTCTAACTGAAGAAATGAAAAATAAG
Source organism: Bacteroidales bacterium (assembly GCA_023228725.1). Taxonomy (GTDB): domain Bacteria; phylum Bacteroidota; class Bacteroidia; order Bacteroidales; family ML635J-15; genus Bact-19. Next base: position 31,203 of record JALOAQ010000008.1, on the reverse strand, counting down.
TATTATTCTCCAGAGTTTGAAGGAGCTTATTCTCAACTTATTAATTATTCTGCTCCTGCAACAAAAGATGCACTTACAAATTTTTCTGCTCCCTTAAAATATGTTATTGTTGCAAACCAAACTTTTCAATCAACTTTGCAGCCTTTTGTACAATGGAAAACTAAACAAGGATTTAATGTAATTGAACATTATGTTGCAAGCGGTACTTCAAATACTACAATTAAAAATTATTTGCAAGGTTTATACAATGCTGCCACAAGTTCTGATCCTGCTCCAATTTATTGTTTAATTATTGGAGATCATAGTGGTAATTACTCTATTCCTGCCTTTGCAACTAAGGTTTCTGGGAATAACCATATTACTGATCTTTATTTTGCTTGTTTTGATGGAACAAGTGATTATTTGCCGGATATGTATTATGGTAGAATTTCTGCAGAATCAACTACTGAGCTTCAAAATGCTTTGGATAAAATTTTGCCTTATGAACAATATTCTCTGTCAAATTTCGATTATTTAGATAATGCACTTTTAGTTGCAGGTGTTGACTCTTATTGGGCAAATAAGTGTGGAAATGCTGCTGTTTTGTATGGAGTAAATAATTATTTTAATACAGCTCATGGTTTTGCAAATATTTATGCTTACTATTATAATTCTACTTCTTATCCTTATTCTGTTGTTACATCAAATAGTTCAGGTGCTTCTAGTAATATAAATTCAAAAATTGCCGCTGGTCTTGGTTTTGGAAATTATACTGCTCATTGCGATCATAATGGTTGGGCAGATCCTGCTGTTGTAAATTCCAATATACCAAATTGGCAAAATAAAGATAAATACCCATTTTTAATTGGTAATTGTTGCTTGTCTTTTGAATTTAATAAGAGTGATGCTTTTGGTGAAACACTTTTATATACTAAAGATGCTGGAGCGGTTGGCTATATTGGAACTTCTAATAGTTCCTATTGGTACGAAGATACTTATTGGGGGCTTGGTTTAGTTTCTAATTCAACAATAGATGCAGGAAATATTACAGCATATAATTATTCAAATACAGGCTTGGGTTTTATGGATGGAATTTTTCATGAAAATGGAGAGCCTTATTCTGATTGGTATTACACAGCTTCACAAATTATTACTTGTGGAAATTTAGCTGTTCAGGCTAGTTCGCAAACTGACCTTAAGCAATATTATTGGGAAATTTATCATGTTTCTGGAGATCCTTCTTTAATGCCTTATATGTCAAAACCAAATGCATTATCACTTTCTTTTGCAAATCCAATTACAGGTGCTAGCTCATTAACTGTAAATACAGAACCTTATACATATGTTGCAATTTCAAAGGATAATGTTTTATTAGACGCAAAATGGTCGGGTAGTGGAACTTCTGTAAATCTAAACTTTCCTCCACTTACCGGTACTCAACATTGCATAGTTGGTACAAAGCAGGATAGAGTTCCGTATATTAACGAGGATGTTGTTCCAATTACTCCAAATCCTCCAATTGCTGATTTTAATGCAAATCCAACAAGTATTTTGGAAGGAGAAACAGTTAATTTTACAGATGCTTCCCAATATGCTAATAGTTGGGAATGGGATTTTGGAGATGGACAAACTTCAAACGAACAAAACCCAAGCCATATATACTCTTCTGTTGGAACTTATACAGTGAGTTTAACTATAACAAATTCTTTGGGTAATGATACTAAAACCAAAACCAATTATATTACAGTAAATGTAAATACAAATCCACCAAGTGCCGATTTTGTTGCTAATCAAACAAGTGTAAGCATGGGGGCTACGGTTAATTTTACTGATTTATCTATAAATAATCCATTATCTTGGGATTGGGAGTTTGAAGGAGGGGTACCTGCAACTAGCTCGCAACAAAATCCAAGTGTTGTCTATAATATGCCCGGAATTTATAATGTTAAATTAACAGTTTCAAATAATTATGGAAATGATATAGAACAAAAAAATGCTTATATTACTGTTTCTCTGCCGGATTATTGTTCAGCAGGCTCTTCAAGTGCTGCTTATGAAGGAATTAGTAATTTTACTTGTAATACAATAAATAATTCTTCAGGTAAATCTACATATACTGATTTTACTAATATTTCTACAGATTTAATGATAGGTCAAACTTATCCTTTTACTGTAACTACTGCCAATGGGTATTCAAGCGACCAAGTATTAATTTGGGTGGATTGGAATAGAAATGGCAATTTTGTTGATGACGGAGAAAATGTATTTACCTCTTCAAATGGTGCTGGTCCGTATTCTGGAAATATTACTGTTCCAAATGAGGCAACATCTGGACCTGTAAGGGTTAGAATACGTTTACATGATACAAGCACATCATATAATCCTAATTCAACACCTTGTGGAAATTCTGGATATGGCGAAGTTGAAGATTATACTTTTAATTTAATTAGTCCAAATATTCCCCCAACAGCTGATTTTTCTATAAATGGACCGGAGTTTTGTTCTGGTGAAGTAAATTTTACAGATATGTCATTCTTAGCTGATTCTTGGTCATGGGATTTTGGAGATGGAAATATAAGTGTAGAACAAAACCCAACTCATAATTATGCAAGCTCAGGTACATATACTGTTTCCTTAAATGTTACAAATGATTATGGTAATGATACCAAAATAATTACAAATGCTGTTATCATTGATATGCCTGAAGCTCCTACAACTACCGGTGCTAACGCCTGCGGAAGTGCTGAATTAAGTTTATATGCTTCAGGAAATGGAAATTTAGTTTGGTATAATACACCAATTGGTGGAACAGCAATGAATACAGGAGATACTTATACTAATACATTTACAAATACAACAGATTTTTATGTTGAATCGCAAATAATAACCGAAGAAACGGGAAACGTGGGACCAGAAAACTATAATTTTGGAACAGGAGGATTTTTTAATGCACCAGCACAGCATGGCTTGTATTTTAATGCAGAACGTGATTTTACTCTTGTTTCTGTTGTAATTCGTAGTTCTAATACAGGAAATAAAACTATTACATTAGTGGATAGTGAAAATGTAACTTTATACACTAAGGTTGTAAATGTAGCATATGGTCAAACAAATACAAATCTAACTGTAAACTTAGATTTTTATGTGCCGGCAGGAACAGGATATAAATTAATGGGTAGCAGTAATTATAATAGATTATACCGAAATCAAACAGGCGCTTCTTATCCTTACAATCTTGATGGGGTTGTGAGTATAGTTGGAAATACTGCTGATGATTTAAACTTATATTATTATTTCTATAACTGGATTGTTGAATATGAACAAGCTTGCTATAGCTCTCGAACCCAAGTTATTGCTACAATAAATCCTGTACCAAGTGTTAATTTGGGTGAAGACCAAATACAATGTGCTAGTTCGATTAACTTAGATGCTGGTAGTGGTTTCAATTCTTATACTTGGAATGGAAATTTAGGTGGACAAATTTTTGAAGCAAATAATACAGGTAATTATACTGTTGTGGTTGAAAATGAATTTGGCTGTACAGCAAGTGATAATGTAAATATTACTCTTAACCCAATTCCGGAAATCTCTTTGTTTGCAAATAATGAATCTGCTCCAAATGAAAATGATGGTAGTATCACAGCTACAATTACTAATGCTACAGCTCCTTATAGCTATCAATGGTCAATTCCAGGAGAAGCAGGAAATGAAATTTACGGTTTAAACGCTGGTGAATATTGCCTAACACTTACAGATGCAAATAATTGTTCTAATGAGCAATGTGCAAATGTTTATACCGAAGATGTTCCGCCACTTGCAGATTTTCAAGCAAACCAAACATCAGCTTGTGGCAATTTAGAAGTTCAATTTACAGATTTATCACTTTATATGCCTGACTCTTGGTTCTGGGATTTTGGAGACGAACAAACTTCAACTCAACAAAATCCAATTCACAATTACGAGCAAGCAGGTATTTATTCTGTTAGCTTAACAGTCAGTAATTTAGAAGGCGAAAATGTTTTAATAAAAACTGATTATATTGAAGTTTACGAAATCCCAGTAATTGTGTTAACAGCAAACTCCGAAACTTGGGATATTACAAATGATGGAAGCGTCACGGCTACAGTAACTAATGGCACAGCTCCTTATAGCTATCAATGGTCAATTCCAGGAGAATCAGGAAATGAAATTTACGGTTTAAACGCTGGTGAATATTGCCTAACACTTACAGATGCAAATAATTGTTCTAGTTCAGAATGTGTAATTCTTGAACAAGAACAAGCTCCTGCTGTTCCGATTGCTGATTTTTCTGCTGATAATATTGTTACTTGTTTAGGAAACGAAATTCAATTTTCTGATTTGAGCAATAATCAGCCAACAACTTGGACTTGGGATTTTGGAGATGGACACACTTCAAACCAACAAAATCCTAATCATATTTATGAAAATCCAGGTTTTTATACTGTAAGTTTATCTGTAGAAAATGAGTTTGGAAATGACGAAAATATTAAAGAAAATTATATTTACATTTCTAACCCACCAAGCGTGGAAGTTGAAGTAATTCATGCAACAGGCGAATTTGAAGCTGACGGTTCTGCTAGTATTGTAATCATCGGTGGAACTGCTCCGTATCAAATTTTATGGTCTAATAATGAACAAGGTTTAAATATTGAAAATCTTTTACCTGGAAATTATTCAGTAATGCTGGTGGATGCTGCAAATTGTGTTGAAACTAAACCATTTTCAATTTCGTGGACAAGTGGAATATCTCAATATGAAACTAGAATTAATATTTTCCCAAATCCTGCTAGAGATTTTGTAAGTGTTGAAATTCAAGGAACTAAAGCTGAAAAAATTTATCTTACAAATGTTTTAGGACAAGTTATTTTTGAAACTATACCTAATTCTAACATTTCTAATATTGATACTAAAAGTCTAAAACCAGGAATGTATTTGCTTAAAATTAAATTTGAAAACAAAGAGTCGATGCACAAACTTGTAATTAAATAATAAATTAAGCCACCAAGTGTGGCTTTTTTTATTTTCTAAACTAAATTAAGAAAGTTTATTTAGTTCAAACTCAATTTTTAAGTATTCCTTCTCCAACATTTCTCTAAATTTATTCAATTCTGTTTGCCATAAATCACGAGAGATAAACATAAGATTTTTGTCACTTTTTATAAACCTATATGAATCGAAAAGCAATAAATATTCCTGCAAAGTTTTTTCTAAATTTGGGTTTAATATTTTTAAACTTTCTAAAATGATTGTTCGCTCAAACTTTTCTATATTGTAAATTTTAGAAATTTTTTGGAAAATATTTTCAGGGTAGAATTTCTCTTCCATTATAGTTTTTTTGCTTTAGACTTAAATTTTTTTAATTCTTCATTAAAATTTAATCGAAAATTCACTTTTTCAATTGCCGAAAGTAAATCAAAATTTTCAACAACCATTTCCTTACCTGGTAAAATATTTTCAGAAGATAAATTAATAATTCCTTTTATATTACATAAACTTAGGCTATCCACAATATCTTTTACAAGTTCAGCACAAGCAGCAACAATCACAATTTCTATATTTAATTTTGGGATTATTTCTGTCATTTTGTCAAATGTAAAACAAGGAATATTATGCAAAGATTTGTTTTCAGGATTAAAACTAAATATAGCTGTAATTTGAAATTCAATTAAACCTGAATCAATAAAATTTTTATAAACATCAACTAAAGACGCATCTCCTATAAAAGCAACTTTTTTCATTTGCTTTAAAGCAACTTTTTCCTCAATCTCCTCAATAAGAAGATTTACATCATAGCCGTTTCTGTTGCTACCTGCCGAAACTCCTGCAGTTAAGAAGTCTTGTCGTAATTGTTCTGGTTTAATATTTAAAATTCTGGCTAAATCATTTGAAAATATATGTGGCTTGTCGATAAACCTGTATTTTAACAATTCTCTGCGACAAAGTAAAAGCCTTTCAACTGTTTTTTCGGATAAATTCATAATTTAAAATTATAAACCCAAAAATACAATAGCTAATCCACTTAACAAAATCATCACTCCTGCAAGTGCGTGAATATATTTTTCTAAAATATTTGTTTTAATAAATGAAATTCCGCGATAAGCAAGAAAAACAATTGCAATCATTGTAGCAATAGTAACTATAGAGAAGGCTCCGGCAACTATTACTATGCCAATAACCGATAGCTCTGCAGCAGGAAACATTAAAAGTGGAATAAGTGGTTCGCAAGGACCTAATAAAAATATTGTAAATAATATCCAAGGCGTGATATTTGCTTTTTGACTGCCACTATCTTTATGTTTGTGAGTTTCGCTTTGAGTATGAGAATGTGAATGTTTGTGTTTTTCATAACTGCCGTCTTCGTTTATATGAACATGTGTATGTGTGTGCTGATTTGTTGCCTTTATAATTCCATAAATAGTATAGCCCAAGCCAAATAAAATAATAGCCCAAGCTGCAATATTTCCCCGATACTCCTCAAAAAATTCTAATTTATTTAGAGCTATACCTGCTACAATACCAATTATCCCAATCACTACTGAACTCATAACATGACCAATACCACAAAAAAATGTAACTCTTATAGTTTTAAATAAAGACCAGTTTCTTGCTTTTGACATTACAATAAAAGGCAAATAATGATCTGGGCCTATAATTGTATGCACAAAAGCTATACTTATTGCAGTTAGTGTCAAAATCCAAATTTCTCCCATATTTTTTATTTTTTTAAATTTTTATTTAACCAATTATACCAGTCTTGCATACCTTCTCCGGTTTTTACTGAAATTTCTATAAATTCTATATGGGGATTTACTTGTAGAGCGTAATTTTTTAAGTTTTGAATATCAAAATCTAAATATGGCAATAAGTCTATTTTATTAATAAGACATAAATTTGAAGTTCTAAACATTTCTGGATATTTAATAGGTTTATCCTCACCTTCAGGAGTACTTATGATTACCACTCTTTTCGTTTCACCTAAATCAAACATTGCAGGACAAACCAAATTCCCAACATTTTCTATTACAAGTATAGATTTTTCTTTAACTTCAAGTTGCTTTACAGCTCTATTTACCATTTCTGCATCTAAATGACAACCTTGTCCTGTATTTATTTGAATTGCTGGTGCTCCTGCTTCGTGAATACGTTGTGCATCATTCATTGTGTGTTGGTCTCCTTCAATAATAAAAAAATCTAATTCTGATTTTTTATCTTTAATTGTTTTTTCTAACAAACTAGTTTTTCCTGAGCCTGGTGAGCTTACAAGATTAATTGCAAAAATATCTTTAGCCTCAAAATATCCACGATTTCTTTCTGCTAACAAGTTGTTTTTATGTAAAATGTCTTGCTCTAATTTTATTTCTATTGAACGGGAATGTTCGTGTTTATGAGAGGCTAAATTATCATCGTGATGATGGTGATGATGAGCATCGTGATTGTGAGAATGAGAATGAACACTGCCATCGGCATGTGTATGGTAATGAGTATGAGCATTTTCACTCGGTTTTCTAATTGTTACGGAATTGTCTTCTCCGCAGCCACAAGTTCCACACATAATTTTAAATTTTAGTTTGTATTTCCTATTATTGTTTTTATTTTTAATTCATTTCCTGATAAAATTTCATTATCAAAGCCGCTACATTTTGGACAGGGAGTAAAAACATCCTCAATATCATATTCTGTACTGCAATTATTACATTTTGCTTTTGCTGGAATTTTTGTAATTTTTCTCTCTGCTCCATCTAAAATTGTGTTTTTTACCGCTTCTTCCATTGCAAACTCAAGCGCTTCAATTATTACGCCTGATAAATCTCCAACTTCAATTTCAATCTCACTAATTGAGTGTAATTTTGCAGAAAAAGCAGTATCTTGGGCTATTTCAACTATGTTTATTGCTATTGATAATTCGTGCATACTAAGTTTTTCTCAAATTTAATGAAATTCAGGTTTTTATTTTAAAATTTATTAGTTAAAACTTTAACAAATGCGGGGTAATTGCTCAGCTGAAAGCATATCTAAAATTCTTTGCCCACCAATGCTTGTGTTTATTACAGTTTTGCCATGATGCTTATCAACAACTTCGCCAATAATTGCTGCTTCTGAACCAAATTCTTGAGTTCTAAGCATATTTACAATTGCTTCAGCATCATTTGCTTCAACAATCATAACAAATTTGCCTTCGTTTGCTACATAAAAAGGATCAAAGCCAAGCAATTCGCACATTCCACGTACAGTTTCTTTTACGGGAACATTTTCTTCTTCAATTTCAATTCCAAACTGTTTATTTTCAACTATTTCGGCTAAAATACTTGCTAAACCGCCTCGTGTGGCATCACGCATAAATTTTATATTTTCACTAATTTCAAAAGATTTTTCAATTAATTTATGCAAACAAGCACAATCTGAAATTACCGGTGAAGAAATTTTCAAATCATTTCTTGCACTCATAACTGCTATGCCATGATCGCCAATACTTCCATTAATAATTATTTTATCCCCTGGTTTTATGTTTTTACCACTTCCTATATGTTTTCGTTTTTCTAAAATGCTTCCAATTCCTGTAGTATTTATGAAAATTTTATCGCATTTTCCTTTGTTTACAACTTTTGTGTCGCCGGTAACAATTTTTATTCCTGCTTTTTTTGCTTCCTCAGCCATGGTTTTTACAATTTCCTCTAATTTAGAAATAGAAAAACCTTCTTCAATAATAAAAGCCGTGCTTAAGTATAAAGGTTTTGCTCCCGAAACCGCAATATCGTTAACAGTTCCGCAAATAGCTAATTTCCCAATATTCCCACCCAGAAAAAATATAGGATCTACAACAAAAGAATCGCTAGTGAAAGCTATATGGCTTTGATTTATTTTTAAAATGCAAGCATCACTTAAAATGTCCAAAGTTTTATTTGAAAAGTGTTTGATAAAAACCTTGTTAATCAGCTCGTTAGAGAGTTGACCGCCACTACCATGTCCTAATAATATTTTGTCAGTTTTCATAATTTAATCTCTATTATATCTATAATATGCAGCACAAGAGCCTTCGTGAGAAACCATGCAAGCACCTACCGGGTCTATTGGTGTACAAGCTTTAGCAAAAAGTTTGCAATCTTTTGGTTTTTTTAATCCTTTTAAAATTTCTCCACAAATACAAGCTTTATCTTCGCGTGTTGCTTCTACCTCTACATGAATATTTAATTCTGCATCGTGATTTTTATATTTTTCCCTTAGTTTTAATCCACTATTTTTTAAAATTCCCAATCCTCGCCACCATTCATCTGATGTTTCAAAAATTTCGTTTAATAGTTTTTGTGCTTTAAGATTTCCTTCAGGTTTTACCGCCCGTTTATATTGTATTTCTACTTTTGGCGATTTTTCTTCAACTTGACGCACTAACATATAAATTGATTGTAATAAATCCACTGGCTCAAAACCTGAAACTACGCAAGATAAACCAAACTTTTTAGGAATATCTTCATAAATTCCTGTTCCTGTAATTGTACTCACATGACCAGGAGCAATATAACCGTTAATTTTTACTTTTTCATCAATTATAGCCGACATTGCAGGTGGCATTAGTTTATGAGAACTAAAAAGAAAGAAATTATTCAAATTTTCTTCATAAGCTTTTAACACAGCAAGTGCTGAACCTGGCGAAGTAGTTTCAAACCCTATCCCAAGAAATATTACTTTTTTATTTGGATTTTCTCTCGCTATTTGCAAGGCATCCAAACTTGAATAGACAATTTTAATATCTCCACCTTTGGCCTTTTCTTTATCTAAATTAGAACTAGAACCCGGAACTCTGATTAAATCCCCATAAGTTGTAATTATTACCTCTTCTAACCTTGAATAGGCAATAGCTTTGTCGATATATTTGCGGGAAGAAACACAAACAGGGCAACCAGGACCAGATAATAATTCAATTGTTGGCGGTAGAAGGGAAGGAATACCGAATTTTTGTATTGCCATAGTATGACCGCCACAAACCTCCATAAATGATACTTTAGTTTTTGAAATATTTTTAATTTCTTGTAAAATCTTTAAAACTAAATTCTTATCTCTATATTCATCAATATATTTCATGCAGTTTAAATTGAATTATACTATTCTTTTGCCTGTTTGCTTTTCCTCTTGGTCTAATAAGTCGTTAAGTTCTTTAAAATCTTCAAAAACTTTCAATGTTTCTAAAGCCTCTTCTTCACTTAACTTTTCTATTGCCAAACCGGTGTGAAGCAAAATATAATCTCCAATTTTCACATTATCAATCAAGTCTAAATTCGCTTGATATTCAGCGCCACCTGTAGAAACAAGTGCAGTGTTGCCATTAATACTAATTACTTTTGCAGGAATACTTAAACACATAATTTTATTATTATTTAGTTGTTTTGTTTCTAAATTTTGCCGCTATTGCAAGCTGTCCTAATGCTATACCTCCATCGTTTGTAGGTAATTTACTATGCGAATATACAATAAATTTATTATTTGCAAGAATATTTTCTAAATTTTTTAATAAATAAGCATTCTGAAAACTTCCACCAGATAAAACAATTTTGTTTAATCCTGTTTTGTTTCTAATTTGATTTGCTGTTTCTAAAATTGTGAAAATCACTGTGTTATGAAATTTTACAGATATTTCTGAAATAGAAGTTTTATTTTTTAAATCTTCTATAATTTGTAATAATGTTTTTTTAAAAGAAATAATTTTTCCAATTTCTACATCGTATTTTTCCGAAATTTCAGATTTAATACTTGCTTCCAAACGCATAGGCGCTTCGGCATGAAATCCTGAAATAGTGCAAATATTAGTAATAGCTGAAACTGCGTCAAAAAGTCGTCCTGCCGAAGAACTTTCAGGGCAATTTAGCTTATTATCAATGGCAGAAATAATAATATTTATTTTTTCTTCAGAAATATTTTTTAAAAAATCTAAATCTTGGTTTAAAATATCTTTTCCGAAATATTTGTATAAATACGAAAGTCCTGTACGCCAAGGCTCTTCGGTGGCTTTATCTCCACCTGGAATTGGAATATAATCAAAATGAGAAATTCTTTCAAAATTATTATAATCACATATAAAAAATTCTCCTCCCCAAATTTTATTATCTGTTCCTAAACCTGTGCCATCCATTGCTACACCAATAAGTTTTTCGTCAAGTCCATGTTCTGCCATGCAAGAAGCAATATGGGCATGATGATGTTGAACAGCTAGTTCCTGTACTCCAAGTTCTTTAGCAAATTTTGTTGAAAAATATTCAGGATGCAAATCGTAAACAGCGAAATCAATATTTAAACGAAACATTTGCTTAAAGCGTTTAACAGACTCTTCATAAAACTCATAAGTTTTAAAATTTTTTATATCTCCAATATGTTGGCTCATAACAGCTTGCTTTTGTTTGCCAATACAGAAAGTATTCACTAATTCAGCTCCTGCGGCAAAAATTCCTTCACAATTAAAATTTAAAAATATCGGATTAGGGACATAGCCTCTCGAACGCCTAATAACACGAAGTTTTTTGTTTATATTTATTTCTACAGAATCATCAACACGATTAAAAATATCCCGGTTATAACTTAATAAAGCGTCTGAAATTGGAAATAAAAATTTTTTAGCTTCAGTATCATCAATTATTATTGGATTATCTGAAATATTTCCACTTGTTAAAACTATGATTTTGCTTTTAAGTTTTTCAAAAAGTAAATAATGAAAAGGCATATAGGGCAAGATAATTCCTGTTCTGTCCATATTCGAGCAAACAGATTTGGCTAGTTCTTTTTTTGTTTTTAATAAAACTATTGGTCGCCTCCATGAATTTAGAGAGATTTTTTCATCTTCAGAAATTTCTGCATATTCTTGTGCAGTTTCAATATCTGCACACATTACCGCAAAAGGTTTTAAATCTCTGGCTTTAGCTTTACGCAAATTACTAACTGCTTCTTGGTTTAAAGCATCGCAAGACATAAAAAATCCGCCTACACCTTTTATACTTATAATTTTTCCGGAATCAATTAATTCTGCACAAATATCTATAATTTCTTCAAGATTTTCGCTTGTAAAGTTTTTTGTTTCTAATTTATAAATTGGTCCACAATTATTGCAAGCAACAGGTTGAGCATGAAATCTTCTATCTAAAATATCTTTATATTCTTTCTCACATATTGGGCACATTTTAAATTTTTGCATTGTGGTTTTAGCTCTGTCGTATGGTAAATCTTGAATTATACTAAACCTTGGCCCGCAGTTTGTACAGTTTATAAAAGGATAATTAATCCTATGTTTCTGTTCTTTTAAATCTTTCAAACAATCTGTACAAATTGCAATATCAGGCGAAATTTCTGTTATTTTATTAGAAATGTTTTCACTTTTTTTTATAAAAAAACTAGTAAAATTTAAACGTTCTGTATTATTTGTTTTAATATCTTTTATATAAGAGGCAGTAGGAGCTGATGTCGGAATGGTTTTTATGAAATCTTCAATATTTTCAGCACTTCCCTCAACTTGTATTAAAACCCCATCATTTCTGTTTTCTACCCAACCATTTAAAGAATATTTTAATGCTTGCTTATAAATAAAAGGTCTAAAACCCACGCCTTGAACCAATCCGCTGATTTGTATTTTTTTTGCTGATAACACAGTTTAAGTTTGTTTTGTTGGGGCAAACTTACATAAAAAAAATAAACTTTTATATGCCTTTATAAAAAAAAATCAGGTTGATGTATTGTCGAAATCAGGAACTCGTAATAAAAGCCCTAACTTATTAGTAAGTTAAGGGCTTTTTGAAATTATGGAAAATTAAAAACTTATTCGCTTAATAATAGTTCTAGAATTGCAATTGCAGCTTTAGAAACAGAAGTTCCAGGACCAAAAATAGCGGCTACTCCTGAGTCATATAAAAACTGGTAATCTTGTGATGGAATTACTCCACCTGCAACTACTAAAATATCTTCTCTGTTAAGTTTTTTTAGTTCTTCAATAACTGCTGGAACTAAAGTTTTGTGTCCTGCTGCCAAAGAAGAAACTCCAAGTACATGAACATCATTTTCAACTGCTTGTTTTGCTGCTTCTTCTGGTGTTTGGAAAAGTGGTCCCATATCCACATCAAAACCAACATCTGCATAACCTGTTGAAACTACTTTAGCTCCGCGGTCATGTCCGTCTTGACCCATTTTAGCAACCATTATACGAGGTTGGCGACCTTCTTTGTCGGCAAAAGTTTTACACATTTCTCTTGCTTTGTTAAAATCTGGGTCGTCTTTAGATTCTGAGGAGTAAACTCCTGAAATTGTTCTTATCACGGCTTTGTACCTCCCTGCTATTTTTTCACATGCATCAGAAATTTCGCCTAAACTTGCTCTTTTTTGAGCTGCGTCAATTGCCAACTCAAGCAAATTACCCTCGCCTGTTTCGGCAGATTTAGTAATTGCAGCCAAAGCAGCCTGACATTCGGCTTCGTTTCTTTCTGCACGTAGTTTTTGTAATCTTTTTATTTGTGCTTCTCTTACTGCTGTATTATCAACATCAAGAATATCTATAGGATCTTCTTTTTCTAAACGATATTTATTTGTTCCAACAATAGTTTGTTCACCACTGTCAATACGCGCTTGCGTTCGTGCTGCTGCTTCTTCAATTCTCATTTTTGGAATACCAGACTCAATAGCTTTTGCCATTCCACCCAAAGATTCAATTTCCTCAATAAGTTTCCAAGCTTTGTGAGCAATTTCATGAGTTAAAGATTCAACATAATACGAACCTGCCCAAGGGTCAACTTGTTTGCAAATATTAGTTTCTTCTTGAATATAAAGTTGTGTATTTCTTGCAATACGAGCAGAAAAATCTGTTGGTAATGCAATAGCTTCGTCCAATGCGTTTGTATGTAAAGACTGAGTATGCCCTAAAGCTGCTCCCATAGCCTCAACGCAAGTTCTTGCAACATTGTTAAATGGATCTTGTTCTGTAAGCGACCAACCCGAAGTTTGAGTATGAGTTCTTAAGGCAAGTGATTTTGGGTTTTTTGGATTAAACTGTTTTACAATTTTTGCCCACAATAATCTTGCTGCACGCATTTTAGCAATTTCCATAAAATGGTTCATTCCTAAAGCCCAGAAAAATGATAATCTAGGTGCGAAAGCATCTATATCTAAGCCTGCTTTAATTCCTGTACGTAAATATTCTAAGCCATCGGCAAGAGTATAAGCCAACTCAATGTCATTTGTAGCTCCAGCTTCTTGCATGTGGTAGCCTGAAATGGAAATTGAATTAAATTTTGGCATTTTTTGAGAAGTAAACTCAAAAATATCTCCAATAATTTTCATGGAAAATTCAGGTGGATAAATATAGGTGTTTCTCACCATAAATTCTTTTAAAATGTCGTTTTGGATAGTTCCAGCAAGCTCTTCAAGTTTGGCGCCTTGCTCTAAGGCTGCAACAATGTAAAAAGCCATAATTGGTAAAACAGCTCCATTCATTGTCATAGATACCGACATTTGATTTAAAGGAATTTGGTCGAATAAAATTTTCATATCCAAAACCGAATCAACCGCAACTCCTGCTTTTCCAACATCACCAACAACACGTGGATGGTCTGAATCATAACCACGATGAGTAGCAAGGTCGAAAGCAACAGATAAACCTTTTTGACCAGATGCTAAATTTCTGCGATAAAAAGCATTTGATTCTTCTGCAGTTGAAAATCCAGCATATTGGCGAATTGTCCAAGGACGCATAACATACATTGTAGAATATGGTCCACGAAAATATGGAGCTAATCCTGCAGCATAATTCAAATGTTCCATACCTTGCAAATCATCAGAAGTATATAATTTTTTAACGGGAATTTGCTCGGCAGTCATCCAGTTTTTCTCAGTAACAGATTTTTCAACTGTTTGTGTCTGAGTTTTTGTTTTAATATTCAAATTTTTATAATTAGGTTTCATTTTTAAGCATTTTTAGTTAATACCAAGTTGTTTTTGATAAGATTTGAGCTCTTCAAGAACATTAGATCTTACATGAATAAAATTCTTAATTCCTTTAGCCTCCAAATCAGTTTTACAAGCAGGATTTCCGGCAATCACCAAAATTTCGCTGTCAATTTTTTCAAATGTTTCAACTGCTAATGTTTCATATTCCTCGTCAGAACTACATAAAACAATTATATCAGCATTTTTTGTTTTAGCTGCTTTTATTCCTTGCTCTATATTTTCAAAACCATTGTTATCAATTACTTCAAAGCCTGCACAAGCAAAAAAGTTACTAGAAAATTGAGCACGTGCTTTTCTAAAAGCTAAATTTCCTATTGTAAGCATAAACACAACTGGTCTTTTTGCAGCTTTATCAGTTTTTAAGCGTAATTTTTCAAACTCCACAGCACCACGATGTAATGTAATGGTCTTAAACATTTCACCTTCTATATTAGGCTTTTCAGAAATAGGAATTTCTTTTTTATTTTCATTAAAATTAGGAAATTGATTTGTTCCTAAAAGTGTTTCAAGACGATTAGCAATATTTGAACTGCGTTTTTCAGCTATTTCGTTAATACTGTCTTGGATAAATCCTTGTTTTACAGCCTGAATATATCCGCCTATTTCGTCAACTTTTAAAAATAAGTCCCAAGTTTTATCAATAAGCATATCGGTTAAGTTCTCGATATAATATGAACCAGCTGCTGGATCGCTAACTTTATCAAAATGAGCTTCTTCGGTAATTACTAATTGAACATTTTTTGCTATTCTTAATGAAAAATCACTTGGCTCTGCATAAGCAAAATCAAAAGGCACAACGCTTAAAGTATTTGTTCCGCCAATAATTGCTGACATTGCTTCAGTAGTAACTCTTAGCATATTTACATGTGGGTCGTAAATTGTTTTATTCCATTGTGAAGTTTCGCAATGCATATTGATTTTTGCATTTTCTAAATTTTTACAAGAATTTGCTTCAACAATTTTAGCCCATAAAAATCTAACAGCTCTAAGCTTTGCAATTTCCATAAAATAATTTGAACCTACAGCAAAATTAAATCTAATACTTGGGGCAATTTCGTCAACAGAAATTCCTTTTTCAGCAAAAATCTTTAAATATTCAGCTGCTTGGCTTAATGCAAAAGCAAGTTCTTGCACTGCATTGGCTCCAGCATTGTGATAAGCATTGGCTTCAACACTCAGTAAACTAAATTGTGGTAAAATGTTTTTATTTTTATTATACATTTCTTCAACACAATTGCATGAATCTTTTCCACAATAAGTTTTACCCATTAGAACCATATAAGCTAATGGATCAAATTTATTTGAACCTTGAATTTTGTTGATATCAAAAGAATTTTCTTTAGCATAATCTGCTAAGATCTCAACATATTTGGCTGTAAGATCGCAAGTTAGGAAGTTAATTTCAGCAGCTTCTGGATTTATTCCATTCATTAACTTATTAAAATCTTCTTTGTTTAAATCTTCTGTGATTATGAAGCCTAAGGAGCTTACGCCAGCATTTAATAAAGACAAGGCTTGTTTGTTGGCTAAATTTACATCTTTAACTCTAATGTCTTGTCTAATAAACTTTAAACCTTCGTAATCAGTACCTCTTGTGTATGGAAAATTTCCGGGATTTGAATTCAAATAATCCAAGTTTTCCAAATTTTCGCTACGATAATAAGGTTTTAATGAAAATCCTTCTAAGGTTTTCCAGATTAATCTTTTCTCATAATCTGCACCTTTTAAATCTTTTAAAATAACTTCCTCCCAAGCTTGTGTGGGTATTGGAGGAAATTCGTGAAACAATTTTTCGTCCATATTTAAAACTCAATTTGTTTTTAATTCTTTTGCAAAATTAATAGTATTTATTGAATTAAAGATGATTTATGTTGTAAAACTTGATTTTAAGTGATTTGACTGTAAAATAGTTCTTAGTTTTTGTGTTTAATGCTTGGTGAATGAAATGCCTTGAAGCTCTTTCGACTTTACAGACTTTCTACTTTACAGACTTTCGACTTTACAGACTTTCAACTCATTAAACATCCCTTTTCCAATTACTTCATATCCTTTTGCATTATTGTGTCCATCATTTTTCCAGAACAAAGATTCAAAATCATTATTATCAACAGTCTCTATAAAATGCTTTAATAAATCAACATAAATTATATCTTTATTTTCAGCGAGTTTTAGGCTTAAATTATGCATTAAAAGTTTTTTGTTTTTTAATTCTGATAAAACAGGGTTTATGCTAACTATAAATTTGAAATTATTTTCTTTAGAAAGTTTTTCAAAATCTAAAATAACATTATAAATACTTTTCTCAACTTCTTGAAATTCAGTGCCTTCAATTGGTAGTTTTATAAGCAACTCATTATATCCTAGAAATCTAAAAACTAATCTTGATATTCTACTTATAGCATAAATTGGTTCAAACCAAGGAGCTTTTTTTGTTTTTATACTTCCATCTTCTCTAAACCTTTCCATTCCGCCTAACAAGATAATATCATAAAAATCACTTTCATTAATCATTAAAATTAGCAAATCAGCTTTGTATTTCAATAATTTATCTTTAAACAAAACATATTCAAACATAGGGTCGCTACCACAAACTCCAGCATTTATAAAAGTAAATGTTTTTTCTGTCTCTAGTTTTTCTAAATCTCTTTCTAAAAACTTTAACCATGTAGAATCGGCATGGCAGCCATCACCTTCGGTAAAAGAATCGCCCAAAGCTATAATTCTATACTCATTTTCTGATTTTTCAATTTTTGGTTCAATATCCGACAGTCCCAAACTATTAATATTTCTTTCATAAGAAAAATCCTTTGTTTTTAATAAATGGTCGCTTTCCCAAACATGATAACGAGTTAATCCATAATCCGAATAAGGTGAATGATAATAAAACTTATTACGTTTTTCTAAATATGTGCTTTGAAAACCTGTTAAAATAAAAACTAATTCAATTATTGAAAGAATTATTACAATAGAATAAATACCTAACTTAATGTTTTTGATTTTTAAGTTTAATTTAAACCATTTTTTTAAAGCTAATAAAATCCAATATATTAATGTAAAAACAATAATATACAAACATATCCCCGAACTAACAAAATACTTTTTGGTAATAATAAAGAACAAGAAATGTAAACTTATTATTAGTGAAATTAGTATTTTAAAAATATAAGTTTTAGAAATTCTCATTTGTTTTTTGTTTAGTTAACTTAATACAAAAACTTTATTTTATACAAATATACCTTATTTTCTTTTAAGTGATAAAATTAATTAAATGTTTCACGAAAAATTAGTTTAAATTAGTTTTTATTATAATTTTAAAAATTATTATTTAGCTTAAAATCTTGTGAAAATTCATGTAAAAACTAATATAATTATAAAAAAATCATCTGTGTTTTGCTAAGTGGGGGTTTTGGCGGGATTTTTGCCATTTGTTGCAAAAATCATGACAAAACAATTTTAAGCATGTCCTCAAAATTTAGATTTATGTAATTTTACGAGTTTTTTTTTGTAAAACTATGTTATTTTTAATAATTTTACTCATATTTGTAATTATAAAACTTGTACTCTGTGTATATTTTAGGAATTTCAGCATATTATCACGATTCGGCAGCTTGCTTAATTTTTAATAATGAAATTATTGCTGCCGCTCAAGAAGAAAGATTTACCCGTAAAAAACACGACAAGTCTTTTCCTATTAACGCAGTGAGGTTTTGTTTAAATCAGGCGCAAATAAATGTTTCAGAGCTTTCTGCCATTGTTTATTACGAAAAACCATTTTTAAAATTTGAAAGATTATTAGAATCTTATTATCATTTTTCACCTTATGGTTTAGCGTCTTTTGTTAAGTCTATTCCAATTTGGTTAAGAGAAAAATTATTTATTAAAGATGAAATTTATTCCCAATTAAGAAAAATTGAATCTTTTGATAAGAAAAAAATAAAAATCTACTTTTCTGAACATCATTTATCACATGCAGCCTCTGCTTTTTATCCTTCCGGTTTTAGTTCAGCTGCCATTCTCACAATTGATGGCATGGGAGAGTGGGCTTCTGCCTCAATTGCTAAAGCCGAAAATGGAAAAATTAAAATTTTAAAAGAATTACACTATCCAAATTCACTAGGACTTTTATATTCGGCTTTTACATATTTTCTTGGTTTTGTTGTAAATAGTGGCGAGTATAAACTTATGGGATTAGCTCCTTATGGTATAAAAAATGCAGAGGAAACTGAAAATTTTAAAAATTTAATTCGTCAAAAACTTGTTGAAATTAAACTTGATGGAAGCATAAAGTTAAATATGAAATATTTTGGCTTTGCAACAAGTTTAAAAATGATAAAAATTAAAAAATGGCAAAAACTTTTTGGGCTAAAAATACGAAAACCAAAAGACGATATTCTGCAAATTCACTGTAATTTAGCTTTGGCTATACAAGAAATAACTGAAGAAATTGTGCTAAATATGGTAAAATATGCACAAGAAATTACAGGAGAAAAAAAATTGTGCTTAGCCGGGGGAGTAGCTTTAAATTGTGTGGCAAATTCTAAAATTTTAAATTCTAAAATATTTGAAAAAATCTATATTCAACCCGCAACAGGTGATGCAGGCGGAGCTTTAGGTGCTGCATTTAGCTATTTATATTTATATGAAAATTTTGAATATATGCCAACAGGCGAAGATTTGATGAAAGCTGCATTTTTAGGACCCGAATTTTCAAATTTTGATATACTTAAAGTTTTGAGAAAATATGAGGCAAATTATGTATTTTATGAAAATAAACAAGAAATTTTTAAATATATTGCAAAAAAAATCGACCAAGGAAAAATTATTGGCTGGTTTCGTGGAAAAATGGAGTTTGGACCCCGTGCTTTAGGTAATAGAAGTATTATTGCTGATGCAAGAAGTGCTGAAATGCAGAAAAAACTTAATCTAAAAATTAAATTTAGGGAAGGATTCAGACCTTTTGCTCCTGCTGTTTTATTAGAAGATGCAAAAAAATATTTTGATATTGACATTGCTTCACCTTATATGTTATTTACAAGTCAAGTGAAGAAGTCTATGCGTAAAAAACTTCCAGATAATTATGAAGAACTTGAATTATTCCCAAAATTGTATGTAGAAAGGTCAAATATTCCTGCAGTTACTCATTGCGACTTTTCAGCACGTTTGCAAACAGTGGATAAAAATACTAATCCGGATTTTTATAGTTTAATTGAAAAATTTAAAGAAATAACAAATACATCTTTAATTATAAATACAAGTTTCAATGTAAGAGGGGAGCCAATAGTTTGCTCTCCCGAAGACGCTTTCAGGTGTTTTATGCGTACAGATATGGATATACTTGTTTTAGAAAATTATGTCTTGCTTAAGGAAAAGCAAAATATTAAAAAATATAGTTTTAAAGAAAAATTTAAACCAGACTAATATGGAATTTTTAAGAGATTTATGGGGATTTTTAAAAGAGAGAAAAAAATATTGGCTTTTACCCATGATAATAGTTTTATTAATTATAGGGATATTAATAATTTTTGCAGGCTCAAGTTCTGTTGCTCCATTTGTTTACACCTTATTTTAAAAAATGAAAATAATAAAATCATATAAAAGAAACCTTGCCGACTGCTTAATTATTGTTGCTGCTTTGGTAATATTAGGAATAATTTTTAAAAATATTAAGTTTTATTATATTGCTGTTAGTTTAGCTTTAATTTGTGGACTTTTTCACAAAACAGCATTTTATATTTCGTTTTTATGGCAGTCTATAGGCTTGGTTATTGGCTTCTTTGTGTCAAAAATTTTACTTACAGTGATTTTTTACTTTATTTTATTCCCATTTTCTCTTTTGCAAAAATTATTCTCCAAAAATCTTAGTATTTCAAATAAAACTCATAAAACTTATTGGAAAACAAAAACATCTACTACTACAGATTTTGAAAAACTTTGGTAAAGTTTTCTAGTATA
This sequence comes from Bacteroidales bacterium, assembly GCA_023228725.1. GTDB lineage: Bacteria > Bacteroidota > Bacteroidia > Bacteroidales > ML635J-15 > Bact-19. The sequence goes on along the minus strand of JALOAQ010000008.1, from coordinate 10,281 downwards.
GAAAGTGAAATTATTTTTATTTGAATTTTACTTATTTTTAAAAGCTTTGTTTAACAAAGTTCACAAATTTCAATTACCTATAAAATAAATAAGCAATGAAATTATTTACTTTAAAAAACCTTGATTCTTTAAAGTATCTATAAGAATTTTAGAAAAATGTTCAAAATCAGATTTTTTATATCTAATATCTGTAAACACTTGAGCCAAAGTTTCTTTATTATTTTCTTTAATAAACTGTTTGCTATCTTCTCTCTCTTCTTTTTCTGAATAAATTCTATTTATATCTTCCTCGCTAAAATCTTTATAAGTTTCGTAATGCACAACTGCTTCGCTTGGTAATCTATCTGTAAGTGGTGGGTTTTCGGCAGGATATCCAATAGTAATAGCAGTTACCGGCACAACTCCTTTTGGTAAATTTAATACAGAAATAATTTTATCAGGATTATAAAGTGCAGTACCAAGATAGCATATCCCCAAACCATGATGTCTTGCTTCTACACAAGCATTTTGGGCAGCAATAATAGCATCAACTGACGCTGTTATAAAAGCTAAAATATTATCATAAGCGTAGTTTGCATTTCTTAAATCGCACCATTTTTGAAAACGATTAAAATCTGCACAAAAAGTTAAAATTGTGGGAGCTTCACTAAGCATAGCTTGGTTAAAATGTGCAGGTGCTAAGGCTTGTTTTAATGATTTTTCACTAGTAACAATAATAGAATATATTTGCATATTTCCTGTGTTGGACGCTCTAATTGCAGCTTGTAAAACTTCGTCCATTACCTCCTTAGGAATAGCTTTGTCTAAATATTTTCTTATAGAACGATGTTCAAAAATTTCTTTAAGCATAAAATATATTAAAAGTCATCATTGCCATTTTCAAAATTCTTTTGACCTGCATGATAAGACAAAGATTCTTTAAGTTTGAAAAAATCTTTATTTGGGTTTACAGTTCTAATTTTTGTTAATAAAGTTTCTGGATCGATTAATTCGCTAAATGGAATTGGTTTGATGTCGAAATTATCTTCAACACTAACCATATTTCCAAACTTATTTTCTTCAAATAATTTATAAGCTCCATAGCCTAACATACTGCCTAAAGTTGTGTCAAAAGCCGAAGTCCTAACGCAACGAGTTTCGTAACCAATTTGACGAGGGATAATTTTCTTGTTTTTTCCGGTTCTTTTATTATATTCTTTTTTAGTTGCGTCTGCAATTAATTTACAAACTTCTGTAAGTCCGTAATAAATATTTCCGTGTTTATCTTTTTCTTTTGTAACTTTTTCATCGGGTAATTTATCAACTAATCCTTCGGCAACGCAAATTACACCATAGTTTCTGTTCTCTTCTTCTCTAGCAATGATTTGGTCAACAATTTTATTTGCAAGTTGATTTATGTCAATATATTTTTGGTCAATAAAATCTTCTACTGCTAACATCATGGTTGCTTGAGCCGAAATCCCGGCAGCATAAGTTATCCAACCGGTTTTTCTACCCATTAATTCAATTATAAAATAAGAATCTGTACTTCTAGCATCTTCTCTGAAATTAATAAGCGCATCTTTGGCGGTTTCTACAGCCGACCAATAACCAAAAGTCCAAGGTATTCCAAAATAGTCGTTATCAATGGTTTTTGGTACGTGAATAGTTGGAAAACCCATTAAATGTAAAAAGTTTGCAAGCTTTAAAGTGTCGTCTCCGCCAATGGTAATAGCTGCTTTTACGTTCAAAGACTCAAAAGCTTTTATAATATTGTTTAATTTGATGTTTTTCTTTGCATCTTCAATATCTTCAACTTTTTTAATGTCTTTTCCGGGGTTTGCTCTGCTAGTTTTTAAAATAACCCCTGCATTGCCTCTAATTCCGGCAACTTCACGACCTAAAACAATATAGTGTAGGTCTTTTTCTAATGTTTTTAAATCCTCTTTTCCAAAATTTTCAATGTTTTCAAAACCTTTTAAAATTCCATAAATCGGAATTCCTGCATTTATAAAATTTAAAGCTAACGAAGAAATTACTGAATTTGCACCTGAAGCAGGACCGCCTGAAAAAATTACGGCAACAGAATCACCCATATTATACTTGTATTTTCCAGCATTTTTATAAGAAATCTCAATATATTTTTGTTTTGCTGTTTTAAAATTTGATTTTTTTTCCATGTTTGTTTAATAAAATAAGTGTTTTTTTTTAGACTTGCAAATTTAGTAAAAATTATAATATTTAAAAATGATTTAAAATAAATTTACATTGAGCGTTTCTATTTATTAACAATTTTATAAAAGCATAGAATAATATTATTATTTTACATTATTTTAGCAGAAAATTTGAATTTAAAATATGGCAATTATTAAAAAAATAGCTATTTTAACCTCTGGTGGCGATGCGCCGGGTATGAATGCTGCAATTAGAGCTGTCGTTAGGCGTGCAATTAAAGAAGATATTAAGGTTGTTGGCGTTATGAGAGGTTATGAAGGCCTGGTTAATGGGGATTTTATTCCAATGTTTTCAAAAAGTGTTTCAAGTATAATTCAGCTTGGTGGAACTATTTTAAAAACCGCTCGTAGTAAATCATTTACCACGGCCGAAGGAAGAAAAGTTGCATATAATAATTTAATCGAAAATGAAATTGATGCCCTTGTGGTTATTGGTGGAGATGGTACTTTTAAAGGAGCAAGAATTTTTACTGAAGAATTTAATTTTCCAACAGTGGGAATTCCTGGTACTATAGACAATGATCTTTATGGAACAGATATGACTATTGGTTACGACACTGCCTTGAATACCGTAATTGAAGCTGTTGATAAAATTAGAGATACGGCAGCTTCGCATGAAAGAGTTTTTCTTATTGAAGTGATGGGGCGTGATGCTGGATTTATTGCACTTAGAGCTGGTATTGCATGTGGTGCCGAAGATATTTTAATTCCCGAAACACCAAGCGATTTACAAGCTTTGCACCAAAAACTTACAAAATATATTGAAACAAAAAAGACATCAAGCATTATCCTAGTGGCTGAAGGAGATGAAGAGGGAGGTGCTTTTGAAATTAAAGAAAAAATGGAAAAGTTTGGAGGCGAATATGAACTAAAAGTTACTGTATTAGGACATATTCAAAGAGGTGGCTCACCTTCAGCTTATGATAGATATTTAGCAAGTAGGCTTGGAGTTGCAGCTGTAGAAGCATTAATTGACGACCAAAGAAGTATTATGATTGGAATGATTAATCGAGAAGTGGTTCACGTTCCCTTTAATAAAACTACTAAACATCATAAAACTATTGACCAAAGAATGCTTGATATTGTTGATATCCTTAATGCTTAAATATTAATGCCAAAATCTGTGTTTGTTGAAGTTTTATTGCCCTTAGCTATTGAAAATACCCTTACTTATATTTTACCCGAAAAGTTGGAAAATTCTGTAAAAATTGGGGCAAGAGTAATTGTGGAGTTGGGGAAAAGAAAAATATATACAGGAATCGTTACAAAAATTCATTCAGAAAAACCCATTTATAATTGTAAAGAAATTCTTGCAGTTAAAGATGAATATCCTATTTTAAGTGAAAAACAAACAGAATTATTAAACTGGATTTCAGATTATTATTGTTGTACAAAAGGTGAAACTTTAACTGCTGCAATTCCGTCAAAATTGTTGCCATCAAGCGAAACTAAGCTTTGGTTTAATGAAAATGTAGTTTCTAACTATTTGCCAAAAAAAATGGAGATAAATATTCTTGATTATCTTAAAAATAAACGAAAAGCTAGTGTCTCTGATATTGCAAAAGCTGTAAATTTAAAAAATCCATTAAAATATATAGAAAATTTAGAAGAAAAAGGATATCTGAATACTTCCCAAGAAATTGTAAATGTATATAAAGCAAAATATCAAAATTTTTTAATTTTTAAGCTAGATTTAGAGCATGATAAGCTTGAAGAGTTTGATAAAATTTTAAAAAGAAACAATAAGCAAAAAGAAGTATTGCAGTTTTTTAATGATAAGTCTATATTAGAAAATATTGATTGCATAGAATATTCTGAAAAATTATTAATAAAAGAATTAAATGTTTCAAGAACAACTATTCAAACACTTGTGAGTAAAGGATTGCTTGAGATTGTGAAAAAAGAAGAAACTAGAATTGAGAGTCAAAATGCTGAAAATGAGAACGAATTAATACTATCCGAGGCTCAAAACCAAGTTTATAATCAAATTAAAAATAATTTTGGAAATTTAAAGCCTGTTTTATTGCATGGCGTAACTTCTTCAGGAAAAACTGAAATTTATATAAACTTGATAAAGGAAGTATTAAAAACAGGAAAACAAGTTTTGTACTTATTGCCCGAAATAGCTTTAACCACTCAAATGATTAATCGCTTAAGTTATTATTTTGGAAATAAAATTGGAGTTTTTCATAGTAAATATACACTTGCTACACGTTCTGAAATTTATTTGAAATTACTAAAAAAAGACTTGCAAATTGTTCTAGGAGTTAGATCTGCTGTTTTGCTTCCATTTTCAGATTTAGGTTTAATAATTGTTGATGAGGAGCATGAAAATAGTTTTAAACAACAAGACCCAGACCCAAGATATTCGGCTAGAGATGTAGCTGTTGTGTTATCAAAAATTCATAAAGCTGAAATTGTATTAGGTTCTGCAACACCAGCAATTGAATCTTATAATAATGCGATTAATTCAAAATATTTACTCACAACCTTAAATCAAAGATATGGAAATGTAGAAATGCCGGAAATTGTTCTTGCAGATATGAAAGATGCTTATAAAAGAAAGATTAATTCGGGGCATTTTCATCCTATTTTAATAAATGAAATTAAAAATACATTAGAGAAAAAACAACAAGTTATTTTATTTCAAAATAGACGTGGTTATACATCAATTACAGAGTGTAAAGATTGTGGTTGGGTGCCTCATTGCAAAAGTTGTAATGTAAGTTTGACTTATCATAAATTTAAAAATAAGTTAATTTGCCATTATTGTGGTGAAATGTACGAAATTGTAAATAAATGCGAAACTTGTGGAAGTGATAAGCTTAGCCATAAAGGTTTGGGAACCGAAAAAATAGAGGATGAAGTCAGTAAATTTTTTCCACAAGCCAGAATTTCACGTTTGGATTATGATACTGCAAGTACAAGAAATAAATTTAGTAAAATAATTCAAGATTTTGAAGATCATAAATTCGATATATTAGTAGGTACTCAAATGATTACTAAAGGCTTAGATTTTGAAAAACTTGCCTTAGTCGGAGTCCTTAATGCAGATAATTTATTAAACTATCCCGAGTTTAGAGCTTATGAAAGAGCTTTTCAATTATTAACACAAGTTAGTGGTAGAGCAGGAAGGAGAGAAAAACGAGGAAAAGTTATAATTCAAACTTATGATATCCAAAATCCTATAATACAATATGTGAAAAATGAAGATTATCTTTCTATGTTTAATTCCCAATTGCTTGAAAGAGAGCTGTTTAACTATCCGCCATTTTCAAATTATATAATAATTAAACTAAAACATAAGGAAAGAGCTAAGTTACATAGAACGGCTGATGTTTTTGCTATGATGTTAAGAACAAAACTTGGAACTAGGGTAAAAGGACCAGAAGAGCCTCTGATAAATAAAATTAGCAATTATTTTATTCTAAATATACATATTAGATTTGAAAAAAATATTTCCGGTCAACAAATCCGAAAATTTATAAAAGATAGAATTTTAAAAATTAAAGAAGAAACTATTTTTTCAAGTGTAAGATTTGAAATAGACGTTGATCCATAAAGTTTTTATTTTCTTTGTTTTAAAGCTTGTTTCAGCATTGTAATTTCTTCTCCTGCTTGAGAACCCATGGAAGAGTTTTCTTCAGCACGCCTAACTAGGTAAGGCATAACTTCTTTTATAGGACCATAAGGTAAATATTTTGCAACATTATAAGAATTGTCTGCCAGATTAAAAGATAAATTATCACGCATTCCGTAAAGTTGAGAAAACCAAATTCTTGAATCATTTTTTTCTAAGCCGTGTTTTTCCATTAAATTAACTAGATGCACAACCGACTCCTCGTTATGTGTTCCACAAAAAACTTCTATTGTATTTATATTTTCAACTGAATACGTTATTGCGTCATCAAAATCTTTATCTGTTTTTTCTTTTGTTGGATTAATAGGATCTGGGTAGCCACCATCAACGGCTCTTTTTCTTTCTTTTTCTAAATAAGCACCGCGAACATATTTAATTCCAATTTTAAAGCCTTCACGAATTGCCATTTCTGTAATAAATTTCAAATAATCAAGTCTATCATGCCTATACATTTGGAAAGTTGTGAAAATTAATACATTATTACGATTATATATTTTCATAAAATCTAATAAAATTTCATCAATTCTATCCTGATACCAATAGTCTTCGGCATCAACCAAAACTTTTACGTTTTTAGATTGAGCATAATCAAAAATCTCTTTCATCCTTTCTTTATAAGCAATAAGCTCGGGGTGATCTGCAGGAATTTCTTGTTTTAAATAGCTTGGATTAATTAAGCCAGTAGGTTTAAAAACAGCAAAAGGAATATTTTTATCTTTGGCTGAAATATCAATAACTTTTTTAACTTCTCTGATTAAAATTTTAAAATTTTCATCCTTTGAAGCTCCTTCAATTGAGTAGTCAGGAATTACTTTTACTTTATATTTTAATACAGGTTTTGAAATTTCTAAAATATTTTCAATACTTTCTCCACCACAAAATTGTTTAAACATGAAATTAGTAAAAGGTTTTATAGGAATACGCAAAAATAAAGCAATATTCAAAAAAATCTTTCCTAATTTCACTAAAAAAGGTTTGGTAATTATCCTATAAACGAAAAGAGCTGATTTTAATTCTTTCTTAGTCTTGTATGCATAAGCAATTTCAGTGTTTTTTAAATCCATTATTATTAAAAGTTTAATTAATTTTATCGCATAACAAATAATTTTAGTAATTGTTTTTTGTCTGTTTTAAGTTTAAGCAAAAAAAATGGCTACTCTAAAAAGTAGCCATTTTTATTTATTTATTATTTTGCTTATTCTTTACCGGCTAAGCGTTTGTAGTAATTATATCTCCATTTTGCATTTCTTTCAGCTTCTTGCAACAAAGCTTCTGCTGTTTCTGGGAATAATTGTTTTAATGAATTATAGCGAACTTCGCCATCAAGGAATTCTTGGAATTTCGACCAATCTGGTTCTTTACTGTCTAATTCAAATGGATTTTTACCTTCAGCTTCAAGCATTGGGTTGAATCTCCAGTTAGCCCAGTAACCACATTCAACAGCACGTTTTTCTTCTTCTTGAGTTTTTCCCATTCCTGCTTTTAATCCATGATTAATACATGGTGCATATGCAATAATTAGAGATGGACCAGGATATGCTTCTGCTTCTTTAATTGCTCTATAGTATTGATTATTGCTCGCACCTATTGCAACTTGTGCAACATAAACATAACCATAAGTCATGGCCATTGCTCCAAGGTCTTTTTTACGAGTTTTCATTCCCGAAGCTGCAAATTTAGCTATTGCTGCAGCTGGAGTTGCTTTAGAAGCTTGTCCACCAGTATTTGAGTAAACTTCGGTATCCATTACTAAAATATTAACATCTTTACCAGAAGCAATAACATGATCTAAACCACCAAATCCAATATCATATGCCCATCCATCACCACCAAATATCCATACAGATTTTTTAACAAGATATTGTTTTTTATTTAAAACTTCTTTAGCAATTGGGTCATCTAATTTTTCAATTGCAGCAACTAATCTTGCAGATGCTTTTTCTGACACTTCTGCATTATCCATAGTTTCTAACCATTCTTTAGCAGCTTCTGCGGCTTCTCCTGTCCACTTAGCCTCGTTAAGAAGCATTGAGATTTTTTCTCTCATTTTTTCTACTGCCGATGCCATACCAAACCCATATTCTGCATTGTCTTCAAATAAAGAATTAGCCCAAGCTGGACCTCTGCCAGATTTGTAGTTTTTGCAATATGGAGTTGAAGGTGCAGAACCACCATAAATTGATGAACAACCAGTAGCATTTGCAACTATCATTCTTTCACCAAATAATTGAGTGATTAATTTAATATATGGAGTTTCTCCACAACCTGCACAAGCTCCCGAGAACTCAAATAATGGTTGGGCAAATTGTGAGTTTTTGAAAGTTCTGAATTTATCGACAACATCTTCTTTGTAGCCAACAACTTCATCCATATAATACCAGCGATCAACTTCATCCATTTGAGTTTCAAGCGGTTTCATTTCTAAAGCTTTGGTCTTAGCAGGACAAATATCAGCACAGTTTCCACAACCTGTACAGTCTAAAACAGAAACTTGAATTTTGAATTTGTATTCTTTTGTTCCACCAATTCCTTGTATAGTTTTTGTACCAGCTGGAGCTTTGCTTACTTCTTCATCAGTTAATAAGAAAGGACGAATTGCTGCGTGTGGACAAACATAAGCACATTGGTTACATTGTATGCAGTTTTCTGCAATCCATTCGGGAACATTAACCGCTACACCACGTTTTTCATATTTTGTTAAGCCACTAGGAAAACAACCATTTTCACGACCATTAAATGTTGAAACAGGCAAAGTATCTCCTTTTTGAGAATTGATAATATCTGCAATTTCAGAAACAAATTCAGGAACTTCTCTATCTCTTTTGAATACAAAACCTTTAGTTTCTATTTTAGCCCATTCAGCAGGAACCTCAACTTGAATAACTCCTTCTCCGGCATCAACAGCCTTATAGTTCATTTCTACAATTTTGTCGCCTTTTAAACCATAAGAAATGTCAATCATTTTCTTCATTTGCTCAACTGCCTTTTCATAAGGAATTACATTGGCAATTTTAAAGAATGCTGATTGTAAAATAGTATTTGTTCTATTTCCTAAACCAATTTCTTCAGCAATTTGAGTAGCATTTATGATATAAAATTTGATATTTTTTTCTGCTAAAACTTTTTTCATATGATCAGGAAGATTCTTTTTAGTTTCTTCTACGTCATGAAGAGAGTTTAATAAAAAACTACCATTTGGCTTAATGCCGTCTAAAACATCATAAAGCTCAACATACTTAGGTACGTGACATGCAACAAAATCAGGAGTAGTTACCAAATAAGGAGCTCTGATTTGTTTGTCCCCAAAACGTAAGTGTGAAGCTGTAAATCCACCGGACTTTTTAGAATCATAAGCAAAATATGCTTGACAATATTTGTCTGTGCTATCACCAATAATCTTAATTGAATTTTTGTTAGCACCAACAGTACCGTCTGAACCTAAACCATAAAATTTGCCCTCGAAAGTACCTTTACAAAGAATAGAAATGTTCTCTTTTAATGGTAAAGATAAGTTTGTTACATCGTCAACGATTCCAACTGTAAATTTATCTTTTGGATTAGCTGAAGCTAAATTTTCAAAAACAGAAATCATCATTGAAGGCGTAGTATCTTTTGAAGAAAGACCATATCTACCACCAATAATCATTGGTCTATTTTCTTTATTATAGAATATTTCTTTAATATCTAAGAATAAAGGTTCTCCATTAGCACCAATTTCTTTAGTTCTGTCTAATACTGCAATTCTTTTTACAGATTTTGGTAAAACATTCATGAAATATTTTTCAGAAAATGGTCTGTATAAATGAACAGAAATAAGCCCAACTTTTTGACCTAAATCGTTAAGATAATCTACAGTTTCAATAAGAACATCAGTAATCGATCCCATTGCTACAATAATATTTTCTGCATCAGAAGCACCATGATAGGTAAAAGGATGATATGTTCTGCCTGTTAATTCTGTAATTTTTTGCATATATTCCTCTACTAAGTCAGGAATATTTGTATAAAATTTATTTGCAGCTTCGCGAGACTGGAAATAAATATCAGGATTTTGAGCAGTACCTTTAGTTACTGGGTTTTCTGGATTTAGTGCAGATTTTCTAAAGCTATCTAAAGCTTCCCAATCAAGTAGAGCAGCCAATTCTTCATTGTCGAAATATTCAATTTTTTGAATTTCGTGAGAAGTTCTAAAGCCATCAAAAAAGTGCATAAAAGGAACTCTTGACTTAATTGCTGCTAAGTGAGCAATAGGGGCTAAGTCCATAATTTGTTGTACAGAACCTGTTGCTAACATTGCAAAACCAGTTTGTCTAGTACTCATAACATCACTATGGTCTCCAAAAATTGAAAGAGCCTGTGCTGCTAAACTCCTTGCACTTACATGAAAAACTGCAGGTAATAATTCTCCAGACATTTTGTACATGTTAG
>JALOAQ010000127.1 GCA_023228725.1 Bacteroidales bacterium | reverse complement strand
ACTGCTAATTATGTAACTACAACAACTCCATTTACAATTTCTGATTTAGCAGAAGGCGAAAATACTATAGTTTTCCAACTAGTTAACATGGACAATACAGCTTTAGACCCAGTAGTTTCTGTAACACGCACTGTTACTTATGAAATAGTTGTATTAGAACCTAGTTTAACAATAAGCTCTCCACAAAACGGAGCTATTATTTATTCTAATGACATTACTGTTAATTTCACAGTTCAAGATTTTGTACTTGGTGCAGATGGTAAATTAGCTTACAAATTAGATGAAGGAGCAATTCAATATTATACTGGCACAAGCCCACTTACTTTAACAGGCGTAGCATATGGTACACATCAAATTTATTTTGAACTAGTTACAATGGCAGATGCTTCATTAGATCCTGCAGTTACAACTACTGTAAACTTTACTAACCAAGAACCACTTCCTGGTGGAATGGAAACTTTTGACAATGCAACAATTGGAGGAAGCTATACAGATGGTAGTTTTGTTGGTAATGACGATATTACATGGACTTATAAACACTCACGAGACGAAGGAGATTATCCAATTAATGGTAAAGGTTTAATGTTGCGTAATTCTATGGAAAGTAGCATTGAGTCAGAAGTTTTAAGCGGTGGAATTGCTTCTTTTGAAGTTAAATTCCGTAAAGCATTCACAGGTGTAAGTGAAAGAAATTTAGAATTATATATAAATAATGAACTTAAAGGAACATCTGAAATTATTGGTAGTTCAAGTGGTGAAAACCCAACTATTTATAGCTTTAGTGTAGGTGCGCTAAATGTACCTGGCGACTTTGTAATTAAAATCAAAATTGCAGGAGACGACAATATTAACCGTCAAATTACAATTGATGATATTTCTTGGACAGGTTATGCAGGTACAGAACCATATTTAGCAATAAATTCTCCTCAAAACGGACAAATATTTTACGAATCAAATGTTAATGTAAACTACACAACCACAAACTTTAATCTTGGTGTAGATGGAAAAGCAAAATATATTATTGATGATGCAGAACCAGTTTACACAATAAATAATCCTATTATTTTAACAGAATTAGAAGACGGAGAACATAACCTAAGCTTAGAATTAGTAAATATGGACAATGAGCCATACTCACCTGCAATTATTCGTACAGTTAACTTTTTCACAAATACAGCAGGACCTGATTTAACATCTATTTATGATATTCAATACACTACTGATGCTAGTGGAGATTCTCCATTAAAAGGTCAAAATGTTTGGGTAAAAGGCGTAGTTAGTGCAAACTTTAATGGAAGTCAATATGGTGAAGGATATTATCTACAACAAGGTGCTGGCGCATGGAATGGAATTTATATTTATGATTTAGTAAACTCTCCACAAGTTGGCGATTCTGTATTAGTTGCAGGTAAAGTTGAAGAAGCTTATGGTTTAACAGAAATTAAGGGCATTACTTTCTACGAAGTTATAGGCGTTGACGGTATTATTGCTCCAGCTGTAGAGCTTAGTACATCGCTTGCAGGAAGCGAAGCTTACGAATCTTGTTTAGTTAAAGTTATTGATGCTGAATGTACTCAAGGTATAATTAGTTATGGCGAATGGTATGTTGACGATGGTTCTGGCGAATTACTAGTAAAAGAAAACGGCGTTTCTTCAATTCAACCAGTTGTTGGAAACCACTATGATATAGTAGGTGTTATTTATTATGGATATAGTAAATTCTCATTACAATATAGAAGCGATGCTGACATTGTTATTACAAATATCAACGAAGACTTCGCAAATAGTTTAAGCCTATATCCTAACCCAGCTAATAGCTTTGTTAACATTTCTTCAGAATTTGAAATTAACAATATAAAAGTTACAAATAATCTTGGACAAGTTGTTTTAGAACAAAATGCTAAATCTAACAATGTTAATTTGAATGTTGAAAATTTAGAATCTGGCATATATTTTATCAATATAAACAGTAATGACAAAAACACAGTTCTAAGATTTATTAAAGAATAAAATAAATTTACTAACAAAAAGGAACCGCTTTAAGGCGGTTTCTTTTTTTAATATTTACAACTATGAAATCAAAATTATTTATACAACTTTTTGCCTTTAGTTTGCTGATTTTTGTAAGTCAATCATGCAAAAAATACGAAAACGGTCCAGCTATTAGTTTCATATCTGCCGAAAAACGTATTGTAGGAAAATATGAACTAGAAACTTATAAAATAAATGGTATAGAAATTAAACTTAGCGAAATTGGATTAGATAATTTTGAAAAAGAATATTTCGAAGATGGCAAAGGTAAAAATTATTCGCGTCAATTCAACAATTTGATTGAAACTGAGTTTGAATGGGAATTGAACAAAGATAAAACTCAAATCAGAGAAAGAGAAAAAGGATTAAACGGCGAATGGGGACAATGGAATTCATTTTATACCATTACAAAACTTACAAAAACTGAATTTTGGACTTTAAACGAAAATTCTGCAGAACAACATGAATTTCATTATTTAAAAATAAAATAAAGATTTGTTGTTTATATTAATAAAAAAAATTAATTTTGTAATAATTATTAACTAATAAAATTGAATATTATGAAAAAACTCACAATTATTTTAAGCATTATAGTAGGAGCTACTATGTTGTTTTCATCTTGTCGCAAATACGAAGAAGGTCCTGCTTTTTCATTAGCAACAAAAACAGCTAGACTTTCTGGCGAATGGCTTTTAAAAGAAGTAACTGTAAATAATGTTGCACAAGATATGTCAACAGAAGGACAAATAAGTATGACTTTAAAAAAAGATCAAACAGGATCTATGAGTATAACTTTTTTTGGTGCAACTCTTTCAGAACCTATAGAATGGAAATTTAGTGATGACAAACTTAATCTTATGATAAAAGAAGTTGATGATAATGAATGGAATATATCAGAAATAATAAGACTAACTAGTAAAGAACTTTGGTTGAGAGATGTTGATGATAACACAACTACTGTTATTAAATATGAAAAAAAATAAACCAAATAAAATGTAAAAATTTAAGCCTGTCCAATAACGACAGGCTTTTTTTGTTCTAAAACATTTAGAATATCAAGTAAATTTTATATCTTTATGCTCATAAAATTTTTGTATTATGATAACTAAAGAAGAATTTCAAAAACTTATTTTACAAGGCATTCCTGAAGTTTTGCCACCAGCAGCAAATTATGAAAAAAACATAAGCCACGCTCCTATCAGGAAGCAAATTTTATCAATAGAAGAGAAAAAATTGGCTTTAAGAAATGCTTTAAGATATTTTCCTGAAAAGTTTCATGCAGAATTGGCCTCTGAATTTAAACATGAGTTAGAAACTTATGGAAGAATTTATATGTATCGTTTTCGTCCTAATTATAAAATTTATTCACGAGATATTACTTGGTTTCCACATAAAAGTGTTCAAGCAGCTGCAATTATGCTAATGATTTCAAACAATTTAGATTATGCAGTTGCACAACATCCTCACGAATTAATTACCTATGGTGGAAACGGAGCAGTTTTTCAAAACTGGGCTCAATATTTATTAGCAATGCAATATTTAGCCGAAATGACAGATGAGCAAACATTAGTAATGTATTCAGGACATCCATTAGGTTTATTTCCATCTCACAAAGACGCTCCACGAGTTGTAGTTACAAACGGCATGATGATTCCAAACTACTCAAAACCAGATGATTGGGAAAAATTTAATGCACTTGGCGTTACACAATACGGGCAAATGACTGCAGGTTCGTATATGTATATTGGACCACAAGGAATTGTACATGGCACAACAATTACAGTTTTAAACGCCAGCAGAATGATTAATAAAAACGGTGAAAATGATAAAATAAAATTATTTGTAACTTCTGGCTTAGGCGGTATGAGTGGAGCTCAACCTAAAGCTGGAAATATTGCGGGAGTTGTTACTATTTGTGCAGAAATAAATCCTCAGGCAGCTTATAAACGACACGAACAAGGCTGGGTTGACGAAATTGTTGAAGACACAAATGCTGCAATAGATTTAGCTTTAGATTTTCAAAATAAAAAACAAGCACGCTCAATTGCCTATTTAGGAAATATTGTTGATTTGTGGGAAAAACTAGCAGAAAGAAATATTAAAGTTGATTTGGGTAGCGACCAGACCTCATTACACAATCCTTGGGCAGGAGGATATTATCCTGTTGATTATTCCTTTGAAGAAGCTAATAAATTAATGGCTAATTCTCCTGATAAATTTAAAGAAGCCGTTCAAGAATCGCTACGCAGACAAGTAAAAGCTATAAATCAACTTACTGGCAAAGGAATGTATTTCTTTGATTATGGAAACGCTTTTTTACTTGAAAGCTCAAGAGCAAATGCGGATATTATGGCTAAAAACGGAATTGATTTTAAATATCCATCTTATGTTCAAGATATTATGGGACCGATGTGCTTTGATTATGGATTTGGACCTTTTCGTTGGGTTTGCACATCAAGCGATCCTGAAGAACTTGAACTAACAGATAATATTGCAATGCAAGTTTTAGAAGAAATAGCAAAAACTGCTCCACAAGAGATTTCTCAACAAATGAAAGACAATATAAAATGGATTAAAGAAGCAAAAAATAATAAACTTGTGGTTGGTTCTCAAGCTAGAATTTTATACGCAGACGCAGAAGGTAGAATAAAAATTGCAAAAGCTTTTAATGATGCAATAAAAGACGGAAAACTTAAACAACCTGTAGTTTTAGGTCGTGACCACCACGATGTTTCAGGAACAGATTCGCCGTATAGAGAAACCTCAAATATTTATGACGGAAGTCAATTTACTGCCGATATGGCAATTCATAATGTAATAGGAGACGCTTTTAGAGGAGCAAGTTGGGTTTCTATTCATAACGGTGGAGGAGTTGGTTGGGGAGAAGTTATAAATGGTGGTTTTGGAATGGTTTTAGACGGAACAGAAGATTCTGAAAGAAGATTAAAAATGATGCTTTTATGGGATGTAAATAATGGAATTAGTCGTAGAAACTGGGCAAGAAACGAAGGAGCAATTTTTGCAATTAAACGTGCGATGAAAGAATATCCAGAAATGAAAATTACTATTCCAAATTTTGCCGATGATGAAATAATTAACAAATTATACTAAACTTAAAAACTTAATATTATGAAAAAACTTGTTTACACAATTCTTATTTTTACTACAATTATGGCAATTTCTTGTAAAAATCAAAATAAATCTTCTCAAACTGAAGAAAATCTTACGGAATTTAAAATTTTAGACGAAAATATTGAAGAAACAATTCAAAAAATTAAAGAAAAAAATACAGACAAAGAAAGATTTAGAATTGAAAAAGGTGTAAAACAAGTTGCTTCATTATGGCAACAAAAAGATGGAGATCTTACAGATTTTACAAATTTTTGTATTGATAATTTTATTGCAGATAGCACAGATTTAAAAATTGCATTTGACAAATTAGAAAGAAATTTTGAAATTTTATTTGGTCATTACAACAAAATTTCGCTAAAATTAATGGAACCTTTGCACTTAGATATGGGTGAAATTAGTTTTATTGATAATGTTATGGGAGCTTATTCGCCGCAAGCACATTTAATTGAAGATTTATTTGAAAACAAATTAGCTTTTTTCGTTGCCTTAAATTTCCCGGCCTATAGCTTAACAGAAAAAACAGAAAATGCAGAAAAATGGTCGCGTTTAGAATGGGCATACGCCAGAATGGGTGATTTATTTATATCAAGAGTTCCAGCTGGATTATTACAAAAAGAAGCAGAAGTTTTAACAAATGCTGACACTTATATAGCTGATTATAATATTTATATGGAAAATCTTGTAAATTCCGAACAAAAAACATTTTTCCCTAAAGATATGAAACTCATTACTCATTGGGGTTTGCGAGATGAATTAAAATCAAATTACCAAGCTAATAATGGTTTAGAAAAGCAAATTATTATTTATAATGTAATGCTTAGAATTATAAATCAAGATATTCCAATAGAAGTAATTAATAAAAATGATTTTACTTGGGATCCTATTGCTAATAAAATTTATAAAGACGGAAAAGAAACAAGTTTTACAAAAGAAAATTATACAAGATACGAACATTTACTTTACGTTTTCAAGGCACTAAGTGCAATGGATAAATATAATCCGGTTTATCCAAGCTATATTGAGAGAGCTTATGATCAAGAAATGGAAATTAGTCGTAAAGAAATCGAAGAGCTTTTCGTGAATTTTATAAGCTCCCCTGAAATTAAAGACCTTGCAAAACTTATAGAAAAAAGGTTAAATCGCTCTTTAGAACCTTTTGATATTTGGTATGATGGATTTAAAGCCAGAACTAATATAAACGAAGAAGAACTTGACCAAATTACAAGAAGAAAATACCCAAATACTTCAGCATTTGAAAAAGATATTGCAAGGATTTTAGTTGATTTAGGTTGGAATAGGGATAAAGCAAATTATATTGCAAATAAAATTAGCGTAGATGCATCACGAGGAGCTGGACATGCTTGGGGGGCTCAAATGAAAGGAGACCAAGCCCACCTTAGAACCAGAATTGGAAATAAAGGTATGGATTATAAAGCTTATAATATAGCCATTCATGAACTCGGACATAATGTTGAGCAAACTATTAGTCTTTACGACATGGATTATTATATGCTTACAGGCGTTCCAAATACAGCATTTACAGAAGCTTGTGCATTTTTATTCCAATCAAAAGATTTAAAGCTTTTAGGTAAAGAAAGCCATAATAAAAACCAAGAAACTGAAGCCTTAGCAGCTTTAGATAATTGTTGGAGTGCTTTTGAAATTATGGGAGTTTCATTGCTTGATATGTATGTATGGCAATGGATGTACGAAAATCCTGATGCAAACCCACAAGAATTAAAAGAAGCTGTTGTTAATCTTGCAATTGACGTATGGAATAAATATTATTACCCAGTTATGGGGGTAAAAGATTCTCCGATTTTAGCAATTTATTCTCATAGTATCACATCGCCCTTGTATTTAGCAAATTATCCTGCAGGACATTTAATTGAATTTCAAATTGAGCAATATCTTAATGATAAAAATTTTGCTGAAGAGTTTACAAGAGTTTTATTACAAGGAAAAATAACTCCACAAGCATGGATGAAAGGAGCTGTAGGCAGTGAAATTTCGGGGCAAACTACATTAGAAGCAGTTAGAAAAGCATTGGTAATTATTAAATGAGAATTGGATTATGGCAAAACTTACAGTTAAAGACACATAGTTATAATTGTTCAAAAAAGAGCAAGAAGATTATATTACTTTGACAGAGATTGCCAAGCTTAGAAACAAGGAAAAGCCCCTTGCAAATTATCAGTTTGTGGTTGAGAACATATAATACTATTGAATATATTGCTTGTAGTAAATATATAACAATGTAATTTTTATATCTTTGACTTATTAAAACAAATAAGCTTTAATTTTAAAGATTTATTAATATAAAACACTACTAACCGACAAAAATATTAAAAAATTTAAAATAAATAAAGGGGCTTGACCGAAATCTCGCCCCATAGTTGTAATTTTGTGTCGCTTAAAACATATCATTACAACTATGAGCAAA
>JALOAQ010000126.1 GCA_023228725.1 Bacteroidales bacterium | reverse complement strand
AGAGTAGTACGGTAACAAAATAAAAAATAATAAAATGGCTATACCAGATTTTCAATCATTTTTTTATCCAGTTTTAAAATACAGTTCGGAACACAACGAAATTTCTTTGAACGAAATTCGTGAATTTTTAACAGAATATTTTTCACTGACAGAAGAAGATAAAGCAGAACGAGTTCCAAGTGGCACACAAACAAAGTTTGACAATCGTATCAATTGGACAAAAAGTTATTTTTCAAAAGCAAAACTAATAGAAAATACAAAACGTTCACATTTTAAAATCACTGACAGAGGGCGAAATTTTTTGACAAATTTCAGCGATTACATTTCAATCAACGATCTTAAAGCAATAAGAGAGTTTAGAGAATTTAATGAAGGAACAAGTTTAACTGATGAACAAAACACAACAATAGCTAAAACCATTCCGACAATTGAAACTAAAACACCTTTAGAAAGCCTTGAAGAAAGTTACCAATTTATAAAACGTGAATTAGCTTCTGAGCTTTTAGAAAAAATTCGTGAGAACTCTTGGCAATTTTTTGAAGACTTAGTTATTGATCTAATGATAAAAATGGGTTACGGTGGTTCACGAAACAAAGCAGGTGAATCTATTAAAAGAACAAATGACGAAGGTATTGACGGAATAATAAACGAAGACAAGCTTGGTCTTGATGTAATTTATTTACAAGCAAAAATGTGGAAAGAGGAAACGAGTATTGGACGACCAGAAATTCAAAAATTTGTTGGTGCTTTACATGGACAACGAGCAAAAAAAGGCGTTTTCATAACGACAAGTTCTTTCGCAAAAACAGCTGTTGATTATGTGAAATCAATAGACCCAAAAGTTATTCTCATTGACGGAGAAACTTTGACAAACTTAATGATTGAGTATAATGTTGGTGTTGCACCAATAGAAACCTATCAAATAAAAAAAATTGACTTGGACTATTTTGAATAATAACTGGTGCTAACACAGATTTTCCCTCAGGCAGACTGACAGATAAACTTCTATCTTTTTATTCCTATTCAAATGTAGCGGTGTTTGACAGTTTTGTGCTTCAAAGCCCGCTCGAACACAAAGCAAAAACCGTCAGTCGATATCCAAAAAAATAATACTAAAAAATATTTTTCAAAAAAAATAAACTTTCGATAAAAATAATTATATTTGCCAAATAATGTCAAGACTATATTATGTCAAGTATTTTTGGAGATAAATTAAAGTTTTTGCGGAGGAAAAATGAAGTTCCACAAAGAAAAATAGCATCTATCTTAGAAATAGATACAGCAACTTATTGTAAAATTGAAAATGGCGACCGTAGAGCCAAACGAGAACAAATCACCATCCTTGCTAATTTTTTTAAAACTGATGAAAAAGAATTGCTTCAACTCTGGTCAGCGGATAAAATTTATGAAATAATTGCAGAGGAAGAGGACGCAAAACAAATATTGAATCTTGTTGCCGAAAGTATAAGTATTTACGGAAATCAAAAATAGAAAGTATGAAGCCATTATTGAAATACAGAGGAGGAAAATCTAAAGAAATTCCAAATATTAAAAAACATATTCCGAATTACAAAGGAAGATATATAGAACCGTTTTTTGGTGGTGGTGCTTTGTTTTTTCACTTGGCACCTAAAAAAGCAATTATAAATGATATAAACACCAAATTAATGAACTTTTATCAAGGTGTTCAAGATGATTTTGAAACCTTAAAAAATGAACTTTTAGAGATTGAGAAAATTTATACTATTAATAGACGAAATTTTGAAGAATTAAAATCCAAAAATCTAAAAAAAAGGGTAAAAGACGATAACGAGTCTCTTTATTATCAAATAAGAGATATGTTTAATGGGCTTTCTGAAAAAAAATATTCTGAGGCACTTCTTTACTTCTTTATTAATAAAACTGCATATTCAGGAATGGTACGTTACAATTCAAAAGGAGAATTTAACGTACCATATGGACGATATAAAAATCTAAATACCTCATTGGTTACAGAAGCTCATCACAAACTTCTACGAAACACAGAAATATTTAATTCAGACTACAAAGCAGTTTTTGAAATAGCAAGTAAAGATGATTTTATGTTTTTAGACCCGCCTTATGATTGTGTTTTTTCTGATTATGGGAATAGTGAATATAAAGACGGTTTCACAGAAGATGACCATCGGGAATTAGCCAAAAATTACAGGCGGCTAAAATGCAAAGCATTAATGGTTATTGGGCGGACACCATTAACAGAAGAACTATATGACGATATGATTATAGATGAATACGGAAAGTCATATGCTGTTAATATTAGAAATCGTTTCAAATCTTCCGCAAGTCATATTTTAATTTCCAACTATGGAAATATTGCAACAAAACGCGAACCTGAACTAAATTTTGAATTTATTGAACAAACGGTATCCTTTTAAATCATATATGGCAACAATAAGCAGTAAGGTAATATTTGTTACCACTTCTCCAAGAACTCCGGAAAAAATGATACCGGAAATAGAATTATTAGATAACCATTTTTCAGGAAAAGAATGGGACAATGAAACTCAAATTGCCTTTATGGAATTACTCAGAGAAGAGAACTTCTTTAATGGTAAGGGTGTAAAAGACCCTGCATTTAGTGCAAGAGATAGAATAAATAGAGCCCCTAAGGCATTAGGGTTTGTCATTTTATCTCCCAAAATAGAATTGACGGAAGCGGGAAAACAATTAATTAGCTCCAAAAGAAAAGAGGAGATCTTTTTACGCCAATTATTAAAATTCCAGATACCATCTCCTTTTCATATTCCAAACGAAAAAGCAGCAAGTTTTTGGGTTAAACCCTATCTTGAATTATTCAGACTTATTAGACATTTTGGCTCATTAAAGTTTGATGAATTAATGATTTTTGGACTTCAATTAGTTGATTATCGTGATTTTGATAAAATAGCTAAAAAAATTGATGTTTTCAGAACTTTAAAAGCCAAAAATGAAGGAAAATATAAAAAATTTAGAGCTGAATTCTTGGAAAAGGAACTTAGATTAATATACAAAGATGAAATAAAAGAAGGACATACAAAAACGAGAGAAACAAAAGATAAATCCACAAAAAAGTTTCTAAAAACTAAGGCAAGCAATATGCGAGATTATGCAGATGCTTGTTTTAGATATTTACGTGCAACGGGAATGGTCAATGTTTCTCATATCGGTAAATCTTTGTCGATAGTGCCAGAAAAAATTGTTGAAGTTGACTATTTTTTAGAAAATACCGAAAGGGAGCCTCAATTTGTTGATAATGAAAGTCAATATATTAATCACCTTGGAAATGCATTAATCCCAACATTATATACAGACAGTAGAGAACATTTAAAACAGAAAATAAAAACTGAATTTCCAGACATCAAAATTTCTCCGAAAGACAATTTATTAAAATTAAAAGAAATTTACGCAGATAATTTGGAGAAAAGAAAAGAGCAAATTCTTTCTCAACAAACAAAGGAAATAAAAGATTATCGCTTATTTGACGATATTAATACAGTTTTTGAGCAAATTATAGATAATTCATTATATGATACTCCGCTAATACTTGAATGGAATACTTGGAGAGCAATGACAATGTTAGATGGTGGTAACATAAAAGCCAATCTAAAATTTGATGATTTCGGAAATCCTATGGCGACTGCTCAAGGAAATATGGCTGATATCGTATGTGATTATGATAATTTTGGGCTAACGGTAGAAGTAACTATGCAAAGTGGTCAGCGACAATACGAAACAGAGGGCGAACCTGTTACACGACATCTTGCCAAATTTAAAAAGGAAATTGCAAAGCCTACTTATTGTCTTTTCATAGCACCAAAAATAAACGAAGCCGTAATTGCACATTTTTATGGTTTACATAAACTAAACATTAATTACTATGGAGGAACTTCAACTATTGTTCCATTACCTTTGAACGTGTTTTTAAAAATGCTTGAAGACTCGCATAAATCAAGTTATGTTCCTGAACCCAAACACGTTCAAGCATTTTTTGAATATTCCAATAAATTAGTAGAAACTTCAAAATCAGAAATTGAATGGTACAAAGGGATTACCGAAAAAGCTTTAAATTGGTTGCCGAAATAAAGGGCGATCAGCTAACAAGCGGTTTGAACACAAAGCTAGTTAATTGATTAGCATGAGCATTTTCATAAATAAAAAAGTATTATCTTAATATTAACATTTATGGGTAAATTCTCCCTGCGTCGAGCCGCCCACTTACAGCAAGAAATAAACTTAGACTAATTCCTATATTTGTAAACAATTTTGGATTATAAAATACATCAAAAACATTTGTTTTATAAAAAATATTAGTATTTTTGTAGGGAATAAAACGCAACAAACTAGTGAATTATTTATGGACTTTGGTGTATGAGGGAGAAGTTGGGGCGTGTAAAAGTAAATTATCTTTCATTACTAATTTTTAACAAAAAAAATATGAATAATATTCCGATTACAACAATCCAACAATTACTTGAGAACCAAGGATTTGACAAAAATTCAAAAACAAAAATTGTACGACATAGTGATAAACGTTACCCTGATCTGTACAATTGGTATTGTTCAAATAAAAAGAAATTTTTCGATTATTTCAAAACTCAAGGAAAAGCGATTTTCTCAGATTGTGATTACGTTATTGCCTTTTTAGGTGAAACAGGAACATTAGCTCGCTTTATTGGTATATTTAAAGTAAATGGTGTAAATCCAATAAATGACGAATTAGGAGAAAGATATATTTATGATTTACAAGAAGTTGAGGGGTACGAAGAGTTAAAAGAACGTGTTATTATTGATTGGGGAAAAGGAACTGCAAAATGGTACAATTGGTATAAAATTGAAAAAGAAGTTGTTGAAATAAAACTCCGCCCTGACTTAAATTATAAGCATTTTACAAGTTTTGATGATGTTATATTAAATTACAGCGAATTACAAGAGATTTTCAAACACGAATATAAAGATTGGAAAGGCCCATTATCTGCAACAAATGCAATTTATATTATTTTGGACAAAAATACAGGAGAACAATATATTGGCTCAACTTATGGTGCAGAAGGAATTTGGCAACGTTGGAGTAATTATGCAAAGACTGGTGATGGAGGAAACAAACGTTTAATAGAAAAAACTAAGATCAATAAAGATTACGCAAATAATTTTCAATGGTCAATTTTGACAATACTTTCAAAAACAATAACAAAAAACGAAGCAATAGCCATTGAAAATAAGTATAAAGAAAAATTAGGTTCAAGAGTATTTGGATTAAATGAGAATTAGAAAACTATAAATCCGCCTAACGCAATAACCTATGGTTGACTCAGAGTCTGTAAAATTCTTTAAACTTGCTATTTAGTTATTAAACTTAATCCACCAAATAACATCTTATCACCAACTTATTTTAATTTTTTAGTCTAAGCTGTTTTTTATTATGACAATTCTCAGTCTAAAATAAAAAAAAATTTGTAGTTTTGTAGCTTAATTAAAATGTAAAATTTAAAATATTTTGACTATGAACAATGCATTATTTAGTTTTCCAAGACCAGCAAACGAACCTATTTTTCAGTATTTAGAAGGAAGTAAAGAGCGTGAGCTTTTGATGGCTGAGCTTGAAAGAATGAGTTCTGAAAAAATTGAAATTCCATTAATTATTGGTGGAAAAGAAATTAAAACAGGAAATACTGTTGATGTTGTGATGCCACATAACAATAAAAAAGTTATAGCTGTTTGTCATATGGCTGGCGAAAAAGAAGTAGAAATGGCTGTTGAGGCAGCTATGGCAGCAAAAAAACAATGGGAAGATTTGCCATGGACAGAAAGAGCTTCAATTACCCTAAAAGTTGCTGAACTTTTGTCAACAAAGTATCGTCATACTATCAGCGCCGCAACAATGTTGGGTCAAGGTAAAAATATTTACCAATCCGAAATTGATTCTGTTTGTGAAACTATTGATTTTTTAAGATTTAATGTGCATTATGCTTCTGAAATTTATGCTAACCAACCTGGTGAAATAAAAAATCAGTTAAACAGAATGGAATATCGTGCTTTAGAAGGCTTTGTTTTTGCTTTAACTCCATTTAATTTTACTGCTATTGCTTCAAACTTAAATATGTCGCCTGTTTTAATGGGTAATGTTACTGTTTGGAAACCTTCAACAACAGCTGTTTACTCAAATTACTATCTGATGAAGATTTTCCAAGAAGCCGGTTTACCTGATGGCGTTATCAATTTTGTTCCTGGCAAAGGTAGTTTGATGGGTCGTGTTCTTTTGGCAAGCAAACATTTAGCAGGTATTCATTTTACTGGTTCTACAGCAACTTTTAATACATTATGGAAAGGCGTTGCAAATAATATTGATAATTATGTTTCTTATCCAAGAATTGTTGGTGAAACAGGTGGAAAAGATTTTATTTTTGTTCATAAATCTGCACAAGCTGATGAAGTTGCTAATGCAATTGTTTGTGGTAGTTTTGAATTCCAAGGACAAAAATGCTCGGCTGCTTCTCGCGTTTATATCCCAAAATCATTGTGGAGCGAAACTAAAGAAATTTTAACAAAAACTCTTGCTACAATTAAAATGGGTGATGTTAACGATCCTAATAATTTTGTAAATGCTGTAATTGACGAAGCTTCTTTTGATAATATTATGAGATATATTCAATTAGCTAAAGAATCAAAAGAATGTGAAATTATTGCTGGTGGAAATGGTGATAAATCTCATGGATATTTTGTAGAACCTACTGTGATTCTTACTACTAATCCTAACTTTATAACTATGGAAGAAGAAATTTTTGGACCTGTAGTTACAATTTATGTTTATGAAGATGATAAATATGAAGAAACTTTAGAACTTTGTAATACAACTTCGCCTTATGGATTAACTGGGTCTATTTTTAGTCGCGATATTTACGCAAGACAAATTGCAGTTAATGCTTTAAGATATGCAGCTGGAAATTTCTATATTAACGATAAACCAACAGGTGCAATGGTAGGTTTACAACCATTTGGTGGTTCAAGAGCTTCGGGAACTAATGATAAAGCCGGAGGTTCATTAAATTTAATTAGATGGGCAAATGCAAGAACTATAAAAGAAACGCTTGTAAGTCCAACTAATCATAAATATGGATATATGAAATAATTTAAAAAATAAGTGAAAATATAAAAAAGGCCGGATTTTTTCTCGGTCTTTTTTTTTATCTTATATTTGTACTTCTATAAAATAGATATGGGTAAAAAAGTTTTATTAATTGATACAGTTCACGAAATTATTCCATTAAAATTAAAGCAAAATGGATTTATAGTTGTTGAGGCTTATAAAGAAACAAAGCAAGAAATTCAACAATTTATTTCCGAATATTGCGGTATAGTAATTCGTAGCAGATTTAATATTGATAAAGAATTTATTGATAAAGCTGAGAATTTAAAATTTATTGCTCGTGTTGGTGCAGGAATGGAAAGCATTGACACTCAGTATTGTGCGAAAAAAGAAATAGCCTGTTTAAATTCTCCTGAAGGAAATAAAAATGCAGTTGGTGAACATTCTATTGCAATGCTTTTGAGTTTGCTGAATAATTTGCCAAAAGCCGATAAAGAAATGAAACAAGGCATTCGTAATCGAGAAGAAAATCGGGGTTTTGAGTTGGAAAATAAAACTGTTGCTATTATTGGTTACGGAAATATGGGAAGTAGTTTTGCAAAAAAATTATCAGGTTTTGATTGCGA
>JALOAQ010000007.1 GCA_023228725.1 Bacteroidales bacterium | reverse complement strand
TTTTAAAACTGTAATATTTTCAGGGATATGCTGAAAATTAGCCTCATCAAAATATGGATATTGAGCATTTTTTGGAGCATAAATTATAGGTTCCCAGCCAAATTTTTGTAAATATTTAGCAAATTTTAAACAGCGATGAACACCTATTCCTCCAGATGGTGGCCAATAATAAGAAATAATTAAAACTTTTTTCACAAAACAAAATTAAGTTAATTATAAGAAATTACAAGTTTTATTGTCTTAATTTTACTCAACAATCTGAATAGGATAAGAAAATCCATTATATTCCTTAGCAGAAAATATATATGCTCCTGCCGGTTCAACACATAAGATATCTCCTTTTTTTATTGATTTTGGCAATTTTACTTTGTATGAGAAAACATCATGAGTATCACAACTTGGTCCACAAACAACAAATTCTTCAGTTTCAAAATTTGATTCAGGTTTTTCAGCTCTAATATTGTAATTCAATCCACTTA
This sequence comes from Bacteroidales bacterium, assembly GCA_023228725.1. Classification (GTDB taxonomy): domain Bacteria; phylum Bacteroidota; class Bacteroidia; order Bacteroidales; family ML635J-15; genus Bact-19. The sequence goes on along the minus strand of JALOAQ010000007.1, from coordinate 42,763 downwards.
AAATCCAATAAAAACCTTGAAAAATTCCTGTATCAACAAAAACCCATTTTTTGCCTTTTTTTTCAATAATTTCAATAATTTTTGTATGTAATATACCAGCATAAGCAACTAAAAACGAGCCAGGTTCAGCAATTAGTTTAATATTTTCTTTTCGCCACTTATTCAAATATGGTAAAATTATTTTTGCAATTTCTTTTAAATTTTCTTTTCCATCATTTTTGTGAGCTGGAAAGCCAGAACCAATATTTATAAATTCAAAACTAAAATTTTGATTTATTAAATCATTTTTAAGCTCATTAATATATTCAAAAACATTATTCCAATTTTCAATATTATCATTATTCCAACCAACATGAAAACTAATTCCGCAAGGATTTAAACCTAAAGTTTTACTTTTTCTAAATAATTCAAATAAATCGGTTTTTGAGCAACCAAACTTTTTTGTCAAATCCCATTCTGCTCCTTGATTACTTATATTAAGTCTAAAATACACTTTAGAATTTGGAGCTAATTTTGCTATTTTCTCTAATTCAACAAGACTATCAAGACCAAAAATATTTATACCCAAACTATATGCTTTTAAAATATTCTCATCCGATTTCACGGGATTTCCATAAAGTATATTTTCGGGCAAAATCCCAAGTTTAAGTAAATTTTCAATTTCTGAAATTGCTCCAGTTTCAAAATTCACCTCTTCTTTTTTTAGCAAATTCAAAATATTCTCATCTGAATTTACTTTTACAGGATAATAAATTTCTTGGTTTTTAAAACCTAAAGTTTTAGTAAAAAAGTCTAAATTTTCTTTAATAGTTTCAAGCGAGAGTTTAATATATGGAGTTTTATTTTTCTTCATCAAAAATTTTGTTTTGCCTAAGAATAGATTCTTTATGTATCATTTGTAAAACTTTCAAAAGAAAATCTTTAGAAATATTATCTTGATTTGCATAGTTCAGGCGTGATTCTATAATAGATTTCCATCTTTCTAATTGCAAAATAGTTATATTATTATCTTTTTTTAGATTTCCAATTTCATCAACAAGCTTAAATCTATGTTCCAACATATCAATTAGTTGAAAATCTATAGCGTCAATTTTTTCACGTAAATCATTTAAGCTATTTTGATATTCTGAATTATCTGTAAATGTTTTTCTAAAATTAAGCTCTGAAATTATTTTAGCTAAATTTTCCGGTGTAATTTGCTGTTCTTTATCACTTAAAGCAATTTTTGGATTATAATGCGTTTCAACCATAAGTCCGCACATGTTCAGATTTATTGCTCTTTGCGAAATTTCCTTTATATATTCAGGTTTTCCTGCTATATGGCTTGGGTCACAAATAATTTTCACTTCTGGTAATCTGCGTGCAAGTTCTATTGGAATTTCCCAACGTGGAATATTTCTTAAATGAGTTTTTTCATAAGGATAAAATCCTCTATGTATGGCGTAAACATTTTTTATTCCTGCAACTAGAAATCGTTCTATTGCACCCATCCACAATTCTATATCTGGATGAATTGGATTTTTTACAAAAACTTCTATATCTTTTTTGTCGCAAGCAGAAACAATTTCTTGTACAGAAAAAGGATTTGCAACAGTTCTTGCTCCAACCCAAAAAGCTTTTAATTCGTTTTTTAAAATTTTTTCAACATGATTTGCACTGCCTGCTTCGGTAATAGCTTTTATTCCAAATTCAGTTTGTACTTTATTTAGCCAAGTCAAAGCTTTTGTACCAACTCCCTCAAAACTTCCCGGACGGGTACGTGGTTTCCAAACTCCTGCACGAAAATAATCAGGTTTAAGTGTTTGACTAAGCTTTTTAGCAGTTAGCAAAACTTGTTCTTGAGATTCTGCACTACAAGGGCCGGCTATTATTGTAAAATCTTTGCACATAAGTTGCAAAGATATAGATTATATTTATTGTTTAAAATCTTTAAAAAAAAATATATTTTAAAGCAAGATTTTTTTTCATATATATTACTTTTGCAAGCAAAAATTATTTTATGAAAAATAAAAAATTAGCCCTTATAGCTTTTGGTGGGAATGCTCTACTAAGAGCTGGTCAAATCGGAACAATAGAAGAACAAAAAGCCAATGTTTATGAAACTTGCGAAAATTTGTTAGATCTAATAAAAAGCGACTACAATATTGTGATTGCACATGGTAATGGACCGCAAGTTGGGAATATTTTATTACAAGTAAATGCTGGCAAAAAACTTTATAATATTCCCGAAATGCCTCTTGATATTTGTGGTGCTTATTCTCAAGGTTTTATTGGCTATTTGATTGAGCAGCAGTTTAAAAATGTCTTAGCGAAAAATGGTTTTGATAAAAATATTATTACTATTGTAAGCCAAGTTTTGGTTGACGAAAAAGACAAAGCTTTTCAAAATCCAACAAAACCAATTGGACCTTATTATTCAGAAGAAGAAATGAAGATTCTAAAGTCTAAAAATCCAAATGATAATTTTGCAAAAGATCCTAAAGGAAAAGGCTGGCGAAAAGTTGTTGCTTCACCAAAACCAATAGACATAAATAACAAAGAAATTGTAGAAGCACTTGCCCGCCAAGGAAATATTGTTATCAGTGTTGGCGGTGGCGGAATACCTATTATTTTAACAAAAAACAAAAACTTACAAGGGGTTGAGGCTGTAATAGACAAAGATTTAGCTTCATCTATGTTGGCAGTTTATATAAATGCAGATGAATTTTACATTTTAACAGATGTACCAAAAGTTTGTTTAAATTTTAACAGTCCTGATGAAAAAAGTTTGGATACTATTACTGTGAATGAGGCAAAACAATATTTAGAACAAGCTCAATTTACTGAAGGTAGTATGGCACCAAAAATTAGAGCTGCTATAAACTTTATTGAAAATGGCGGTAAAACTTGCATCATAACAGAAGCTTCTCAATTAAATAATCCTTTGGCTGGAACAAGAATAGTAAGATAAAAGTCGAAAGTCTGTAAAGTCGAAAGTCTGTAAAGTCCATAAAGTTGAAAGTTGAAAGTCGAAAGTTGAAAAGGCTTCGAGTTTTTCGCTAGGCTCAAAACGGGAAGTTGAAAAACTAAACAAGTAGGAAGATTTAAAATTGAATTTTTATTTCATCTTAACAATCCTAAATATATTCACTTTTCCCTGAATAATTATCTTAAATATATACACACCTTCTGATTCTTGCTCTAGATTAATATCAAATTGCCCACTTGTAGTAAGCAAATTAGATTGTATTAATTTACCTGATGAGGAGAATATTTGATAATTTAAACTTGTTTCTTTAGCTGTCCCTAAATCAACAGTAAACACATCTTTAAATGGATTTGGGAACAATGTAATTTGCGTATCATCAAGTTTATAATCAACATAAATTATTTTGGAATACGTATGTTTTCTATCAAAATCAGTTTGTTTCAATCTATAATAATTAATTCCCTCTTCTGGGTAGTAATCATATTCAAAATAAGACTGAGCAGTGTTAGAATTTCCGGCTCCTGGAATATTTGCAATAGAAATCCAATTTGTTGCATCAAGGGAATGTTCAATACTAAAGTATTCGTTATTTATTTCTGTAAGGCTAATCCACTCTAATCTTACTTTATCATCTTCTTGGAAAGCTACAAATTTTAATAATTCAATAGGTAAAGCCATGTCTTCTAATTGACCACAATTATAATACTGAATAAATCCATAGCCATCTCCTATTCCACCATAAAAAAACATTACAGGCTTATAATAACAAGTATTTCCATAATGAAGATAATCAAAACCATCAGCCACACCACCTACATACATTGGATATAAAATTTGAATAAAAGAGCAAGTATCTCCAAAATGTGCATTACTAAATCCATCGGAAACTCCACCAGCATAAGCGATATAAAATGGTGGGTCATAAACGCAAGTATCGCCATGGTGTAAATAATCAAAGCCTCCACCTTCACCACCAGTATAAACCGTTAATAAATTGGGGATAAAAAAACATGTATCACCAAAGTGTGCATTATTAAAACCTCCACCATCACCACCTGCATAAGCCACTAAAGGATTAGATATAAAATAACAGGTATCGCCGTAATGTAGATTAGCAAATCCACTCCCTGCTCCACCAGTAAAAGCTGTTAAAATTGGCAAATTGTAAATACAAGTATCTCCAAAATGAAAACTTGCAAACCCATCGCCTGCTCCACCAGTAAATTGCGTTATTTCATAAGGTTCTGCATTAAACTCATCGCACATATCGTCTATACAAATATTAGCAAACCCATCTCCTAAACCGCCAAAATAAATTGTAAGTGATAGATAATTACAAGTATCTCCGTAATGTAATCCACTAAACCCACCACCACTACCTCCTTTATACACTATTAAATCCTGTAAAGAATAAGTACAAGTGTCTCCGTAATGTAATCCATAAAATCCACCATTATCCCCTCCTTTATACATGGTTATAAGTGGTAGAATATATTCGCAAGTGTCACCATGGTGTATATAATTAAAACCTCCACCATTGCCACCGATGTTTCGGGTTCTTTTTTTTACAAAGTATTTAGTTTTTAATTTATCCTCAATTCTTAATTAAAAAACCACCTCACTACCGATTCTTATCGAAGACTTTAAACCATCCACTAATTAATCTTTAGTCCTTGAGCTTCCAATTATTAGATTGGACAGTTTTGGATTGTTATATACAGACGAAATGCAAGAAGCCAAAATTCGTGAAAATTCGTGCAATTCGTGGTTGTTTTCCTTCGAGCATTGAGCGTAGCGAAATGCGAAGAAGCAATAATTATTTAACCGAAGGGTTAGGGTCATTGTATCTTATATTAGGCCAGTTGGCATAGCCTGTTGATTTCCAGCCGTTAATATGAATTCCTATCCAATCAGCAGTTTGTGGCATACTTGCATTTTCATCTCCATTTGTGTCGCCTTTTAGCTCGTCATCTTTTAATGAAGTAAAATATACTCCATCACCATCGTAATTTATTAATGAACTTTCGGTTTGCAAAATATCTAGTTGGCTATTTTCAGAAAATTTTAATACAACATTATCTCCTAAACTTAAACTTGCATTAAGTTTTATTTGCATTTCATCAGAAGTAATAACAAAAGCAACTTCATCTTCTAACCAAGTTGTATTTTTAGTAATATCTCGTGATACAAAAATTCCATTATATTTATTTGTTTCTCCATTTTTTGAAAATTTGTTTGAATTATCAATATTAATATCTCCGGTAATAGTTATAGGTAGTTGGTTAGCATAAAATAAGTTATTTTGAATTATTGTTTCATCAGAAGCGTTATCTGCATGTAGAACACCTATATAATAACGTCCATTTACACCTCCACCGTTGTGAGCAAAAGTGCAGTTTTTGATTTCAGCAACAGATTCAGCACTTAAGTCCATAGTAGCACTAGCTCCTGTACCAAAACCACCGTAATAAAATTCGCAATAATTAAAGACAGAGCTTTTTGTTCCGTTTAAATCTATATTTGCCCAATCTCCCATATTTGGCGAGCTAGCATCTCCATCTTTATTTGTATCTCCTCCTTTTGAATCATCTTTAATAGAAGTAAAGACTATTGGTTTAGATGAATTTCCATTTGCAATTATTTGTCCTTTGCTAGAAAGAGTTAGGTTTTTTGCTTGAGAGCTGAATTTTATTATCGCACCGGCTTCAATGGTTAAAACGTTTTCAACATAAAAGTCGTGTTTTTTGATAATATAAGTTTTGTCGCCACTCCAAATACTAGGAGTAGTTATATCTTCTGTTATTTCAATAATATCTTTATTATTGTCCTCTTCTTTAGGGTCGCAAGCTGTGAAAAATATTCCTAGAAAAGCTATTGCGATTAATAAAATATAAAAATAATTTTTCATAATGTATAAGTTTTGTAGTTTATTTACAAATATAATGCCTAAGTTTTGATTTTTGCAAATATTTTACAAAAAAAAACGGTTTTATTTTTCCTTAATTTTAATAATTATCAAGATTTTAATAATTTTTTGTTGATATTTTCCCATTATTTTGCTCAAAAATGCTTGATTTATCAGTTAATAGAAGAAATTTATAAAAATAATTTCAAGTTATGTTGTTAATAAAAAAAATTAATTTACCTTTGCAGTCCGAAAATTTATAAAAAAGTAGTTGAATTTAAAAAATTTATAGGTTTTATGCCAACAATACAACAATTAGTAAGAAAAGGAAGGCGAGAAATGTCTTACACAAGCAAATCTCCGGCCTTGGGTTCATGTCCTCAAAGAAGAGGTGTGTGTACAAGAGTTTATACAACCACACCCAAAAAGCCAAATTCGGCAATGCGTAAAGTAGCAAGAGTAAGATTAACAAATGGAAAAGAAGTTAACGCTTATATTCCTGGCGAAGGTCATAATTTACAAGAACACTCTATAGTATTAGTTAGAGGTGGAAGGGTAAAAGATTTGCCAGGTGTTAGATATCATATTGTTAGAGGAGCATTAGATACTGCAGGAGTTGATGGTCGCAAACAAGGTCGTTCAAAATATGGTGCTAAGAGACCTAAGAAAGGCGTAGCTGCTGCTAAAGGAAAAAAATAATTTAATAAAGGAAAATTTAAGATAAAATGAGAAAATCTAAACCTAAGAAAAGAATTATACTACCCGATCCAAAATTTAATGATCCAAGGGTAACTCGTTTTGTTAACGATATGATGTGGAGCGGTAAAAAATCAACTTCATTTGCAATTTTTTATGATAGCTTAGAAATTATTGCTAAAAAAATGAAAGATTCCGAAGATGCTCCTATAGATGTATGGAGAAAAGCATTGGATAATGTTACTCCTGCTGTAGAAGTTAAAAGTCGTCGTATTGGTGGTGCAACTTTTCAAGTACCAACCGAAATTAGAGGCGATAGAAAAATATCAGTAAGCCACAAATGGTTAATAGCTGCAGCTCGTAAACGTAGCGGACACTCAATGGCTGATAGTTTAGCTGCTGAAATTATGGCTGCTTATAATAATGAAGGTGCGGCTGTTAAGAAAAAAGACGAAACTCATAGAATGGCCGAAGCTAATAAAGCATTTGCTCACTTTAAATTTTAAGACTGTATAGAATAGAAATGAACCCCAAACTATTAAATACAAGGAATATCGGAATTATGGCTCACATAGATGCGGGTAAAACCACAACTACTGAGCGTATTTTGTATTATACCGGTATTAATTATAAAATAGGTGAGGTTCATGAAGGTGCTGCAACTATGGATTGGATGGAACAAGAACAAGAGCGTGGAATAACTATTACTTCCGCTGCTACTACAACCTTTTGGACATCCAATAATGAAAATTATAAAATCAATATAATCGACACGCCTGGCCACGTTGATTTTACTGTTGAAGTTGAACGTTCTTTAAGAGTTCTAGACGGTGCAGTTGCTGTTTTTTGTGCTGTAGGTGGTGTTGAGCCACAAAGTGAAACAGTTTGGCATCAAGCAAATAGATATAATGTACCTAGAATTGCATTTGTAAATAAAATGGATAGAACAGGTGCAGATTTTATTAAAGTAGTTCAACAAATTGAAGAAAAACTTAATGCTAAACCTTTAGTAATTCAATTGCCTATAGGAGATGGCGAGGAGTTTGTGGGTGTTGTTGATTTAATTGAACAAAAAGCTTACCTCTGGGATGAAGACGATAGTTTGGGAGCAAATTATAGAGTAGAAGATATCCCCGAAGAAATGCAAGAAGAGGTTTTTAAATATCGCGAAAAACTTATTGAAACGGTTATCGAAGTTGATGATATTATGTTAGAAAGGTTTTTTGAAGATAGAACAAAAATATCTGTTCAAGAATTTAAAAATCTTTTAAGAACTTTGGTAATTAATAAAAAATATGTTCCGATATTATGTGGGTCAGCATTTAAAAACAAAGGCATTCAACTACTTTTAAATGCTATTTGCGATTTTCTTCCCTCTCCATTAGATGTTGATTCTATAAAAGGACATAATCCCAAAACTGACGATTTGATTGAAAGAGAAGCTGATGCTTCTGCTCCTTTATCTGCAATGTGTTTTAAAATTGTAACAAGTTCTTTTGTTGGAAAATTAGCTTACTTACGTGTTTATAGCGGAAATATCAAATCCGGAGATATGATTTATAATGTTAGATTAGGAAAGAAAGAAAGAGTTTCTCGAATTTTCCAAATGCACTCTAATAAACAAAATCAAATCGAACTAGTAGAAGCAGGCGATATTTGTGCAATAGTAGGTTTAAAAAATACAGTTACAGGCGATACGCTCTGTGATGAATCAAAACCTATTATTTTAGATAAAATGCAATTCCCCGAACCGGTAATTTCAATTGCTGTCGAAGCCTTGAGCCAAGCAGATATTGATAAGTTAGACCAAGCTTTGTTAAAAATGGCAGAGGAAGATCCAACTTTTGCAATTAGACATGACGAAAACTCTGGTCAAACTTTGGTTAGTGGCATGGGCGAGTTGCACTTAGAAATAATTATTGACCGTCTTGTAAGAGAACATGGTCTTAAAATAAATCAAGGAAATCCACAAGTAAATTATAAGGAAGTTTTTCTTGATACCATTAATTATAATCATATATTTAAAAAACAAACCGGCGGAAAAGGAATGTTTGCAGATATTACTGTAAATATTGGTTGTGTTGATGATAAAGATTTTGTGGGTTTGCAGTTTGTTGACAGTATAAAAGGAGGTAAACTACCTAAAGAATTTATAAGTGCTGTTGAAAAAGGTTTTAAACAATCAATGAATAACGGACCAATTGGAGGCTACCCAATGCATAATATGAAGGTAGAATTAGTAGATGGTTCTTATCATAGTGTTGATAGCGATTCCTTAGCATTTAATATAGCTGCTGGACAATGTTTTTCTGAGGTTTCCAAAAAATTGAAATCAACAATTTTAGAGCCTATAATGAAATTAGAAATAGTAACACCTGAAGAATATTTAGGAGATATAAGTGCAGACTTAAATCGTAGGCGTGCAACTATTTTAGGCATGGAAATGAGCGGAATACACAGAGTTTTGAAAGCTGAAGTTGCAATGTCAGAGCAATTTGGTTATATTACAGCTTTAAGAACTTTAAGCTCGGGCAGGGCAGTTTTTAGTATGGAATTTTCTCATTATGAAAAAGTTCCTGCACAAGTGTTAGAAGATTTAATTAGTAGTAAAAAATTTATTTTTTAATAATAATAAATAGTATGAATCAAAAAATTAGAATTAAGCTGAAATCTTACGACTATAATTTGGTTGATAAATCAGCAGAGAAAATTCTTAAAACAGTAAAAACTACCGGAGCAGTAGTTAGAGGTCCTATTCCTCTTCCAACTCACAAACGTATATTTACTGTTAATCGTTCGACTTTCGTAAATAAAAAATCGAGAGAACAGTTTGAACTAAGTTCTTACAAACGTTTACTTGATATTTATAGTACGACTTCAAAAACGATTGATGCTCTGATGAAATTAGAATTACCAAGTGGTGTAGAAGTAGAAATTAAAGCAAGTTAAAAACTTAAAAAATAGTAAAATGCAAGGAATTATTGGTAAAAAAGTAGGTATGACTTCCATTTACAGTGTTGAGGGAAAAAACATTCCATGCACTGTTATCGAGGCAGGACCTTGCGTAGTAACACAAATCCGTAATATGGAAACAGATGGTTACGAAGCGGTTCAGCTTGCCTTTGACGAGAAAAAGGAAAAGCATACAACCAAAGCAATGAAAGGCCATTTTTCAAAGGCCGGCACTAGTCCTAAGCGCAAAATAGTTGAATTTAAAGATTTTGGACAAATTAAAAAAGGTGAAAACTATAGCGATTTAGAACTTGGAGACATAGTAAGCGTTGATATTTTTATTGAAGGAGAATATTGCGATGTTGCCGGAATTAGTAAAGGAAAAGGATTTCAGGGAGTTGTAAAAAGACATGGTTATTCTGGAGTGGGCGACCAAACTCATGGTCAAGGAGATAGAGAAAGAGCTGGAGGTTCATTAGGAGCAGCTTCAACTCCATCCAGAGTTTTTAAAGGCACTAAAATGGCCGGTAGAATGGGTGGGCAAAAAGTGAAAATGATCAGTCTTAGAGTGTTGAAAGTGATACCGGAAAGTAATCTTTTATTGGTAAAAGGTTCAGTTCCAGGATCAAAAGGTTCATATTTAATTATAGAAAGATAATGAAAACATCAGTATATAATAAATCAGGCGAGGAAACCGGAAGAGAAATCGAGTTAAACGATTTGATTTTTGCAATAGAGCCAAACGACCATGCAATTTATCTTGATTGCAAACAATATATGGCTAATAAAAGACAAGGAACTCATGCTTCATTGCATCGTGGTTTAGTTTCTGGAAGTACTAGAAAAATAAAACGCCAAAAGGGTACTGGAACTGCTCGCGCAGGAAGTATTAAAAATCCAATATTTAGAGGTGGTGGTAGAGCTTTTGGACCAGAGCCAAGATTATACCATATTAAATTAAATAAAAAATTGAAAAGATTAGCACGTAAATCGGCTTTGTCGTATCGTGCTAAAGAAAATAAAATTTTTATTGTCGAAAACTTGATGTTTGATGAGATTAAAACCAAAAATATTATCAACTTAAAGAACAATTTTAAAATAAATGATAAAAAAATTCTTTTAATTGTTGCAGAATCAAATAAAAGTGTATATTTGTCTTCTCGAAATTTGAAAGACGTTAATGTTATAACTGCTTCGGATTTAAGCACTTACGACATTATGTGGGCTTCGGTTTTAGTGATGGAAGAGAAGTCAATCGATGTTTTTGAGAATAATTTAGCTTAAAAGTACAAGAAAATGAATATTTTAATAAGACCAATAGTAACCGAAAAAATGACGAAACAAGGCGAAACTTTGAATCGTTATGGTTTTATTGTAGATAAACGTGCTGAAAAATTGCAGATTAAAAATGCTGTTGAGAAAATGTACGAGGTTAAGGTAATAGCAGTTAATACTATGCGTTATGCTGGTAAATCAAAAACCCGCTATACCAAAACTGGCGTTCAACGAGGAAAAACAAATGCATTTAAAAAAGCTATTATTACATTAGCACAAGGTGAGGTAATTGATTTTTATAGCAATATTTAATAATAAGAAATGGCTTTAAGAAAAATAAATCCAACAACACCAGGTCAAAGGTTTAAACAGATTAGTGCATTTGATGATATTACTTGCAGTAAGCCTGAAAAATCTTTGTTGGTACCAATGAAAAAATCTGGTGGACGAAACAATCAAGGTAAAATGACTGTTAGAAATATTGGCGGCGGTCATAAAAGACAATACCGTTTGATTGATTTTAAAAGAGAACGCGATGGCGTAAAAGCCAGAGTGAAAACAATAGAATACGATCCAAACCGTTCGGCACGTATTGCTTTAGTTGTTTATGAAGATGGTGAAAAAAGATATATTCTTGCACCTAATGGTTTACAAGTAGGACAAATAATTGAATCCGGTAAAGGAGTTGCACCCGAGTTAGGTAATACCTTATTTTTATCTGATATTCCACTAGGAACTGTAGTTCATAACATTGAAATGCGACCTGGTCAAGGTGCTGTTATGGCTAGAAGTGCTGGAACATTTGCACAATTAGTATCTAGAGATGGCAAATATGCTGTTTTAAAAATGCCTTCAAGCGAAACTCGTAAAATATTAGTTACTTGTAAAGCTACTATTGGCTCTGTTTCTAATTCTGATCATGCTCTAGAAAATTCTGGTAAAGCAGGTCGCTCAAGATGGCTTGGTCGCCGTCCAAGAGTTAGAGGAGTTGCAATGAACCCGGTTGATCACCCAATGGGTGGTGGTGAAGGAAGAGCTTCAGGAGGTCAACCTCGCTCTAGGACTGGATTGTTAGCTAAAGGTTACAAAACTAGAGCTAAGAAAAAAGAATCCAATAAGTATATAATTGAACGTAGGAAAAAATAATATAGTGAATTATGAGTAGATCACTTAAAAAAGGTCCTTTTATTGACTTTAAACTTGAGAGAAAAGTAAATGCTATGGAGGCTAGTGGAAAAAAAACTGCCATAAAAACTTGGGCAAGAGCTTCCGTAATCCCACCAGAATTTGTGGGTTATACTTTTGCAGTTCATAACGGAAATAAGTTTATTCCTGTTTATATAACTGAAAATATGGTAGGTCATAGATTAGGCGAGTTTGCACCAACAAGAACCTATAGAGGTCACGGTGGTAAAAAGAAATAATAATAAATAAGTATTATGGGCGCACGTAAAAGAATAAAAGCAGAACAAAGAAAAGAAGAAAAAAAGCATATAAGCTATGCTATTCTTCGCAATTGTCCTAGTTCTCCTCGTAAAATGAGACTCGTAGCAGATTTAGTTAGAGGTCAAAAAGTAGATAGAGCTTTAGATATTTTGCATTTTTCACCAAAAGTAGCATCACGCGACATTGAAAAGCTTCTAAAGTCAGCAGTTGCAAATTGGCAAGCTAAAAACGAAGGACAAAGATTAGAAGATGTTGAACTTTATGTTACTGAAATAACAGTAGATGAAGCACGTCCTTTAAAACGCATTAAGCCAGCCCCACAAGGAAGAGCTAATCGTATTAGAAAACGTTCAAACCACGTAAAAATTGTGGTTGACACAAAGAGAGAATTAGAATTAGTAAATGAAGAAAATGAATAATATTCATGGGACAAAAATGTAATCCTATAAGTAACAGATTGGGTATCATCAGAGGGTGGGACTCAAATTGGTATGGCGGAAGAAAATATGCCGACAAATTAGCCGAAGACGCTAGTATTCGTCGCTATTTAAACGCACGTTTAGAAAAAGCAAGCGTTTCAAAGATTATAATTGAAAGATCTTTGAAAATGATCACTATTACTATTAATACTGCACGTCCAGGTTTTGTAATCGGAAAAGGAGGCGATGAGGTTGATAAACTTCGCGAAGAGTTAAAGAAAATTACAAATAAAGATATTCAAATAAATATTTTTGAAATAAAACGACCTGAACTTGAAGCAGTTTTAGTAGCTAGTAATGTTGCACGACAAATCGAAGGTAAAATTGCTTATCGACGAGCTGTAAAAATGGCTATTGCTTCAACAATGCGTATGGGAGCTGAAGGTATCAAAATCCAATGCTCGGGACGTTTAAATGGTGCTGAAATGGCAAGAAGCGAAATGTATAAAGAGGGTCGTACTCCTTTGCATACATTAAGAGCAGATATTGATTATGCTTTGGCAGAAGCTTTAACAAAAACCGGTTTGTTAGGCGTTAAAGTTTGGATTTGTAGAGGTGAGATTTATGGTAAAAGAGATTTAAGTCCAAATGTTGGTAAAACTGCACAAGGCAAACGTTCGCCCAGACAACAAGAAAGAGGTAGTAATAGAAGAAGAAAGAAATAATTTGAAAATAAAGAGCTATGTTACAGCCAAAAAAATCAAAATTTAGAAGACAGCAAAAAGGGAGAATGAAAGGTAATTCTCAGCGCGGGAGCGAAATCGCTTTTGGTTCATTTGGAATCAAAGCCTTAGAGTCGGCTTGGATAACAGGTCGCCAAATTGAGGCTGCCCGTATCGCTGTTACAAGAAAAATGCAGCGTCAAGGACAAATATGGATAAGAATATTTCCCGACAAACCTGTTACAAGTAAACCTGCAGAGGTGCGTATGGGTAAGGGTAAAGGTGCTCCAGAAGGATTTGTTGCTAGAGTAACGCCTGGACGTATAATCTTCGAAGCAGAAGGAGTTTCATTTGATTTAGCAAAAGAAGCTTTGAGGTTAGCAGCCCAAAAACTTCCAATTAAAACGAAATTCATCGTTAGACATGATTATGATTATAATAAATAAATCAGACAAAGATGAAGAATAAAGAAATAATAGGTTTAACAACCAAAGAAGTTGCCGAGAGATTAGTAAGCGAAAAGCATAATTTAATTAAGTTAAAAATTAATCATGCAGTATCGCCTTTAGAAAATCCTCAGCGTATAAAAGAGGTAAGAAGATTAATTGCAAGACTCAAAACCGAGTTACGCAAAAGAGAATTAACTGATATAAATTAAGATACAGCTATGGAAAGTAGAAATTTAAGAAAAGAGCGTATCGGTATTGTTGTAAGCAACAAAATGGACAAGTCAATTGTTGTAGCCGTAAAAAGAAAAGAAAAACACCCTAAATACGGTAAGTTTGTTAATAAAACTAAAAAATTTGTTGCTCACGATGAAACTAACACTTGCGATATTGGTGATATCGTTCAAATTATGGAAACTCGTCCTTTGAGCAAAAGCAAAAGATGGAGATTAATAAATATAATCGAAAAAGTTAAATAGTCATGATACAACAAGAAAGTAGATTAAATGTGGCAGACAATAGCGGCGCTAAAGAAGTGTTGTGTATTCGTGTTCTTGGTGGTACCAGACGCAAATACGCTTCTATAGGCGACAAAATTGTGGTTAGTGTAAAAAGTGCATTACCAGGTGGCGAAATTAAAAAAGGCACTGTGGCTAAAGCAGTTATAGTGAGAACTAAAAAAGAAGTAAGACGCCAAGACGGTTCATATATTAGATTTGATGATAATGCTTGTGTATTATTAACAGCGGCAGGCGAACTTAGAGGAACTCGTATTTTTGGACCTGTAGCCAGAGAGTTGCGTGAAAAACAGTATATGAAAATTGTATCATTGGCTCCAGAAGTATTATAAAAATTATAAAACATGACTAATCATAAATTTCATATCAAAAAAGGCGACACTGTAATTGTAATTGCAGGTGAGTCTAAGGGCAAGCAAGGTAGAGTTCTTGAAGTTTTGAGAGCTAAAGAAAGAGCGATAGTTGAAGGCGTAAATCTTATTTCAAAACATCAAAAACCTAATGCTGAAAACCCACAAGGTGGTATTATTAAAAAAGAAGCTAGTGTTCATATTTCTAACCTAATGCTTGTTGACCCAAAAACTGGAAAACCCACACGCGTAGGTCGTAAAAGAAATGATGAGGGTAAATTAATCAGAGTTTCTAAAAAAACTGGAGAGGAGATTAAATAATGGAAAAGAAATTTGTACCTACACTTAAAAAACAATATCAAGAGCAAATTATAAGCTCTTTGATGAAAGAATTTAATTATAAAACTGTTATGCAAGTTCCTAAACTTGAAAAAATAGTAGTAAGTCAAGGTTTAGGGCAAGCTATTGCTGACAAAAAATTAATTGATATCGCAATTGACGAAATGACAACTATAACAGGTCAAAAAGCTGTGGCAACGGTTTCTAAAAAAGACATTTCTAACTTTAAATTGCGTAAAAAAATGCCCATAGGCGTTAGAGTAACTTTACGCAGAGATAGAATGTATGAATTTTTAGAAAGATTGTTAGCTGTTGCTTTACCTCGTATTAGAGATTTCCGTGGTATTAATTATAAATTTGATGGAAAAGGAAATTATACTTTAGGAATATCTGAGCAAATTATTTTTCCTGAAATAGATATTGATAAAATAAACAGAATTTTAGGTATGGATATCACTTTTGTTACTTCAGCTCCAACTGATGAAGAGGGATATGCTTTACTTAGAGAATTTGGTTTTCCATTTAAAAATTTAAAAAAGATTTAGTATGGCTAAAGAATCAATGAAAGCTCGCGAGGTTAAAAGACTAAAGCTAGTGAAAAAATATGAAGCTAAAAGAAAACAATATAAAGAAGAAGGTAATTACGAAGCTCTACACCTTTTACCAAGAAATTCGTCAAAAGTTAGACTACACAATCGTTGTAGCCAAGGTGGACGACCAAAAGGTTATATGAGACAGTTTGGAGTAAGCCGTATTGTATTTCGAGAAATGGCTTCGCATGGGTTAATTCCCGGTGTTAGAAAAGCAAGTTGGTAATAATTTTAAAAATTTGAATAATGACTGATCCTATTGCAGATTATTTAACCCGAATCAGAAACGCCGTAATGGCTGGACATAAAATTGTCGATATTCCTGGTTCAAACATTAAGCGTGAAATGACAAAAGTGCTTTTTGATAAAGGTTATATTTTAAATTATAAGTTTGAGGATATCGGTTATCAAGGAAATATTAAGATAGCTCTTAAGTATCATCCTGTAACCAAACTCTCAGCTATAAAAAAGTTAGAAAGAGTGAGTAAACCTGGTTTGAGAAAATATGTAGATGCCGCAAATTTACCAAGAGTGTTAAATGGCTTGGGCCTTGCTATTTTATCAACAAATAAAGGTGTAATGACCGACAAAGAAGCTCGTAGAGAAAATGTTGGCGGTGAAGTATTATGTTACGTTTATTAAAAAAGTGAAAAATGTCAAGAATTGGTAAATTACCCATAACAATACCTGCTAATGTTACAATAAACATTTCTGACGAAAACCTTGTAACAGTAAAAGGCCCTCTAGGAGAGCTTAAACAACAGGTCGATCCTGCTATCAAATTAGAAATTGAAGGAAACATTTTAACAGCAAGCAGGCCAAACGATGAAAAAGATAATAGATCAAAACATGGTTTGTACAGAGCTTTGATAGCAAATATGCTTATAGGCGTTTCCGAAGGTTTTACTACTCAACAAGAATTTGTTGGCGTTGGATATAAAGCTGAACTTAATGGACAAGTATTAGATATGTCTTTAGGTTTTTCTCATAGTGTATTATTTGAATTACCCAAAGAAATCCAAGCAGAATGTATTAACGAAAGACGTGGAAACACAATTTTAAAGATGAAAAGTGCTGATAAACAATTGCTTGGACAAGTAGCAGCAAAAATTCGTTCGTTTCGACCACCAGAGCCCTATAAAGGAAAAGGTATTAAATTTGTAAACGAAGAGTTACGTAGAAAAGCAGGTAAATCTGCTAAAGTCTAATTAGTAAAAATTATAAGAAATGGCTTTATCTAAAAAAATAGAAAGACGATTAAGAATAAAACGCAGTATCCGTAGCACAGTATCAGGTACTGCCCAAAAACCTAGAATGTCTGTGTTTCGCAGTAATAAGCAAATAAGCGTTCAGGTGATTGATGACATAAGTGCTAGAACATTAGTTGCAGCAAGCTCTAAAAATAAAGATATTGCTGAATCAAAAGCAACAAAATCCGAAAAAGCGGCTATGCTTGGAAAATTAATTGCAAAACTTGCTTTAGAGGCTGGCATTACACAAGTGGTTTTTGATAGAAATGGTTACTTGTATCATGGCAAAATAAAAGCTTTGGCTGACGGTGCAAGAGAAGGTGGACTTAAACTATAATAGACTATGTTAAAGAATATTAAAAAAGTAAAAACTAGCGATCTGGAATTAAAAGACAGACTTGTTAGCATCCAAAGAGTAACAAAAGTTACAAAAGGTGGTCGTACATTTAGTTTTTCTGCTATTGTTGTAGTAGGAAATGAAAACGGCGTAGTTGGATACGGTTTAGGAAAAGCCGGCGAGGTTACTACAGCTATTGGTAAAGCTGTTGAAGAAGCTAAGAAAAATCTAGTTAAAGTACCTGTGCTTAAAGGAACAATCCCACATGAACAAGCAGCAAAATATGGCGGTGCTAAAGTTTGGTTAAAGCCAGCTACTTCGGGTTCGGGTGTTAAGGCAGGTGGTGCCATGCGTGCAGTATTAGAGAGTGCAGGCGTTACTGATATCCTAGCAAAATCTAAAGGCTCATCAAATCCACATAACCTTGTTAAAGCTACTCTTGCTGCACTTATAGAATTAAGAGATGCTAACGAGGTAGCGTATCAACGTCAAGTTAATCTTGATAAAGTATTTAACGGATAAAAATTTGGTTATGACTAAAATTAGAATTACGCAAATAAAAAGTAAAATTGGTAGTACTAAGCGTCAAAAACTTAGCTTAGAAGCTTTAGGTATTAGAAAAATGAACCATTCGGTGGAGCATGAAGCAAATCCACAGATTTTAGGTATGATTGCTAAAGTACGCCACTTAGTAAAAGTAGAAGAAATTTAAAAATTTAAAAATATTTATTTTATGGATTTAAGTAGTTTAACACCAGCAGAAGGTTCTGTCAAAAAAAGAAAAAGAATTGGTAGAGGACAAGGTTCGGGTAGAGGCGGAACTTCTACAAGAGGACATAAAGGTGCAAAATCAAGATCCGGATATAAACGTAAAATAGGTTTTGAAGGAGGACAAATGCCTTTGCAAAGAACTTCTCCAAAATTTGGATTTACTAATCGTAATCGTATCGAATATAAAGGTATTAATGTTTCTATTTTGCAAAATTTAGCTGAAACTAAAAATCTTCAAGAAATATCTGTTGATACTTTGATAGAAAATGGATTAGTTTCTAAAAAAGATTTAATTAAAGTTTTAGGACATGGCGAACTTACTGTTAAACTTACAGTAAAAGCTCATGCTTTTTCTAAATCAGCTATAGAGAAAATTGAAGCATTAGGTGGAAACATTGAAAAAATTTAATAAATGAAAAGGTTTATTGAAACAATAAAAAACATTTTTAAGATTGAGGATTTACGTTCAAGAATTCTTGTAACTCTTGGATATATTCTTATTTATAGATTAGGTGCTCATATCGTTTTGCCAGGAATTGATCCAAATCAACTAACAGATTTAGAAAGTCAAACCAAAGAAGGTGTGTTAAGTTTATTAGACATGTTTTCAGGTGGTGCATTCTCAAAAGCTTCAATTTTTGCTTTAGGAATTATGCCTTATATCTCGGCTAGTATTGTTGTTCAATTATTAGGAATTGCTGTTCCTTATTTCCAAAAATTACAAAAAGAAGGTGAAAGTGGTAGGAAAAAAATTAATCAAATAACACGTTATTTAACTATTGGAATACTTATTATTCAGTCTCCTAGTTATATAGCTAATTTGCATCATACCTTACCTAGTAGTGCATTTGTAATTTCAGGAAACTTTTTCTATATTTCAACAGTCTTAATTTTAACTGCCGGAACCATGTTTGTGATGTGGTTAGGTGAAAAAATAACAGATAGAGGTTTAGGAAATGGAATATCTCTAATTATTATGATTGGTATTATAGCAAGACTCCCATTTGCGTTTACTGCTGAATTGTCAACCCAGTACAATGCTGCAGGTGGTTTATTGTTTATTTTGATTGAGCTAATTATATTGTTCGTAATTTTTATGGTGTCAATAGCCCTTGTTCAAGCTGTTAGAAGAATACCTGTTCAATATGCTAAAAGAGTTGTAGGAAATAAACAATATGGCGGTGTAAGACAATATATACCACTAAAAGTGAATGCTGCCGGAGTAATGCCTATCATTTTTGCTCAAGCTTTAATGTTTGTGCCATTGATGTTGGCCGGATTTGGAGGCGAAAATATGAGTGGCTTTGCTGCTGCGTTTTCAAATTATACAGGATTCTGGTATAATTTAACATTTGCTCTGTTAATTATAATTTTTACATATTTTTATACCGCGGTAACAATAAATCCTCAGCAAATGGCTGAAGATATGAAGAAAAATGGTGGATTTATTCCTGGAATTAAACCTGGTAAAAAAACTGTAGAATTCCTTGATGGAATTATGTCGAAAATTACACTTCCAGGTTCTATTTTCTTGGCATTTATTGCAATCACACCTGCTTTAGCTCAACTTGCAGGTGTTAATTCACAATTTGCACAGTTTTTTGGAGGTACTTCACTTTTAATTCTTGTTGGTGTAATATTAGATACATTACAACAAATTGAAAGTCATTTATTAATGCGTCATTATGACGGATTAACAAAAAGTGGTAGAATAAAAGGTAGAGGCTCGTTCTCTACAATATAAAATGTTCTTTGATGGTTTATAGAAAAAGCGAGGAAGAGATAGAATTAATGAGGCAAAGTAATTTGCTAGTGTCTAGAACACATGCAATGCTTGCTAACGAGATTCGTGAAGGAGTTTCTACTTTATTCCTCGATAAATTAGCCGAAGAGTTTATTAGAGCTAATGGCGGAGTTCCAGGATTTTTAAACTATAATGGTTTTCCAAATAGTTTATGTATTTCTGTTAATGACGTTGTTGTGCATGGTATTCCTTCAGGCTATCTGTTAAAACATGGAGATATTGTGTCGGTTGATTGTGGAGTTGTAATGAATGGTTTTAACGGAGACTCTTGTTATACTTTTGAAGTTGGAGAAGTCTTGCCCGAAATAAAGGCTTTGTTGGTGTGTACAAAAGAATGTCTTTATAAAGGTATTGAGCAGGCAGTTAGTGGAAACACTATTGGCGATATTGGATATGCAATTCAAAAGTATGCAGAGGATAATGGTTATTCTGTTGTGAGAGAATTAGTTGGGCACGGAATAGGCAAAAACTTACACGAAGCGCCCGAAGTTCCTAATTATGGAAAGTCAGGTAAAGGCTTTAAGTTAGTTGACAGAATGACAATAGCAATTGAGCCAATGATTAATCTTGGAAAACGTCATATTTACCAAGAGAGAGATGGTTGGACAATTAAAACAAAAGACGGGAAACCGTCAGCTCATTTTGAGCATACAGTGGTAGTTAGAAATGGAAAAGCAGATATATTATCTGACTTTGAAATGATTGAAGAAGTTTTAAATAGAAAGAAAAGTTAATTTATGGCAAAACAAGCTTCTATAGAATTGGACGGAACAATTATTGAAGCATTATCAAATGCAATGTTTCGTGTTGAACTAGAAAATGGGCATATTATTATTGCTCATATTTCCGGTAAGATGCGTATGCATTATATACGTATTTTGCCAGGAGATAAAGTGAAATTAGAAATGTCTCCCTATGATTTAACAAAAGGAAGAATAACATACAGGTATAAATAAAAATATATAACAATGAAAGTAAGAG
Source organism: Bacteroidales bacterium (assembly GCA_023228725.1). Classification (GTDB taxonomy): domain Bacteria; phylum Bacteroidota; class Bacteroidia; order Bacteroidales; family ML635J-15; genus Bact-19. The sequence continues at coordinate 21,994 of JALOAQ010000007.1, read as the reverse complement.
CCTCTGTAAAGAAAAGATCAGACGATTGTATAATCGTTAAAAGAAAAGGTAGAGTTTACGTGATAAATAAAAAAAATCCTAGGTTTAATCAACGCCAAGGATAAAATAATTTAATAATTTTAAATCAATTTAACTAATATGGCAAGAATAGCAGGTGTAGATATACCGAATAATAAGCGTGGAGAAGTAGCGCTTACCTACATCTATGGAGTTGGTCGCAGCAGAGCAAATAAAGTACTCGAACAAGCTGGCGTTGACCGAAACATAAAGTCAAAAGATTGGAACGATGATCAAATAGCCGCAATTCGTGAGGCTGTTGGACAGTTTCGTTTAGAAGGTGAACTAAGAAGCGAAGTTCAGCTTAATATTAAACGCTTGCAAGACATTGGTTGCTATCGTGGTATCCGTCATCGTATTGGATTACCATTGAGAGGACAGCAAACCAAAAATAATGCAAGAACTCGTAGAGGTAAAAAGAAAACTATTGCCAATAAAAAGAAATAATTAAGATATGGCTAAGAAAACTAAAGTTACAAAAAAACGTGTAGTTAAGGTAGAGTCAACTGGGCAGGTGCATGTACATACGTCTTTTAATAATATTATTGTTACTTTAACAAATAATGAAGGACAAGTTATTTCATGGTCATCTTCCGGAAAAAATAATTTTAGAGGCTCTAAGAAAAACACACCTTATGCAGGACAAATGGCAGCTGAGGATTGTGGAAAAGTTGCTTTTGATTTAGGCTTAAGAAAAGTTAAAGCTTTTGTGAAAGGACCAGGTGCCGGACGCGAATCTGCTCTTAGAACTTTACACAATTTAGGAATTGAAGTTACAGAAATTGTTGACGTAACTCCTTTACCACATAATGGTTGCAGACCCTCTAAAAGAAGAAGAGTATAATAATGTTAATTTAAGAATAAAGAAATGGCAAGATATACAGGACCGCAATCAAAAATTGCAAGAAAATTTGGAGAACCAATTTTTGGACCAGATAAAGTATTAGAAAAAAAGAACTATCCTCCTGGAATTCACGGACTTAATAAAAGAAGAAGAAAAACATCTGAATATGGTATTCAGCTGAAAGAAAAACAAAAAGCTAAATACACTTATGGACTTTTGGAAAGACAATTCCGAAATACCTTTAAAAAAGCAGATAGCAAAAAAGGTGTTACAGGTGTGGTTTTATTACAACTTTTAGAGTCTCGTTTAGATAATGTGGTTTTTCGTTTAGGTATTGCTCCAACAAGAGCTTCTGCACGTCAACTTGTATCGCATAGGCATATTGTTGTTAATGGTAATATTTGTAATATTCCGTCTTTTCAGGTAAAACCTGGTGATATAGTAGGAATACGCGAAAAATCTAAATCATTGGAGTTAGTGAATAATTCTCTTAGCGGTTTTAATCATAGTAAATACCCTTGGATAGAATGGGACGCTGACGCAATGGCCGGTAAATTTATGTCTATACCCGAAAGAGAAGACATACCGGAAAATATTAAAGAGCAATTAATTGTTGAATTGTATTCAAAATAAAAAAATAAAGTAGATGGCAATTTTAGCATTTCAAAAACCTGATAAAGTAGTAATGCTTGAGGCAACAGATTTCTTCGGAAAATTTGAATTTCGTCCTCTAGAACCCGGTTATGGAATTACCGTTGGGAACGCATTAAGAAGAATATTACTTTCATCACTAGAAGGATTTGCTATTTCATCAGTTAAAATAGATGGAATAGATCATGAGTTTTCAACAATCCCCGGTGTTATGGAAGATGTTACAGAAATTGTTTTGCAATTGAAACAAATTCGTTTTAAACAGCAAATAGAAGATATGAACCACGAACTTGTTACAGTCGTTATTTCTGGACAAGAAGAATTTAGAGCAGGAGATATTGGCAAGTTTTTATCCGGTTTTAAAATCTTAAACCCCGATTTGCTAATTTGCAGAATGACACCTGATGTAAATCTAAGATTTGAACTAAATATAGTTAAAGGACGTGGGTATGTGTCGCCAGAAGATAATAAACCAATTGATGAAGTGATTGGTGTTATTCCAATCGGGTCTATTTTTACACCTATTAGAAATGTAAAATATTATATCGAAAATATGCGTGTAGAACAAAAAACTGACTTCGAAAAATTATTGTTGGAAATTGAAACTGACGGCTCAATTCACCCGAAAGACGCACTAAAAGAAGCTGCAAAAATTCTAATTCAGCACTTTATGCTATTCTCAGATGAAAAAATTACTCTAGATAGTGATGATAGAATGGATAACGACGAGTTTGATGAAGAAATTCTGAGAATGAGACAGTTGTTAAAAACTAAACTAGTTGATTTAGACCTTTCGGTTAGAGCCCTTAACTGTTTGAAAGCTGCTGAAATAGACGACTTAGGTGATTTAGTGCAGTTTAATAAAACCGATTTGTTGAAGTTTAGAAACTTTGGTAAAAAATCTCTTACCGAATTAGAAAATCTTTTAGATGGTAAAAGTCTTAATTTCGGTATGGATATCTCAAAATATAAGTTGGACAAGGAATAATATTGATAAAAAATGAGACATAATAAAAAATATAATAAATTAGGCAGAACAAGTTCACACAGAGACGCAATGCTGTCTAATATGGCTTCTTCGCTTATTATGCATAAACGCATTAAAACTACTGTTTCTAAAGCAAAAGCCCTTAGAGTGTATATAGAACCTATGATTACAAGGTCTAAAGAAGACACAACTCATAACAGAAGAATGGTTTTTAGTTATTTGGAAAATAAAGAAGCCGTTGCTGAATTGTTTAGAGATATATCTGTTAAAGTTGCAGACCGTCCAGGAGGTTATACAAGAATTCTAAGAACTGGTACTCGGTTGGGAGATAACGCTGATATGTGTATCATAGAACTAGTTGACTACAACGAAGCTATGCTTGAAGCTAAAGAATCTAAAAAGAAAACTAGCCGCCGCTCAAGAGGTAGAAAATCGGGTGCAACAAAAACTAAAGAAGAAAACTTGGCAGTTGAGGAAGTAATAGAACAAGATGTTCAAGACCCTATTACTGACATAGTTGAAGAAACTGTTGAAGAAGTTGAAGAAACTGTTGCAGAAGTTGAAGAAGTTGTTGAAGATGTAACAGAAGAAATACCTGCTGAACTTGAAGAAAAGAAAGATTCAGAAACTAATGAAACTGAAGAATAGTGAAATAAAATAAAATTTTACTAAAGGGGGTATAGTTTATCCCCTTTTTTGTATTATCTTTAAAAAAAATATTAATATGGGACAAATAGCAAATATTCATGCAAGACAAATTTTGGATTCAAGAGGCAATCCAACAGTAGAAGTAGAAGTTTATACAACTCAAGGAGTGGTTGGTAGAGCAGCCGTACCAAGCGGTGCTTCAACAGGTGCTCACGAAGCTGTAGAATTAAGAGATAATGATAAATCAAGATATCTTGGAAAAGGTGTACTTCAAGCTGTACATAATGTAAACACAGTTATCAACGAAGCTCTAAAAGGCTATTATGTTGACGAACAATTAGGTATAGACCAAGCTTTAATAAAACTTGATGGCACTGCAAATAAATCTAGTTTAGGAGCAAATGCAATGTTGGCTGTTTCAATGGCTTGTGCTCAAGCAGCAGCTCAAGAACATGGCTTAGCTTTGTACAATTATCTTGGTGGTGTTAATGCAAGAGTACTTCCAATTCCTTTAATGAATATATTAAACGGAGGGCAACATGCTGATAACCTGATAGATATTCAAGAATTTATGATTATGCCTGTTTCTGCAAAATCTTTTAGCGAAGCTCTTAGAATGGGTACAGAAATTTTTCATAATCTAAAAGCTGTTTTAAAACTTAGTGGATATGCAACTAATGTTGGTGATGAAGGCGGTTTCGCTCCTAACTTAAAATCAAACGAAGAAGCTATAGAATATGTTATTAAAGGAATTGAAAAAGCAGGATATATACCAGGTAAAGACGTTTTTATTGCCCTTGATGCTGCTGCTTCTGAATTTTATCATGAAGATAAAAAATTATATATATTTGAATCTAATGGAAGCGAAATGACTTCCGAAGAAATGGTGAATTATTGGGTAGAATGGACTAAAAAATATCCAGTAATCTCTATCGAAGACGGTCTAGACCAAGACGACTGGACTGGTTGGAAACAAATGACAGACAAATTAGGAGATAAAATTCAAATAGTTGGAGACGACTTGTTCGTTACTAATCCAGCTCGTTTAGCAAAAGGAATTAAAGAAAAAACAGCAAACTCTATTTTGATAAAATTAAATCAAATAGGTACAGTTAGCGAAACTATAGAAGCTGTAAGTTTGGCTCATAATAATTCTTATACTTCTGTTATTAGCCACCGTTCAGGAGAAACCGAAGACGTGTTTATTGCTGAATTAGCTGTGGCTTTAAATACAGGCTTAATTAAAACAGGTTCTGCTTCAAGAAGTGATAGAGTTGCAAAATATAACCAATTATTAAGAATTGAAGAAGCACTAGGTGAAAATGCAATTTACTTAGGAGAAAATTTTAAATTCTTAAAAAAATAGACAATTTGTCAGTTTAGAAAAACTAAAATCCGATTTGTCTGAATGTTTTGTCATGTTTTTACAAATGGCATAGTTTTGGCAAATCGGATTTTGTATATTAATATAATAATAATTGTTTAACTAAAATTAAAAAAAAGAGATATGACAAAAATTGGAAGACCAATGGCGGGAAAAGTACTTATTCAACCACTTGCCGCAGAACAAAAAACATCAAGTGGAATTATTATCCCAGATTCAGCACAAGAAAAACCTCTTAAAGGTAAAATTGTTGCGGTAGGAAGCGCAAAAGAAGGTGAAAAAATGGAAGTTAAGGTTGGTGATATGGTTTTGTTTGGAAAATACAGCGGAACCGAAATTAAAGTCGATGATGTTGACTATCTAATAATGAACCAATCCGACATTTTATTAGTTATCGAATAATAATTATAAAATCTTAAAATTGTAAAAATATTATGGCAAAAGAAATTAAATTTGAAATAGAAGCTAGAGATTTACTAAAAAAAGGTGTTGACGCTCTAGCTGATGCTGTGAAAGTTACATTAGGACCTAAAGGTAGAAATGTTGTTATTGAGAAAAAATTTGGTGCTCCACAAATTACAAAAGACGGAGTTACCGTTGCTAAAGAAATAGAACTTAAAGACCCTAATATGAATATGGGTGCTCAAATGGTTAAGGAAGTTGCTTCAAAAACTAATGACGATGCTGGTGACGGTACAACTACTGCAACACTTTTAGCTCAATCTATTGTTAATGTGGGACTTAAAAACGTTACTGCAGGTGCAAACCCAATGGACTTGAAACGCGGTATTGATAAAGCTGTGAAAACTGTTGTCGCAGAAATTAAAAAAATGAGCAAAACTGTTGGAGACGATATTAGCAAAATAGAACAAGTTGCAATGGTTTCTGCCAACAACGACAGTAATATTGGAAAAGATATTGCAAAAGCAATGGAAAAAGTAAAAAAAGAAGGAGTTATTACAATTGAAGAAGCAAAAGGAACTGAAACAGAAGTTAAAGTTGTGGAAGGAATGCAATTCGATAGAGGATATATCTCTCCTTATTTTATTACAGACGGCGAAAAAATGGAAGCTGTTTTAGAATCTCCTTATATTCTAATTACTGATAAAAAAATATCTTCTATGAAAGATTTGCTACCAGTATTAGAACCTGTTGCACAAGAAGGTAAACAATTGCTTATTATTGCAGAAGATATTGAAGGCGAAGCATTGGCAACTCTAGTTGTGAACCGTTTACGCGGGACTTTACGTATTGCTGCTGTTAAAGCTCCAGGCTTTGGAGATAGAAGAAAAGAAATGCTTCAAGATATTGCAATCCTTACTGGTGGCGAAGTTATTACTGAAGAAAGAGGATTGAAATTAGAAAATGCTGATATTTCTCAACTAGGTCGTGCTGATAAAGTTGTGATTGATAAAGAAAATACTACAATAGTTGACGGTGCAGGCGATAAAGAGCAAATCAAAGCCAGAGTTGCTCAGATTAAAAAACAAATGGAGATAACAACTAGCGACTATGATAGAGAAAAATTACAAGAAAGATTAGCTAAACTTGCAGGTGGTGTTGCTGTTGTATATGTTGGTGCTACTACTGAAGTTGAAATGAAAGAGAAAAAAGATAGATACGAAGATGCTTTGTCGGCAACTCGCGCAGCTGTTGAAGAAGGTATTATACCTGGAGGTGGTGTAGCATATATTAGAGCTATCCCAGCTTTGAAAGAATTGAACTTAGATAATGAAGACGAAAAACTTGGCGTTTCTATTATTTTAAGAGCTTTAGAAGAGCCACTTCGTAGAATTGTCGAAAATGCAGGAAAAGAAGGCTCGGTAGTTGTTCAAAAAATTAAAGAAGGTAAAGACGATTTCGGATATAACGCAAGAACTGATGTTTTTGAAAATTTATTTGAATCTGGTGTGATTGACCCTGCTAAAGTGGCCAGAGTAGCTTTAGAAAATGCTGCCAGTATAGCTGGAATGTTGCTTACAACAGAGTGCATAATTGCAGAAGATAAAGAAGACGAAGCAGAAATGCAAATGCCAAACCCAGGAATGGGAGGCATGGGCGGAATGATGTAATTATTAAAAAATAAAAATAGTAGCCCCTCTTTGGTTTGGGGGCGAAGCAATAAATCAATATATAGCAAGAGGCTGACTCAAAAAGAGACAGCCTCTTTTTATTTCCATTGTAAAAACCTTTTTATTAAGAATTTTCAATAAACAAAAATAATTTACTCCAAAACTTGTTTGAATAAAAATTTATTGTATCTTTGCAGTCCGATTTTAGAAAATAAAAATAGTTTTAATTATTAGAAAATAAAAATATTATGGCACATCATCAGTCCGCAAAAAAAAGAATTAGAAAAAGTGAAGCAAGAAGAGTACACAATAAATATTATGCGCGTACTACTCGTAATGCTGTTCGTGATTTAAGAGCTTTAACAACTAAAACCGAAGCAGAAGAAATGTTACCAAAAGTAACTGCATTGCTTGATAAACTTGCTAAGAAAAATATTATTCATACTAATAAAGCGGCTAACCTTAAATCATCTTTAGCTAAACACGTAAATTCATTAGCTTAAAATAAAATTTAAAAACATATTATAAACTGTTGCGAAATATCGTAACAGTTTTTTTGTTTATATATTATTTGTATTTTTACAAAAGATTTTAAATTTTATGAAAGCAAAAAAGTCTATAAAATATTGGGCAGAAGATGATAAACCGCGTGAGAAAATTTTACAAAAAGGAACGCAAGCTCTTAGTGATGTAGAATTACTTGCAATTTTATTAAGCTCTGGATCTGCCAATCAGTCAGCAATTGAGTTATCTAGAACTATCTTGGCTGATGTTTCAAATAATTTGAATTTGTTAGGAAAAAAATCAGCCAAAGATTTGATGAAATACCAAGGAGTAGGAATAGCAAAAGCAAGTACTATATTAGCCGCTTTAGAATTGGGAAGACGAAGAAAACAAGAGGAAGCCTTAGAACAAAAATTTATTAAATCAAGTCAAGATGCTTTTGACTATTTTCAACCAATACTTGGTGATTTAAGCCATGAGGAATTTCATATTTTACTTTTAAATAGAGCAAATGGAATTATTGCTAGTAAGATGATAAGTATTGGAGGTACAGCTGGTACAATTATAGATGTAAAACTTATTATGAAATATCTTTTAGAACATTTAACTCAATCTATTATTATTGCTCACAATCACCCCTCAGGAAATAATAATCCAAGTCAACAAGATATAGCAATTTCTATAAAAATAAAAAAGGCTTGCGAATTTTTCGATATTAAGTTTTTAGACCATATTATTATTGCCGACAAAACATTTTATAGCTTAGCTGACGAAGGGAAAATCTAAATCACAAATATAATATGCAAAAACTACAAAATACACCTTTCTGTAAAACAACAAGTTTTAATTTTTTGCTCTTTTTCTTATTTTTGTGAAAAAAATGTGATTTATGAAAAGATTAATTTTTCCTTCTATTTTAGCCTTAGCGGTAATTTCTGCTTTAGTTTATTTCTTATTTTTTTATAAAACTGCTAAACAAGAATTTATAATTGGTGAATATTCAGAACTTGTTGACCCTTTTATTGGAACAGATTTTCATGGACATACTCACCCCTCGGCTATTTTACCTTTTGGAATGGTGCAATTAGGGCCAGATACAAGATTAGACGGATGGGATGGCTGTTCGGGTTTTCATTATAGCGATTCTGTTATTTATGGTTTTACACATACACATTTAAGTGGTACAGGCGTTTCTGATTATGGAGATATTTTAATTATGCCTTTTTCAAACTATGATAATGATTTTAGTAAAAATAAAATAGCTTCAAAATTTAATCATAATACAGCTATTGCTAAACCCGGATATTTTGCAGTATATTTAGAAGATAATAAGGTAAATGTACATTTAACAGTCAGCGAAAGAACTGGTTTTCATAAATATATTTATGATAATCCTGAGGAAAAATTTATTTTATTTGATTTGGAACATAGAGACGAAGTTTTAGAATCTTATTTAAAACCAATTTCAAATACAAGATTTGTTGGATTAAGACGCTCAAAATCATGGGCCGAAGATCAAATTTTATATTTTGCTATGGAATTTTCTGAACCTGTAAGTATTGTGGATTTTGAATCGGATATTATTATAGATGACGAAATTATTTGCCAAAAAGATATTGTGGAAAATTTTGAAAATGCAGCAATTTCGTCTTATGTTGGCAAAAATAATAGATTGGTTTTTAAAGTTGATTCAGATATTAATAATGAAGTTTTTGTAAAAATTGCTTTGTCAGCAACAGGTGAAGAGGGAGCTATTAAAAACCTTGAAAGCGAAATTACAGATTGGGATTTTGAAAAAGTAAAAACTGAGGCTAAAAATATCTGGGATAAAGAACTTAGTAAAATACAAATTGAGGGTGGTAAAAAAGAAGACCAAATTGCTTTTTATTCAGCTTTGTATCATGTATATTCTGCTCCAAATATATATTCTGATGTGGATGGAAAATATCGTGGAACTGACTTAAATGTTCATGATAATCCCCAACATGATACATATACGGTTTTTTCTTTATGGGATACATATAGAGCTACTCACCCACTCTACACAATTATTCAGCAAGAAAGAAGCTTGGATTTTATAAAAACTTTTTTAAATCATTATAAAAATGGCGGTGTTTTGCCAATGTGGGAACTTTCAGCTAATGAAACAATGTGCATGATAGGTTATCATTCTGTGCCTGTGATTGTTGACGCATATTTTAAAGGCATTAAAGATTTTGATTTAGAATTAGCTTTAGAAGCTATGATTTCTGTTGCAAAAACTAATGAATTAGGAAAAAAAGAATTTGAAAAATATGGATATATTCCGCTTGATTTAGAACATGAATCTGTGTCAAAAGCTTTAGAATATGCTTATGATGATTGGTGTATTGCAATGTTTGCCAAAGATTTGGCTAAGCAAGAAGTTTATGAGGAATTTATTGAACGTGCTCAATATTATAAAAATGTGTTTAATCCCAAAAATGGTTTTATGCAAGCTAAATTAAATGCTGCCTGGCAAGAGCCTTTCGAGCCAAAAGAAGTGAATTTTAATTTTACAGAAGCTAATTCATGGCAATATAGTTTTTATGTGCCTCAAGATATTATAGGTTTTATAGAATTACATGGGGGAAATGAAAATTTTTCAAAAAAATTAGACCAAATGTTTGAAGCAGAAAGCAAAACTTCAGGAAATCAACAAGTTGATATAACTGGACTTATAGGTCAGTATGCTCATGGAAACGAGCCAAGTCATCATGCAGCTTATTTATATAATTACAGTGCTCAACCATGGAAAACTCAAGCAATGGCAAGAAAAATTATGTCTGAACTTTACACTTCAAAACCTGATGGACTTTGTGGAAATGAAGATTGCGGACAAATGTCGGCTTGGTATGTATTTTCAGCAATGGGCTTTTATCCTGTTAATCCTGCAAATGGAGTTTATGATTTAGGAAGTCCAATTTTCGATAAAGCAACTATACAGCTTGAAAATGGGTATAATTTTGAAATAATTGCACATAATAATTCTGAAAAAAATATTTATCTTAAAGAAGTCAAACTAAATGGTAAAAAATATACTAAATCATATATTCTTCACCAAGATATTATGAAAGGCGGAAAATTAGAGTTTTTTATGGATTCTGAACCTGAAAAAAATAGAGCTACTAATGAAAAAGATATTTTTCAATCTAAAATAAATGATAATTTAATTACAGCTGTACCTTTTACTAATCTGCCTTTCAGATCTTTTAGAGGAGATTTAGAGTTAACAATAGAAAGCAGTGATAAAAACGCTGAAATTTTTTACACATTAAGTGAGGATGAAAATGAAAAACCAAAAAAATATGAAAAACCTTTAATAATTGATTTTGATACAAAACTAAAAGCTTATGCAAAATCTCCATCTAAAAAACAGAGTAAAACTATTGAAGCAGAATTGATTTTTATTCCTGACAATAGAAGTATAGAAATTATTAGCCAATATAGCTCTCAATATACAGCAGGAGGCGATAATGCACTAATTGATTTTGTTAAAGGCGAAGCTTGGTTTAGAAGTGGATTATGGCAAGGTTACAGTGCTCAGGATTTTGAAGCTATTGTAGATTTAAAAGAGATTAAAGAGATCAATCTTATCAACGCAAGATTTTTGCAAGATATTAGGTCTTGGATATTTTTCCCGAAAAAAGTAAGTTATTTTGCTTCAAATGACGGAATTAATTTTACAAAAATTTACGAATCTAATTCCCTAATGCCTGACGATGATTTTACTGTAAAAATTCAAGAATTTAAAAATAAACCCTCAAATTTTAAAGCAAGATATATAAAAGTTACTGCAAAAAGCTATGGAAAACTTCCAGCTTGGCATTTGAGTGCAGGAAATGATTCTTGGATATTTATTGACGAAATAGAAATTTTATGATAAAACATTTTTTATTATCTGTATTTATTATTGTGGCTTTATTCACTTCTTGCGAAAATTTGCAAACAAGAAAAAAAATAAAAGCCGATTTAAGCGATATTAAATTTGAGGATAAAAACATTACTTATGATAGCATTATTACATTGATTCCTCAATATAACGAGATAATAAGTGTTTTAAAAGATATAAAGATAAAATTTAGTTCTGAAATTTTATTAAATCATAAATCTGCTGAAATTTACTTAAATACCAAAGAAGTAAGTTTTGCATCTGGAATGTTTATGGCTGATTTAGCTTATGTTAGATATTTTGAGAGAGTTAAATTATGTACGGAATATCTTGAAAGTTTAAAGATTTTATCTGAAAAATTAGCTATTAGCGATAAAAATTTTGAAAATCTTATTGTAAAAGTGGAGTCTAATATTCAGGATAATGAAGAATTATTTTTAATTGTTGACAGTTTGTTAGCTGAGGCAAATAATTTTTTTACAAAATCTGAGCAGCATAGTTTATCTTGTTTGGCATTATCGGGCTTTTGGTTAGAATTGTCTTATTTAGGATTAAGCTCTACAAATGATAATCTTGATAAGAATTTAGATTTTTTCCATTCTCATTTTGAAATTCTTGGCAAAATAAATGAATTATATTCTTGTTTAGAAGACGAAACTTTTATAAACCCCTTAAAACAAAGTTTTCTTGAATTAGCAACAAAAGGCCTTGAAAATCCGGATTTATTAGAAGATATTATTAGACTAAGAAATGATTATATTAAGTAGCTAAGGGAGAAAAGTGGGGGTTTTCATCGCAACACTTGATACTAAGCACACAGTTTAAAAATTAGCGCAAATTTTCATACAAAAAATGTCCGCCTCCATTACACTAAACATTTGTTTGTGGCTGGCATTTTATGATTGATTTTCTTCTTCTATAAGTTTTTTCAAGTCTAAAAGTTCAGCAACAAGTTTATAAACCATTGTGCAAGGATTTTGAGTTGAATAATTTTGTTGTCGAAAGTATAGTTTTTCTAGTTTTATAGCATTTCCTTTGTTTGCGTATGTTTCCAATAAGGAATACATTTCAGTGCTATTCTTCTTGTATTTATAGCCGTTTAATCCCTGTTTCTTAAAGTTTTTTTCTATTAAATCTTGATATTGTTTCCTGCTTACGCCTGAGTTGTAATAGTGAAAATGAAGTAAATACCACAATTCAAATGCTTCATTTGACCAAGCACAATCAACATTAGGTGTTGCTATACAGGTTTGAATTGCTGAATTAAAAGATTGGTCAGAAAAACTATCTTTATCAAAAACTATCCAAAATTTATCAATTGGTCTATTTGTTTGTTCCTACCAATTATTTCGTAATGTCATTGCCTTATTAACAAGAGAAACAGTGTTGTGTCCTGTTCCTACTATTTTGAACGCACAAACGTTCAAAACACCTTTGGGTAAATTATTATTGAAAGATTCAAAATAGTTGGGCTCTGATTTTTCCCCTTCGCACACAATCAAGAAGAATCTACGTTTAGATTTTACGCCCTCTAAACGTTTAGATTCGGTCCGTTCGTGCCTTTTCTTGATATGATTGGGGATTTTTATTTTTCTTGCCATTTCTCTACAATTTTGGAAATATCACCAATATATGGAATAGCACCATACCTGCCTTGAATATAATCACTCTCAAATGAACGGTCTTTGCGAACTTTTGCTCCGTTTTCTTCGCGATATTCTACCAATGAGTATAAATCGGAAACTCCATATTCATCCTTCTCAACAAAATATATTTGGTCTCTGCGATAATTACCATAAGAAAACAAATTTGTGTCGTGAGTTGTGAAAATTAGCTGTGCGTTTTTAGAATTATCTTTTTCTGAATTAAATAACTTCGTAATAGCCAAAGTCAGTAATGGGTGTAAACTTGAATCAAGTTCGTCAATTACTAAAACTCCGCCGTCTTGCAATACATCAAAAATGGGTCCCGATATATTAAAAACTTTGTTTGTTCCTGCTGATTCCTGACTACGCATATCAAATTCAACATCACCTATATTTTTATTGTTTTTGTTATACTTTTTGTGTAAGGTTTTTATTTTAAAGCGAAAAGCCCCTTCCAAATCTTTGACCATTAATTTAACCAATGCTTCTGGTATGTCTTCGGGAAATCTTTTTAAATTGAATTTTTCTTTTTCAATAGATAGCCCATCAAAGCCCAAATCTAATTGGTCATAGAAATTGCCAAGAGTTTTTGCTGTTTTCTCTTCGTCCAACATTTTAAATGTTACCATTTCGTAATTCTCATGAGTTAATCCCGAAATAGTAATGAATTTATTAAACCAATTCATAATTCTTTTGGCTATAACACCATTAAATTGGTCAATTACAGATAAGAATAAGGCATTGTCTCTTGTTTTGCTTTCTAGGTTTTCAGCTTCTTTATATGAAGGAGCAACTTCAATACCGTCACCTTCTCTTAGAAACAAAAATTTCTCAACATTTTTCTTAGCTTCATAAAGCCATTCTCCAACGACTGCTTTGTCCGTAACCTCAAAACCATATCTATATCGTGTTCCAAGAATCTCAAACAAAACCTCAAAAGAAGATGGACTTTTTTCTGTTTCTGTGCTTAGTAAAAAAGGTTTAATACCTAATGTTTTTGTTGATGTTTGATGAAAGGACGACATAACAATTCTTCTCATTGTGCTCATAGCTCGAATGAAATTTGATTTACCACTTGCGTTTGCTCCGTAGATGATAGCTCCCTTTAAAAGAGTATGTCTTTCGGAAGTTATGGTATTAGTTTCTTTATAGTCGCTTATGCTTGAAGCTACCAAGTTCAATGTTTTTCTTTCTCTGAATGAAAGATAGTTGCCTACACTAAATTCAAGTAACATACTTGTTTTCTTTTTGAGATTATTTCGCAAAGATAAGCATTTTTCTTACTAGAACGCATAAAAATGAGTAATTTTCTCAAAAAAAGTCAGATTTATTCGTTAAGAGTTTGTTTTTAAGGGGTCTTTCTTGCGCTCATAAAGGTTTACTGTTTAGGTGTTTCGTCTGTAATACGTGATGCGTAACCGTCCTAGTCTGCCACCAACTCCCTCCACGCTCCAAACTTCCCCAATTCCCCAACACCTCACCAATTTATAGCGTATTCCCCACAAAATTAACAATATTTTTTATAAATCAATTGTTTTTTATTAGTTTTTTAATAATTTCTGGTTAGAAATTTAGGATTTTGTTTAGTTGGTGGTTAGTGGTTTAGACAGACTGATGGTTGGCAGTTTGTCGCTCAGGCGGGATTCTTATAGTAGTTTTAAATCGAAGCCATTCAGCCTATCTTGCCGCAACACCTTGTTATGTACAGTGCTTTTTTTTATTTGGTCGTTATTTGCAAACTTAATTTGCTTGTTCCTTTGTTTATATCAAGTAGAACTGTAAGCTTGCCTAAATCCCAAAACCTCCCTATCCATATTCCGTCTTTAATTTCTTTGTTTTCAATATCCCAATCATATTATCCTCTAAAATTTCTGTCAAGTCCGAAGAGTTTTACTGCTTTGTTTACCACTCCCTCATATTCTCTGTAAAAACTGAAATAAGAATAATTATGTGTAGTTCGGGAAAGAAATATAAAGACCTGATTATCTTCTTTTATTCTGTCAATCTTATTGAAATAGCCTAAATAAATTGCGTTAGGCTTTATAATGGTTGACTGTCTGCTATATTGAATTGATGATTTTGAACTAATGACCAAACCGTTTTTTAAATCATTGAATAAAAGGTCGAAGAATGTATCTGTATTTGGTTCAAAATTGTTTGACAAGATTTTGAACTTGGGAATAAACTCATTTATATGCAATACTTTGGTTTGTATATTGAGAAGTCTGTACATAGCTTTTGTTTTCTTTAAGAAGGTAACTGAATATTTGTTTATCAAAGTAAATTCTTTCCATTATTTAGCATGACTATGCAAACAATTTCATTTGGCCATGTTTTTTTGGTGTCATTTCGCTTACAAAATCGTTCCAATAGTTTAAAGTCAAGTCAAAATTGTATGTTTCATTTATATAATTTAGTTTTCTTTGTAATTTAGCCTTGTCAATTATTTGAGTTAATTTCAAAAGGTCAATACGCATTAAAACATCTTTTGTGAAAGTCCTTTTTGCGTCTGCAAAAGTTATGGACTGCAAAAATTGGGTTGTTTTCTCACAATTCAAAAGCATTAAAGAATAAATTGCAAATTCCAATTTGTCAAATCCTAACATATAGCAAGTGTCGTCAAGCATTACAGGTTTTCCGTTTTGTGGAAGAACAAGCGTAAAATGAAAGGTTTTGTAAAGTCCCGAAATGGCAACTTTATAAGGCTTAAACGAATAATCTCCAACACCAAAAATAGAAAATGGCGGTTTATTTTTGTAAATACTCGATTTTCTTGCACTAAAAACGTCTTGATGTCCACTTAAATATTTGTAGGTTTTTGGAAAGTCATATTTAATATAATTAGTTTCTTGTCCAACTTTTTTTTGTGTAACAATGATATGCTTTCTTATTTCGTTAATAACTGAATTTTTTAAGTCTGAACTTTTTAAAAGACCATAAACTAAATCATTTTCCAATTTGATTTTTTCTTTCAGTCCATTTATAAAATATCCATTCACATTATCCAATTCCATAATAGAGGAACAGTCGTGTTTTATGCCTTGTCGCCATTCAAAAGGACATTTTCCATCAATTTGTTCAGTATTAGAATAAGCACTAAAATTAGAAACAAATTTGTTAGATATCCAACCGAAATTCAATTTTGCGTTTGAATTGTTGTAAAAATCGAACTCCGCACAACCAAAAGTTGAATTTGAGTTTAAGCGACAATAAAACAGCGAAGCCTCAACAGAAACATTAAATTCCATTTTACTATCAATACGATATTTTTCAATGTTTGAAATGCTGAATTTTTTTCTGAATTGGTCGAATACGATATTTTTTATTACAGTGTTTTTAACCAATAAAGCAATGTTACCTTTTTGATGTTGAAAGGTCTCAATCATCATCATAGTAATATACTCGGAAATATCAAAATTACCTTTTCCTGTAATTGCATCTAATCCATTATGGTTTTTAAAATTTGTTTTTTTTGGAAGATTTAACGAATTTAAACTGCCTAATTTTGAGTTTGTTACCCAAGGTGGATTACCAATTATTAAAATTTCTTTTGTGTGATTTTCCTTGTAGATAGTTTTAAAATCAAAATCAAAAACGCTACTATGAATGATTGAAATTTCAGGCTTGTTTTTTGTCGGATTGCTTAAATAAAAATCTATAATATTGAACTTAGTTTGCCAAACATAAGGCTTGTAAATTTCAATTCCGAAAACTTTTTTGATACCCGTAAACTGCTTCAAACAAGCAAGAATAAAATTACCTTTTCCACAAGTTGGTTCAAGGACAATATCAGGAGAAATGTTTTTTGTTTTAAGTTGAAAAGCAACTTTGTTTGCTAATTCTGTATTAGTTTGAAAGTCGCCATATTCGGCTCTGTCGGGTTCTGAAATGATATTTGGGGAAATGGAAAGAGTTTCTTTGAGTAATTGCAAATCTTCAGTATTATCAAAAAAATGTAAAAAGCCAAAGGCATCAAACATTTTTTGATTAGCCTTTTCAATAGAAAAAACGCTTTCTATATTATCATTCAGATAATCTAAAACTTGATGAGTTATATTTGCTTCAAATACTTTTTTCACGTTTTCTTTTTCTAAACAATTTTGGTAATTCCTTTAATCTTTTCACTTAACTCAACAATTCGGTGATACTGTAATCTCCATTGCAAAGCATTTGAAATAGTTAAATAACCTTGTTGTGGTGGACTTTTTAAAATTTGTTTAGCTAACAGAGATAGTGTAATCTCATCAGCAGGAATATTTTTATCCTGCAAATAAGCAATGATGTCTGCTTCATTTGCTTTATCTTTAAGCATTTCACGCAAGCGAAAAGTTGTTGTATAATCTGCTGTTCGTTCTTTGTCAATAAATGAGCAACTAACAAAATTTAAAGTTGTTGTTTCAGTTTTTGGATCATCCGTTTTCTCGTAAACGAAAACTAAAATATTGTATCCAAGTCCAAAAATCTTTTGCCTAGCATCTTTAAAAGGACAAGAAGATTGTGGCTGTTTTATTGATGTTACTTTGATATCAGTTTTAATGTCTTCAGAAGGTAAATCAATACCACTTGCAGAAGATCCAATTTTTAGAGTGTATTTACTGTTTAAATACTTTTCAAATTTATGTTCAATATAGGTTCCAACTGCTTTTCCATCTGTTATACCATAAAGTTCCTTATTTTTATATTTCGATTCTGAAACACAAAAATAATTAGCTTCTTCTATAAGCCTTTTTATAGTTAATTTTTCTTTTCCTGCCATTTTGTAAAGTTACAATTTTTATTTCATTTTAAGGCTATACCTTGTCTCTTTTAATTCAATAATTGTGAGGCTGCCACCCTTACTCATCACATTGTACACAACTCCCTCCACGCTCCAAACTTCCCCAATCCCCAAACACCTCACCAATTTGGTGCGTATTATCCCCTACAAAATTAACAATAAATTCTAATATTTGGGCTTAATATTAATTTAATTTTCTTAAAAAAACACCGAGTTTTAAAACTCGAACCGATTCGAGTACAAAAAACGAAACTTTATAATAATAATAATTTTGTTCGACTCCTTCAGAGTCGCGGTTTCTGATATCATTCATAGCCGTAGGTAGCAACCTACGGCTATTTAAATTCGACCACTTCATGCACTTTTTGAATGAAATTTCTTTACAGCTTCATTTGATTTTTGTGCTTACTGCATGTTTTCAAAACCTTAAATATTTTATCTTGTCTATTTTATACTCATCAAGTCCAAAGGACTTGAATGTTAATAAGCCCGAGTGAAACTCGGGTTATGTATCAACAATAGAAGCAACTCTGAAGGAGTTGAATTTTTAATATTCATAAAAACTACCCCAATAAAATTAAATCGGTTCGACTTTTAAAACTCGAACCGATTTTAGCACAAAAAACGAAACTTTATTGATGGAATTACGTATAATCTAGATGGGGTGTTGGTTTTAGGTTTTGCAAAATGGGAAAAGGGGGATGGTATAAATCAAAGAACAAATGTTTAATCGAAGAACTGTCGTAGGATATTGACTGAACCCTCCATTGAGTTAAACGCCTACAAGTAGCTGTGCTTTTTTATTAATATTTTTTCAGTATTTTAATAAACTCTAAATTATCTAAATAATTCTTCCAATCATCATCCTTTTTTACATAATTTTTATCAATTTCAGAATTTGATAAACTTAAATTTAGACAATGTAGTGCTTCTTTTGTTTTACCTTTTATAGCATATAAACAAGCTAAATTATAACACTGACCTCCAAGATCTATCGCCTTTTGGTATTTTTCAAATGCCTCTCGGCACAATTCCTCCGCTTCTTCTCCTTCTTTGCTTTTCGCTAGATTTACTAAATTAGTCCCCCAATCGTAATAGGCTTCGTGGAAGCCGGGTTTTATTGATATAGCCATTTGGTATTTTTCAAACGCTGCGCGGTACAATTTCTCCGCTTCTTTCCCCTCTTTAATCTTTGCCAGATTTACTAAACTAGTACCCCAGTTATAATAGGCTTCGTGGAATTCGGGTTTTATTTCTATAGCTTTTTTGTATTTTTTAAAGGCTACACGGAACAGTTCCCCCGCCTCTTCCCCCTCTTTGGCCTTTGCCAGATCAACT
This sequence comes from Bacteroidales bacterium, assembly GCA_023228725.1. Lineage (GTDB taxonomy): Bacteria > Bacteroidota > Bacteroidia > Bacteroidales > ML635J-15 > Bact-19. The sequence continues at coordinate 3,175 of JALOAQ010000007.1, read as the reverse complement.
AAATCAGCCCCCCAGTTATTATATGCTTCGTGGAAGTCAGGTTTTATTTCAATAGCCTTTTGGTATTTTTCAAAGGCTTCACGGAATAATTTTTCTGCTTCTACCCCCTCTTTGGTTTTTGCCAGATTCCCTAAATAATGCCCCCAGTTATTATGTGCTTCGTGGAGGTCAGGTTTTATTTCTATAGCCTTTTGGTATTTTTCAAGCGATTCACGGAACAATTCCTCCGCCTCTTTTCCTTCTTTGGTATTTGCCAGATTTGCTAAACAATACCCCCAGTTGTAATAAGCTTGATAGAAGTCAGGTTTAATTTCTATAGCCTTTTGATACTTTTCAAACGCTTTACGGAATAATTCCTCAATCTTTTTTCCTTCGTTGGTTTTTGCCTGACTTACTAGATTTGCTCCCCAATTAGAGTATAATCCAGCAAGTAAGTTGTTAGCTTCATCGTCAGAATTATCCTTTAATTTCATTTCGAATTCAACAATATTTTTCTCTTCGTAATTTTCAGAAATTATCATTTTAATTATTTCCTTTTTCAAATTATCTACTTTATTTTCAGAAAGATTTTTGTTTTCAAGCTTTCCTTTTTCAAAAATATCAACAGCTTTTTTAACTTGTTTTTTGTTAATATCCAACCGCTCTTTCACATACTTATAGTGTTCTTGATCATCAATATCTACAATCTCATCAAGCATGTATCCTAAAGTGGAAAAGGGTTTATCAATTATCAAAGGTTGCGGCAACCCGAGCTCATTGTTTAATTTAATCATGAAAGAGTCAGAATCGTAACCTTTGACTATAGAGGTATTTGTATTTGGAAGATTAAGGAATTCGCGTACCTTCTCATTTGGGTCATTATCTTTATAGGCTATCCAATAAAGTCCATTGTCAAATCTTCCGAGATTTTTAATATGTTCAAATATTGGATCATCTCCGCTGTAACCGATAAAAATCCATGGTCTTTGGTTTTTTATGCTGTGAAAAATACTCGACACAGTATTCATAACTTTTTGCATTTCTTCAGGTGTATTTAGAAGCCATAGCCCATGGTGTTGTCCGTGAAGATATACAACAGATTTTTCCTTGAAGGTGGTAGTGGTCAAATCTTTGAGAATAGCCATATCATAGGTAGGGGGGAATATATTATACAAAGCTAGTGCTCTCAACATTAAGTTATCAAAATTAACGGTAAGTACATAATCTATATAACCTTCATTCATTAATTGAGCCAAGTAAATATGTGTAACATTAATTTTTGCTTTTTCTATGTACTTTTTTAGTAACTCATTTCGTTGATTGGGTAATAAACATTCCATCAAATTAGCATATGTCCTTTTATTTTGTATTAATTTTTCAATACTTGGATTGTCAGAGTACATTTCAAGAATATCCTTTTCAATTTCTGCTGCTAAAGGAATATTTCCGGTACGTGAGGCACCAGCTCCTAAGAAAACTATGGGTTGGGGCAAATCATCTTTTTTGGCTTGCTTTAAATTGTATCCCAATTGTTTTATTTCAATCTCTTTCATCAATTTTTGACTTTAGTTTTTTGATTATATTTCTCTCTCCTTGTACACAACTCCCTCCACGCTCCAAACTCTTCCATACTCCCCCCCCACCAGTCCGTTGCGTATTATCCCCACAAATCTACTAATAATTCTCATAATCCAAAAGCATTTACTATTTTATTTTAAATTAAATATAAATACCCAAAAGCTAGCTCAAAGCCTCCTTAATAATCCTCACTTCTTCCACGCTATCCAATGTTTCTATGGCAAGACGTACAGGATGATTAGGGGCATTTAAACGCTCAAATTCGGCTTGGATAATTTCTAACTTTTCTTCTTCACCCATTTCAGCACTTATGGGTATTAAATCTCCTAAATGCTTTGATAATTTCTTTTTCATCCATTGGGACAGACACACTCTTTGCCAAGCGTTGGTTTTCAGCGTTGGTTGGTGCGTCTTGGCAATCCCTTAATAAAACGGAACAGGTCGTGTGTAGCTGTGTAGGGTTGGGTTAAAACATTCAGTTCAGTTTTTAATGCTTTTAAAATATATATCGTTCATTCAATCTCACTACTATGTTCATATTTTGATTAACTAATTTATCTCGCCAAAGAGGCGAGATAATGGCGAGATTGCTAAAAATATACGTTTTATCAAGATATATCTCGCCGTTTTGGCGGGATAATGGCGAGATTATTATTCATTAATTTTATATTTAGTACTTGGGCCAGCTCCGACTCTCTTTAATAAACCCTTATCCATCCACTCTTTTAAATAACGTTCAGCCGTTCTTGTTGCTAAACCACTAAACACAACAAATTCTGATTTTGATATAGGTTTATTCTTTCTGAATATCTCAAAGTTTTTCAATTCCTCAGCACTCAGACCTACAATTTCTCCTTTGTTTATAACTTCTTTTACAGCTTCAGTTGTTCTTGGAAATGTTAGTGTTAAAAATGGTTCTTTAAAAATATATTTAGGAATAGGTAATCCGTGTTCTTCATTTAAGGATTTAAAAGTTTTCATCCCAAATCCCTTTTCCTCTACGTAATCCATTAAATTAAAAACATATGTAATAATGGGGTTTCGACTTAAAGAGGGAGCCTCAAAAGTATTTAGTTCCTCCATGGTAATTGCAGGTAGTGGTTTGCCAGGACTTGTTACAATAATTAAATTATCATCAATCTTAATCTCGCACTTTGCCCCTTCAATTTCGTAATCCCTATGCACCAAAGCATTTACAATAGCTTCACGAAGTACTTCAATTGGGAAGTCAGGAACATCTTTTCTCTTAAAACCACTGGTATCTTTTGATAAAGGTAAAACCTTTTTTAACCATTCTTCTATCTGATCAGGTAAGAGAACTAAAGCATCATCAAAATCCTTAGGTTCAATTTTATTTTTACCATAAGTTACATGGGCTTTTAAAACAGCATTTTTAAATTTGGATCTTGGGTTTTGACCGAAAAGCAAAATACCATAACCAGTAGGAATAAATTGACTTTTATCTTTACTCCATTCCATTGCCCCAAAGTCAGCTAAATATTCAAGAAAAGTATTATCAGTTGTTTTGAAATCTAAATTGGCTCCTTTGATAAACTTAGTTAAGGCAATTTCAGAAAACTTACTTCTGTCATAATTTACAACAGGCATTTCAAGGTTA
>JALOAQ010000125.1 GCA_023228725.1 Bacteroidales bacterium | reverse complement strand
CAAAAGTCATAATAACTACAACTTTTACATATTTTTGCATTTAAAACTACAGGACAAGTCTTAGTATTTATTAAATCTTTTATTTCAAAAATCACTTTTTTTAAATATTCAATATCTGAATTAATTAAAAAAACTTCCTCTGTAATTCTAAGTTTTGGGTATTCTATAATTCCTTTATTCACCTCAATTTCATTCAGTTTCATAAGCCATAAATAAAATTTCACCTGCCAGATATGTGCATCTTCAACTTTATTGCTCCTTTTAGTTTCGTGTAAAATCTTATTTCTAATATCAATAAAATCTATCTTACCACTAAGCCTAATTTCTGCATAGTCATAGGAAAGTTCTATTTGAGAATATTTTTCGCTTCGTTGTGCATAAGACTCTTCTTCTATAACTTTGCCGTCTGCAACTTTATCCGATGTTTGTTCCATTTGTATATCATAACAGAAAAGCCAAAGTTTTCGTTTACAAAGTCGGTAATAATTGATATGTGTGCCGGTAAGATTCATTATTATTTTAAAAAATTATTTTTAGTACAAAAATCCGAAAAGCCATAAAGGAATTTTATTTTGACTCCCAAATCTAATATTATCTGCTGCAATGTATGCAAGCGGAATTCCTGAAATTTGATTTTGAGTTTTTGTTGCCCCGCCCACTTCAAAAGTATAAGTATTATCAAGCATAAAATCTCCATATTTGGGTGCCTTTACATCATGTTTTACTTTAAGTTGATTTAAGAAAAATGTTTCTCGCAGATTGCCAATATTTGTATTATTTTCAGAAAAAACATAAGCCAAGTTAGGATTCTCCAAAAAAATCTTTTCAGGTTTTTGTAAATAGCTTGTACTTTGACTGTCTCTCCTTAGCAAATTGAGTATGCTACTTTTCTCCATTAAATCTAAAGCCATCAAAACAAAATTGCGTTGACTGTCAATTTTTGTCGCTAAGCTTTGAATATTCGGAGTATAAGGCACAATCTGACTAAGTATGTACAGTAAGTTTTTCATACCTTTAATAGTTGTAAAATTAATGTTTTCTACTGAAGGCAAATCAATATCCAAACTTAGTTGTATTATCTGCTGTAATTTTTGATGATAGAATTTTTTTTCTTTTTTATAAAACGGGTAATAACCATGCTTTAGATAATCGACAAAAAATTTTAGCGGATTAATTAAATCATTGACTTTATTGCCTATCTGTTGATGATTTTCCAAAATCTCCCTTAAAGTAAAAGTAGCCATTTGCATCCCTGTCTCATATTCAACAAACTCTCTAAAAGACATGCCATACAATTGATAGACTGTCATTCTACGAGACAAATCTGCTTTTCCGGTTTCTAATTTCAACGCAGATGAACCTGTAGCTACAATTTTTATATCCTCATAGTTATCATATAAGTTTTTTAAATCTTTTGACCAGTGTTCATATTGATGTACTTCATCTAAATAGAACTGCCTAAAACCATCTTTATATAAATCTTCAATCAGCAACAATAAACGATTAGACTCAAAATAAAAGTCATCTAAACTTAAATATATCGCATTTTTTGTTTGCTGTTGAAAGCGTTGTAAAAGTAAAGTTGTTTTTCCTGTACCCCTAGCACCTTTAATAAGAATGAGCCTTTGCTCCCATGCTATTTCATGGTAGAGGTAGCGCACAAATTTCATCTGCACACTAGTCTTACGTTTTTCAGCTATTTGTAATAATCGTTTTTTCATATCTAATTCCTTTGAAAACATTAAATATTGTTCTTTTGAAAAAGCAAAGATACAAAATGCTTTTTGAAAAAGCAAATTCAAATAATGCTTTACCTAAAAAGCAAATTAAAACATGTTGATAATTTCAGTTGCAGTAAATAAATCTAAATGTTCTTGAAACAGCGTATTAATTTGCTTTTTTTTCATTTTTTTTTGAATCATAATGCAAATATAATGAATTTTAGTAAAATGAAAGGTGAGATTATAAAAAATATTCACCACCTTTTAAATCAATACCGTTATCAGTTGAATAGGATTCTGTACTAACTTTCCAGATATCAAAACAATCTTCATTATAGCCTAATACAGGTTCTTGATTTTTGGGTTTAATACGAACTGAAACAATATTGTTAGCCATATCCTTCAACTGATTCTTAATTTTTATTCTAATATTTTTCATCTTGCCAATATCGCTCTCCTTATTTTTTAAAAACTGAGCCATTTCTTCCTTCAAAGACAACAAAGTTTCAAATCTTTTATCCTTTTCGTTATCTGCAACAAAATATTGCTTTATGATTCCATATTCGTATTCATCAATAAGTTGGAACTTTCCGATTTTATCAAATGCACAATCTTTCATATCGTTAATAAAATTAAATTCAATTTTTCCTTCCTTTTGAGAGTGTTGTCCAAAATTCAATTCCTGTGATATCCTATCAAAAAATATGCGTTGTATCGGAAGTAGTTCACTTTCTTGAAAACTGACAGCCTCTCCGATTGCATTTTTTGTGAATTTCAAGATATCTTTGTCTTTCCCAGTTCCGTATATTAAATTAGCTCTACTTTTTCCATTTTTATGTAAATTGAAAACCACAACTTGACCCAATTTCTTCATTTTTCCATTTCTATTACATCTTCCTGCGGATTGAACAATACTAGAAACAAGAGCAAAATCCCGATATAAAATGGGAAAGTCAATATCAACTCCTGCTTCTATCAATTGAGTAGAAACCAGAATTGTTTTTAGATTACTTTTAAGCCTCACTTTTATTGTTTGAATTTTAGCCTTTCTATCTTTTGGTGTAAAATGAGTATTTAAAAGAAATACTTCATCTTCGGAAATAAATTCTTTTAAGTTTTCAAATAACTCTTTACTGTCATCAATCGTATTAACGATAACTAAAACAGAGTTATTTTCACAAATAATCAATTGGGTCAGTTCTTCAAGATTTATTGGTTCTTTTTTATAATCTATTTGATATCTATTGAATACTTTGCTCTCAAAATATTTCTCAAATTTCAGCAATGGTTTGGGAGGCTCATAATCTTTGAAAAAATCAATAACTTCCGCTTTATTTTGGAGTTTAAAATTCGGCTGAGTAGCTGTTGAAATTACTACATAGGAGTCAAACTTTGCACAAAACTTGGATAAATATGCTACAAAAAAGGAATACAACCTTGGAGGTAAAGATTGAATTTCATCAATAAGAATAATCGATTTAGACAAATTTGGAAGCTTTAATAGTGTTGAATTTTTGTTACTTAAAAGCGTTTCAAAAAACTGAACAAATGTCGTAATTACAAATGGATAGGCGAAAATTTGTTCTTGAAAAGCTAAAAATTCGAGTTCTTTCATTTTTGCTTCGTCGGGATTTTTATCTAATTCTTTTTGTAAAATATCGTATCTTGGATTTATTGATTTTGAATCAATTCTTTGAATAAAACCCTCGTTTTTAAAATCCTTAAAAATTTCAAGAACTTCTTTTTCTACTTGTTCTGTAATTGACAAAAATGGAAGTGCATAAATAATTCTATAATCACCTTTTTTGTGAATAATTTCAGTGGCTAGTGATAATAACATAATGGTTTTGCCCGAGCCTGTAGGTGCGGTCAATTCAAAAACCCTATTGTTGCCTTTAAGTTCGGTCGTTATATTTTTCACTACCTCTTTTCTGATTTGAGTTCTAACTTTGTTAAGTTCTGAATCATTATTGAATTTAGAAATGTACTGTTCAAGCCTTTCGGGATATATTTCGCAGAGAGCCTTCACTCTGTTGATATCATCATCAATTATAGGCGTATTTATTGCATCGGCCTTATCTGCTTGAATCAGTGCAGAAAAAGAAAATTGAGTTTCTTGAAAAAAATCTAAAGAATTGTGATTTGTTGGATTATTAAAAATAATACCTTCTTTAAAAGCCTTTCTAATTTTTAATTCATTTAAAAGGTGATGGACTTTATTGTGAGATTTGATTTCTGAAAAATAATTTATAAAACCTTCAATGGGTAGTATTTCTGCATGGTCATCCAAAAAGTTGAACAGCGAAATTATTTCATCCTTACTAATTATGTATGGCACTGCCTCAAGATTTCCAACTGGTCTAAAATCGGGCAAGTTACCATGATGTTTAGCGATGATAACCAATAATGCGATTAAATCTGATTTGGAAATTTGTTTGCCAAAGAAATTATTTATCCCATCTATGTTCTTTTTATCCACACAAAAAGCATAAAACACAAAAGCAGACAGGTAAGCATGATGACTATAACCATTACTTTTCCCACTCAGTAATTTTTGTTGAAAATATGGGTTGATTTTTCCCAAATCGTGAAAAATAGCAGCTAACTCAGCTATTTTAGAAATAGATAGTTGAGCTGTAATTTTTTTCACATTCTCCAAAACTCCCTCCACATGGGTAAAAAGCAATTTATTTGAATGCGATTTTAATTTATTTACATCAACCATAATTTTTCTGTTTCCGAATCACCTGTTTTGTACTCAAAACAGACTCCACGAACTGTTATTTCATTAGGATAATCGGGGTAAATAACCTGTTCGTATTTATCAGGAAGATTCCAAAAATCATCATTTTGATATGTAGGCAACTTATCAAATCCAACTCTAAATTCACCAGTCAGTTCCGGTTTGTGATTAGTCGAAATAAAAGAACTTGTAGTGAACTTTTCTTCTCGGACTACTGAAACTTCACCCTCTGAAATAAACTTTAAATCCGCAGGACAATTATGCCAACCAAGAACTGGTGGGTATATCGCCTCCTCTTTTAGTAAAGCATTTGAAAATTTCTGAAACATTTCTTCCGAATCATCATTTTTCAAAGCTAAAGTGATTTTGAATTTTGGATTTTTGAGAAATTCAAAATATTTTGGAGAGCCTGTTGCCGTTGGATTAATAGCGGTTTTACTAGTGAATCCCCAAGATACCTTTTTAACGAAATTTCTTAACTGGACTCCGTAAAGTAAGTTTTCTGATAAAATGGGAAAAACTGCTTTCATATCTTGTCGTTCAATTCCAATTACAGCTCCTATCATACCGATAAGAGCCGTTTTGGTAATTAAATCATGCGAAAGTGGGTTGTTATTAGTCTCGGGTTTTTTAAAATGAGCCCAATTTCCCTCAACTATAAACTGAATTGCTTTCATTTTTTTAAATTTTTAAAATTGAATTTTCTCAAATTTGTCTTTCTCTTCTAAAATAGTTTTAATCTTATCTATTTCCGTGTAATATCTGATTTTTTGCACTTTGTCGGATTTAGCTATCTCAATTAGTTTAGTGAAGTTGAAATCAAAATCTTCAATGGATCGCAACTGTTCATCGTTTTTATCATCTTTATTATTTAATGAAATCAATTGATCAACTCCATAAATCTTTTTGTTCGACTCGGCATACACTATTTCCAATAAAAGAAGAGAATTTTGACCTGATTTAGTTCTGGAATGAGAGCTGCCTTCACCACTCGTACCATACCATAATCCTTCAAATAGTTCTTTTAAATCATTATCAGTCATTCCAGAAGTTTCAGCCACTTTAGGATTTAACCAACCGTGAATTTGTATCACTGAATATGGGACTACAGTTGTAGTGCCAATTGATCCTTGAGTGTTTTCCGCTTTAGATGTAAAATGAGTTGTGTTCTGATGCATTCTCAAGTTAACACAATTAAGGGAGGGATTTAGTAGGGCAAACTGAACTGGTCCGGTAAATTGAACATGTCCGTTTACACATTCTTTACCATCTACTTTGATTTTTTTAGCTTCATCACCTAATGTAGAAATTCCTCCAAACAAACGAACATCCAATTGTTCTTTCAAAATTTCCGAAATATCTGTTTTCTTTTCTGGATTCCTATTTTGAGCTATCCATGTTAAAACATTTTTGGAATCGGTTTTTCCCGCTCCAGTTTTTTCAGATACATAAATCGGTAACCCTTTTCCTTCAAAATAGGTTCTTGCAAATCTTTTCATGCGAACATCACTTACCAAAATTTTTTTAGTTTCTTCATCGTAACGCTGTTCACCAGTAAATGGGTCTCCATTGGGAATGTTGTATGTAGAATCATACAAGAACAAAATTTCTGATTTGTGTTGAATTGTTTTGTTATTTTCCATTTTTTAAAAAATTTAATGATTAGTATTTAATTATTTTCAGTTGCTGTATCCGTTTCCTGATTTTCCTTTTTAGGAATAGGCTTAAAATAACTTTCAAAGAAGCCAAATGCACATTCCTCCTTATTGTAAGAGCCATGAAAATCTTTTACCTTTTGAGCAAGCTCATAAGAAACTTGATAAGTAAAATTGGTTTTTTCATGCATTATAAGCTTCTGCTCTATGTCATTTTTTAATTTGATAAAATCTGAAAGGTTGCTAATCCTTCGAGATAAATTACCTACATAATTCTTTTCAAACGATTTGATTGGAGAATTTGCTCCTGCAAAATTTTTAGCTAATGTTCCCAACAAACTCCCAAGTTGGTAGCTTTGCGAATTGATAATGTCCATAAATTTATTTTTTTGATTATTTTGAATTGATAATAAAAATTTTAAGTCGAATTTTAGAAAATTATACTTTGAATCACCCGCTCGAATTGAAAACTCGGAATTGTTAATAAAGCTGGAAAGAAGCGAATTATCGGAATGGTAGTTATTCGAATAAATTAGCGGTAAGACTTTTAGTAAATGGGATTGATAACGATTATTTGCTTTAAAAATAACATTACCACTACTATCGGATAATGGGGTGCCAAGAATATATCTAATTGAACTACTTATCCGAAAAGGAAATAATTCTTTTGAAATGTAGTGCAAATATTGTTTTTTTTCTTTCTGGATTACTCTATTTACTTCTGCAATCCTCTGTTGAGTCTCTCTTAAAGTGCTTTTTTCAATTCCTGATATCTCTAATAAATCTACATCTGGAGATGTGGTACCTCCTTTTTTTGTAAATATTAAATCAAATGTTGTGATTGCATCATTTTCAGTACTAAAAATATCAAAGAGCGGTTCTATTTCATCAGACAATTGTGTATTAGCTTGTTTGACTTCTTCTTCGTTCCCTGATTTTTGGAACTGCAAATAATCTTCCGCTTTAATATTATCTCCCGATGGTAATACAATTAACTTTATATCGGTATTTGGTATCATCAGCTTTCCCTTTTTTGAATATTCAATAGCATAGAATAAATCTTGAATACTATCCTCATTAAATTCTTTAGATTTACTTTTTGAACTTAATTTGAAATCTGGAAATTGAATGTCGTTTTTTTTGTCGCCGGAACATAAGGTCTTATAAAGTGTCTTTTTTAATACAATTCCATTCTTAGATTTTTCAGTAAAATCTGAAAGCATTTTTTGTGTTATACTATTTAGATCTTCTTTAAAGTCAAACCAGCTTTTCCCCTCTGAAAACTCAAAATGAACGAAAATTTCACCGTAATCAAACTCCAAAAGTTTCTTCTTGGCAGTTTCGTCAATATTGTTCGGTTCCACTTTAAGTTTTTTTAAATTTGCCTTGTTAATCTTCTCTAACAATCTGTTTATAGTAAAACTATTTAGCAAATCACAATTTTTCAATACTGATATAAGCTCTAAATCATTCGCGTCTGATAGGTAAAACTCAATAGCTGAAATATTCTCTAAAATAGATTCTAATATCCATAAATCCTTATTCAATTGACTCCTAAATTTAAAGAGATTAGAATCTTCTTTGTCTTTTATGATTTCATCACAATCTGCATTTCCACGATTAAAAGAGCTTGGTCGATATGCAGCATTTGAATGGGTTGGGTTTTCTAATCGGTAACCTCCAGCCTCACTTTTTACAATCTCTCCTTTTTTAGTAATTGAAGATTTGACCAAATAATAAACATCGCCGAATATATATTTCATCATTCCATCACTATCCGAAGTTTTAAATTTTAAATAAAAAAGATTCCCTCTTTCGTTTTCTTTGACCTCTTTAATTCCATTCCAATCAATAAAAAAA
>JALOAQ010000124.1 GCA_023228725.1 Bacteroidales bacterium | reverse complement strand
TGATAGTTTACAATTTTTAGAAAATGGAAATATTCAAATGGTAAATTATCCCGACTTTTTTGAGCAAGGATATAAATTAAAATGGGACAAAGACGTTTATCACTATTTGAATAAAGTAGCTTCAGGCGAGCCACACGAAAGACGGAGAGGTTTAGCACATCGCATTGTTAGAGCTGTTGTTCAAATTTATAATTCCAAAAGTATTAGTGACTTAAAACAAGATATAAATCACTGTCTCTCTGTTTTAAAAAATAGCTACGAAGGTCAAAAAAACCCGGTTGAAATTCAAAAACTAAAAGGCATGATTCGTGAGTTTGAAGAAGAATTAGTTTGGGCTCACTTTGGTATTCAGGTAAAAAATGTTCATCATTTAAGATTAGGTTTTTATACAGGCGATATTTTTACCGAACAACCTACCATAAGTCGTGATGTTGAACCAATTTTAAAAGAACTTAGAAAAATAAAACCTACAATTATAAGCTTGGCTTTCGATCCAGAAGGAAGTGGTCCTGATACACATTACAAAGTACTTGAAGCAATTGCTGAAGCTGTGAAATTATGGGGACAAGAAGAAGATATTTCAGAGCTAAAAATATGGGGTTACAGAAATGTTTGGTATAGATTTCATCCTGCAGAAGCAAATGTAATAGTTCCGGTTTCTTTAAACTCTTTAGCTACTTTAGATACAGCTTTTACATCTTGTTATTTAAGTCAGGTTGATGCGTCTTTTCCAAGTTATATGTTGGATGGAAAATTTAGTGAACTTACAAAACGAATATGGGTAGAACAATTAAAACTTATACAATTGGTATTAGGGAAAAACTATTTTTATGAAAATGAAAATTCAAAAATCCGCTCAAGCCACGGCTTACTGTTTTTTAAAGAAATGAATGTTGAAGAGTTTTTATCTCAAGCAAGAGAATTGGAAAAATCTATGGAGGGAATAATTGAATAATTAAAAAATTACAAAAGAATATTATTATTAGTATAAGACTCAATCCTCCTTGTTTTCAACATAAATAATCCCATAAAACTAATAAAACCATTCAATAATAATAATTCGTAGCCTGTATTATAATTTGCATATTTTTTTAAAAAATAAGAAATAAGAAAACACAATATTGGACTTAAAATTGCAACAAGTGGCACAAACTTATCCTTTACTTTATATTTTGTGAATAATCCAAAAGCATAAAGTCCCAAAAGTGGTCCGTAAGTATAGCCAGCAATAGCATATATGGCATCAATAATGCTTTTTTGATTAAGAATATCAAACATTATTATGATTATTGCCATTATAAAAGAAATAGCAATATGAACCCAAGTTCTTGTTTTTTTGATTTGTTTTTCGTTTTTATTTTTTATTCCAATAATATCAACAGTAAACGAAGTTGTAAGAGCAGTTAAAGCAGAATCTGCACTTGAATAAGCCGAAGCCATTAAACCAATTAAAAATAAAATTAAAACCACTGGTCCTAATTGAGTTGTTGCAATATGAGGGAATAATTTATCTCCTGCGATTAATTCTGGGTCTGATATTCCAATAGAATTTACAAAACTCATAAGTAAAATACCTAGCGAGAGGAAAAGCAAATTTGCAGGCAAGAAAGCAAAGCCATAAGTTAGCACATTTCGTTTTGCTTCTTTAATATTTCTACAAGACAAATTTTTCTGCATCATATCTTGGTCTAAACCGGTCATTACAATGGTTATAAAAGCACCGCTAATAAATTGCTTAAAAAAATGTTGAGAAGAACGCCAGTCTTTAAATTCAAAAACTTTTGACATTTCACTATTATTTATTGTAGAAACTATACCTGAAAAATCAAGTCCTAATTCCCGTGCAACAATTATTATAGTTGCTATAAGAGCTGTAAAAAGAAAAATTGTTTGTAAAGTATCAGTCCAAATTATAGTTTTTATTCCACCTTTAAAAGTATATAGCCATATTAAAACTATTGTAATTCCAACAGTAATCCAAAATGGGATATTTAATTGACTAAAAATTACAACTTGCAAAACATTAGCAACCACGTAAAGTCTTGCAGCTGAGCCAATAGTTCTTGAAAGCAAAAAGAAAGAAGCCCCTGTTGTATAAGAAGAATTTCCAAAACGTAAATCTAAATAAGTATAAATTGAAGTTAAATTCAATCTATAATATAATGGCAAAAGCACATAAGCTATTACAAAATAACCTGCCACAAAGCCCATAACCATCTGCAAATAAGTCATTTGTGTAGTTTGAACCCAGCCTGGGACAGAAATAAAAGTAACACCGGAAATTGAGGAGCCCAACATTCCTATAGCCACAACAAACCAAGGTGATTTTTTATTTCCTAAAAAAAAGCCTTCATTATTTACATTTTTTGATGTAAAAAATGATACTATTAATAATAAGGCAAAATAACTTAGTACAATTCCAAAAATAATAAGAGGGCTCATATAGTAATTTTAAATTTTCGTAAATTTCAAAAAAAGAAAATTACTAATTGGCAAAAAACTTAAAAAGTTTTCATACTTAAACTGTTAAAAACCTATAAGATTTTTATTTTAATGTTCTAATCCTTCTTCTTGAGTTTTATGAACAGTTCCATACGGATGTTCTGCCGGAGAATAAATAGAATAAAGTTTTAAAGGCTCATCTGATTTATTTGTAACATTATGCCATTTTCCTGCAGGAATAAAAATTCCAAAATCTTCTTCTGCAATTGCTTCAAAATCAAGATTATCTTCACTATCTCCCATTTGCACAAAACCAACACCTTGCTCAACTCTTAAAAATTGGTCGTGGTCCTCATGTATTTCCAAGCCAATATCCTCGCCTGGAAGAATATTCATAACTGTCATTTGCATAAATTCGCCTGTCCAAATAGCTGTTCTATAAGTTTCGTTCTGAACAGTATATGCCTCTAAATCAAAAACAAATGGATTTGGTCCATAATCTTGAAATTCGACAAGAGCTTGTTCTTGAACCAATTCTTTTGCAACTTGATTTTTAATTTCTTGCTCACTTTGTTGGTTATTACAAGACCAAAAAAGAACAAACAATAATAAACTTAGGATAATTAGATTTTTTTTCATTTTTATTTATTTTAGTTATTAAAATTGTCATAAAGATAAGAATAACTTGCCAAACTAACAAAAAAATATAAATCTAATTTATTTACAACACAAAAAACAAAATAAAAAAAGGCTTAGATTTTCACCTAAGCCTCTGATTGTGAGCTGCTCCCCTTCTAGGACTTGAACCTAGGACCCCCTGATTAACAGTCAGGTGCTCTAACCAACTGAGCTAAAGAGGAAAAAAGCGTTGCAAAAATAATATTGTTTTTTATATTTGCAAAATATTTTTAAATAAATTTTATCATGACAAAAATAATCGCACTAGGAAACGCCTTAGTTGATGTAATGACAATGCTTACAGATGATTCTGTTTTAGAAAAATTAAATCTTCCAAAAGGCAGTATGCAATTAGTTGACCAAGAAACAAGTCAAAACATTCAGAAATTTACGGCAGATTTTTCAAAAAGTCTAGCAAGTGGAGGCTCGGCTGCTAATACAATTCGCAGTTTAGCAAATTTAGGTGTATCAACAGGTTTTGTTGGAAAAATATGTGATGATGAAATGGGAAAGTTTTTTGCCGAGGACATGAAAAAAACTGGAGTTTTTCCTCATCTAAAAAAAACAAGCACTCCTACAGGTATTGCTGTAGCTTTAATTAGTCCAGATTCTGAAAGAACTTTTGCAACTTATTTGGGTGCAGCTTCAGAACTTTCTGCTGAGGATATTAGCGATTTAACTTTTAAGGGCTTTGATATTTTACACATAGAAGGCTATTTAATTTTTAATAATGAATTAATTGAAAAGGCTGTTGCCACTGCAAAAAAAGCCGGATTAAAAGTATCTATAGACTTAGCTTCCTACAATATTGTTGAAGAAAATTTAGATTTTTTAAAATATTTAATTGATAAATATATTGATATTGTTTTTGCAAACGAAGAAGAAGCTAAAGCCTTTACAGGTCAAGAACCCGAACAAGCATTAGAAATGATTTCTTCTTTATGCGAAATTGCAGTTGTAAAAGTTGGTCGTCAAGGTTCTCTAGTCAAAGGTTTTAACGAAAAACATGCAGTAGCTGCCATTAAAGCTAAACCTATAGATACTACTGGTGCAGGAGATAATTATGCGGCAGGTTTTTTATATGGATTAACTAATAATTGGGATTTAAACCTTTGTGCAAAAGCCGGTTCTTTAATTGCTGGAAATGTAGTTGAAGTTGTTGGTGCTACAATGGACGAAAATAGATGGAAAAAAATAAAAGACGAACTTAAACAGTTCTAAAACAAACCAAAAATTTCAGCGTCAATTTTATCAATAATTTCACGTAAATCTTCGGGATTTTGAGCAAAATCTAAATTATCAACATCTACAATTAATAATTTTCCTCCATTATAATTTGCTACCCAGCCTTCATATCTTTCATTTAAACGCTTTAAGTAATCTAAGCGGATAGTATTTTCGTACTTTCTACCGCGTTGTTGAATATTTTGCACAAGTTTTGGAACCGAAGCTCTTAAATAAATCAATAAATCAGGAGCTTCAACCAAGGTAGCCATAAGTGTAAAAAGACTAAAATAATTATCAAAATCTCTAGTTGTCATCAAGCCCATTGAGTGCAAATTAGGTGCAAAAATATAAGCATCTTCGTATATAGTTCTATCTTGAATAATAGTTTTACCTGCTTTTCTAATTTCTAATATTTGATTAAACCTACTATTCAAAAAATAAACTTGCAGATTAAATGACCATCTTTGCATATCTTCATAAAAATCATTTAGATACGGATTATCGTCAACATCTTCAAAATGAGGAGTCCAGCCATAATTTTTGGCTAAAAGTTTCGTTAAAGTAGTTTTTCCCGCTCCTATATTTCCAGCTACAGCTATATGCATATTTTTAAAGTTAAATTTATGATTATAAAAAAAAAATAAATATATATATTAATTAGTAATTAAGCAAAAAAATATTTAAAGAAATTTAAAACTTATTAAAGATTTTTCATTTAATAGATATAAGGTGTTATTTTTAATTTTAAAACCTTTATTAGCATCGTAATCAAAATTATAATAAAAAATTCTTTCTTTTTTAATATTGAAAGCGACAAGCTCATTGTGTCCTAACAAATATAAGTCGTCATTTACACAATCAAAGTCAATTAATCCTTCATAAAAAAAGGAATCTATATAATTTGCATATTTATCTAAAACATGAATATATCCATTTTCAAAACTTATAAAAATATAATTATTAGTTTCCTTAATTTTCCTAGCTTTTTGATCAGAAACTACTGCATACAAATTCGTTCCTTTTTGCGTTGTTTGAAGTTCTTTAGAAATAGTATTTACACTTGTATTTTGTGAATCAAAAATTAAAAAACTCTCAAAAGAAGACGAACAGAGTGCATCAACAGAAAAATAATTCAAATCATCCAAATAAATTGGCGATCTTAATGGAGCAAGTTTATTGTCTAAAAAAACTATGATATTAAAATCTTTATAAAAAATTAAAATTCTAAACGGGTTACTTACATCAATAAAAGTAATATTTCCAAAAGTTTTGTCGGAATAGTCGTATAGTTTATTAAATTCAAAATCAGTTTTCACCACTTGATTATCTTTAACAAAATAAAAATTATTTAATTTATCAATTTCAAAAGCATTTAATCCTTTAGTATAATTTGACTTAATAATTTCTTGGGAATATATGTTTTCACAAAAAATTACTAAGGTAAATATGTAAAATATTTTTTTCATAAACTAATAACTATCAAAACTTGTTCCGAAACTGTAAAAATACATTTTTTTTACAAAAAAAAACTGCTTAATAAAAAAATCAAGCAGTTTTAAGTTTTAGTTGAAATTAATTTTTGTGGTTTTGGTGCTGTCCTTTGCCGTAGGATTGAGATTTTTTATTTCCATAATGGGAATTTTTGTAAAAATTTTTCCCTTTATGTTTAAGGTCAAAATCTACTCTTTGCTCAGGAGTTAAAACATCACGAACTTTTAGACGATGGTCGATTCTTTCTTTTTTGATGTCGCCTTTTAGTTTAGTAATTTCATCAATTTTTGCATCAATATTCTTTTTTGATGGGTTTTCTGCAAGTAAAAGTTTGTCTAATTCAGCTTTTTTGATTTTTAAATCAGCTTTATAAACAATAGTTTTCTTTTCGCTCTCAAGTTTTATAGCATCTATACTAGATTTTTGACTTTCGCTCAAATCATTGTAAATACAATCTTGATAGCGTTTATACTCTCTTTTTCCTTCTTGGGAAAAGGCTAAATTTGCAGAAAAAACACCTGCTAAAAAAAATACTGTTAAAAATTTTACGATAGTTTTCATAATTTATATATTTTTGATTACTGAATTATTGACAATTAAAATTTAAAAAGGTTTAAAACTATATGGACGAAATTACCTTAGTTGTTTTATTTTTAGGTTTATTAATATTCTCAAGCCATTTATTTAGCAAGCTATTTAATAAAACAAAAATACCAAATGTTTTAATATTAATGATTATTGGAATAATAGCTGGATTTTTTATCGATAAACAATTGTTTTTTGGTGAAATGGGTAAGGTTTTTACTACTATAACATTGATAATCATACTCTTTGAGAGCGGTGTAGGTTTAAAATTAAATGAACTCAAAACTGCAATTACTTCGGCCACTTTAGTAACTGTTTTAAATTTTATAATAACTGTTGCTATTGTATTTCTTGTTTCACACTATATTTATAAACTTGATTATATATCTTCTTTATTCTTGGGGTCTATTCTTGGTGGCACATCATCAGCTGTTGTTATTCCAATGATAAAACAATTAAATCTTGGTTCTAAAAGCTCTACTATTTTATTATTAGAATCTGCCTTTACTGATGTGTTGTGCTTAGTTGTATCTTTAGCAATATTTGAAGGTATGAAAGCAGGTGAAATAAACGCTATGGGAATTTTAAATTCTATGTGGCAATCATTTTTATTTGCAGCCCTATTAGGTATAATTGCAGGCATAATATGGAGTTTGCTTTTAAATGGAATTAGAGTTTTACAAAATTCTATGTTTACAACATTTGCATTTTTATTTATTGTTTACGCTATAGTAGAAGCCATGGGACTAAATGGAGGTATTGCGGCTTTAAGTTTAGGAATAATATTGGGGAACTCTTCAAATTTAAACAATTCTAAATTATGGAAGTCTATTTTTAAGTTCGAGGCAGCAACATTAACAGATAACGAAAAAAGTTTTTTTGCAGAAATAGTTTTTATTTTACAAACATACTTCTTTGTTTATGTTGGAATTGTATTAGAGTTTGGCAATATTTCAACTTATTTTATTGCTTTATTAATAATTGCATTAGTGTTATTACTAAGGCCTTTAACAATTTTATTCTTTGCGAGAAAAGGCTCAAGACCTCATGAAGTTACAATGATGTCAATAATGGCACCTAAAGGATTAATTTCTGCAATAATGGCTTCTGTACCTCTTCAATACGTGTTAAGCCAAGGTGAAGAATTTACTAAAATGCCTTATGCTAAAGAAATTGCAGAAATGGGTTATGCTGTAGTTTTAGTTAGTATTGTGGTTTGTAGCATTTTAGTAATTATTGCAAGCAGAGACCCTTTTATTTTTAATAAAATGCTAAGGAAAAAGAAAAGAGAACTCAATAAAACAAAAACTAACGAAACAGAACATGTTAATTTTAGCCCAGAGACAGAAGATAAGTCTGAAAATGAAGATTTTGTAATTAAAGTAAATAAAAAATATATTGACGAATTTGATGATTGAAAAATTTAAAACTTACAAAAGTAAAATTCATATTTTAAATATTGAAGGAGGTGGTAATCACATATTGATAGAAGTAAAAATCAATGGACTAAAAGCTAATATGATTGTGGATACTGGAGCCTCAAGCACTGTATTCGACA
>JALOAQ010000006.1 GCA_023228725.1 Bacteroidales bacterium | reverse complement strand
CAATTTATCCCTGAACCAAGTCTTCCATATAGCGATTTTATCGAAAGTTCTCACCTTTTGGAATCCTAGCACAAAATGGCTAAATAATTCATTTGAAACAAGTTGTTGAATACGACCTCCGTCAAGCTCGTTGAAAAATCCACTGTTTTGTTCAACGTGTGCCAAAATAATAAATGAATCTCTTCCGTTATTTGCGTGTTCGTTTAATTTTTGCAATACAGTTTCAAAATTGTATTTGCATCTTGTATTTTCGTTTTCACGATTTGCAATGCCTTCAAATGCAGCGGTAAGAAATTGATTGATAAAATCTTCTCCGTTTATGCACCACTTCTCGTAATCAAAAACCAACAAACAATGAATACCGTTTGCTCCGTCATTAACGGAAAGCTCAACACCTGCAAACAATCCAATTCCTTCTTTGAGTGCTTTTTTTCTTAATGCAAGAAATTCATTTTTATCAAATTTATTATGATTCGTAATTACACCAACATTAATATTTTGCGATTTCAGTTGCTCAAGGTAGAGACGGCAAAAATCATTTTCCCCACCTGTGTAGGCAAATTCTTTGTCTGCTTTGGTATGCAAATGAAAATCAGCCCTTAGCCAACTTGCTCCATTTTCAAAAATAATTTTGCTTTCATTATTTATTTTTTCCATAATTTAGAGTAATTTTTGCTTGTCTGCTTTTATTCAGTAATATTTTTAATCAGATTCATAATTAAACTTATTTTGTATTCTACAAAAATAAGAAAAAACATTTAAATATCTAATATAAAAATGATTTAAGTAACTAAACTGCTTGATAAAATCGGGAATTTATATTTTCACAAATGAACTTGACAAAGATTTGTTCTTGCGAACAAATGCAAGTAAATATGAATAAGAAAAAAACTAGACTTATGGCTTTTGGTTTAAACATATTTTTGCAATTTAAAGCTAAAGGCTATATGGATTTCAAAATGGACTTTAGCCTGTGTTGAAATCCATATAGCTATGGTTTTTATTATTTTTAAATAATACTATTTAATTTTTTGTGCTCCATATCCATCAATTGCTCCAAAAAACAAAAGAGCTTCTTTCCAAGGATAGCGGTTAGCATACATACTGGCAGATGAAGTCATAGTTCCTGTCATATTCATTCCCATTGCTTGTCTAAATTGGTTAGCAGAAGAATTAGGATCATGGCTTGTAGTTTCTTTATAAGAAGCTGCTAAAAACCCGTTCAGATATGCTTCATTAATTATGCCTTTAAAAACTTTTGGGTCTGTTAAAGTTTTATTTCCATCAACTTCAGCAAGTTGTTCAACATCTTCAAAATCTTGTACCCAAATACGCATAAATTTACCACCACCTGGAATCGTTAAGTCTGCTTGTTTGTTAAGGAAGAAAATATTATGTTCAGCAGTAGTAATTCTTTGAGCTTCTTTATTTCTGTCACTATCAATTCTGCCTCTATCTAATCCTGCAAAAGTAGTTAATCCAATAATATTATTAGTAACATAGCTATTAATTCCTGTCATATATCTATATCCATATCCCATATCTTCCATATCTTTTAAGCGTGACCACATAAACAAAACTGTATTATAAGTAAAATGCACTTCTGCTTTTTCACTAATAGCACCACCTTTTGTAATTTCACAGGCAGCCATACGGTTATTTATAAATATACAATTATTAATAACAGCTTTTGTTCCACCAAACATTCCACGAATACCATAATTAGGAGCATTAATAAAAGCGCAATTATTTACAGTTAAGTTACATTTAGAATTGTCTAAATATATTTGTGCAGTTTGGGTTGTTAAAACTTGTTCTTGTGTTAAATTAGGTCCACCTAAACCTGCGCCACCAATTGGCTGCATCATTGCCGACTCAACTCCTGCAGGTTTACCCTCGCCTTTAGAATTATACGCAATGCTATTTCCTCTATCAAAAATAAGTCCATCGATTACAACTTCTGTATTTGCTGTTTTAACCTGAATTTGCATTGTTCCTTGCCCATTTTGAGTTCCGTTGCTCTCTGGACTTGGTTGCACCATTGTTAAATACTTTAATACGTCACGAGTAGAAAAATCAGTAGAATAACCTCCATAAATTTTTACAGGTTTAGTTATATTTATGTTTCCACTGTTCAACATTCCAAAATAATTTCCTTCTGCAACTAAAATTACCGCATTATCCGGTGCTTGATCAATAGCTTTTTGCAAATTTTTAAACGGAGCTTGTTTTGAGCCGTCGTTACGATTATTACCTGTTGTTTGCGAAACATAAAGTGTTGCACTACCATTAGGAATACGGGTTGATACAGTATTATCATCCGATTTATCCTTTCCTAATTTTGTTTTAGTATCAGTAATTTTATTACCAACAGATTTTAAATTAATCTGAGAAAATACTGGCGAAATAAACATTACTAATGCAAGAGTTGTTAAAAATGTAAATTTTTTCATAATATAAATTTATAAATGGTTAATAAATAATTTAAAAAATTTTCTATACAAATATAATGCTAAAAACTAAGTTAATGCCGTAAATGTGTTGAAGAGCATATTTTTAAATGGTGAATTTTATTCTTTCAAGTCAAGCATTAAAAACTTCCTGCAAAATTTGTAAGCTTTTAGTTTTTCCAAAATTAGGGATATGATGTTCGTAAAACAATAAAATTTTTTCTAATAAAATCCTTTTGTCCTTAGAGTTAAGTTTTATTAGCTCATTAGAATTTTTAGCAGATAATAAATTAAAAAGAATTTGACTTTCGTATAAATCTAATGACTCTGAACCACTTACATATACAGTAGAAAACAAACCTTCTCTAATATTAAAAAAAGGTGTTTCTTTACAATAATTATTTTGAATTTCAAAACCTGAGAGGGCTGCAAAATCTTTTAAAAAGAGCAAATGTATATTATTAGTGTTGCTTAAATTTGAATTTAATTTTATTACAAAATCTCTTATATAATTATAAATTTTTGGATTAGCTTCTTCTTCTTTTAAAGTTTTTAGGATAATTTCAGCAATAAATTGAGCTATAGTTAATTTATTAATATCAAATAAAATATTTTGAAGGTTTTCTATATTGTTACAATAATTTAGGGACTGGAGCTCTCTTGTATTTTTTAGTTTTACTTCGGTTTCAATTATATTTAAAGGAAAAAAAGATGATTGTTTTATATTAGATTTAGAAGTTTTTGAAATTCTTATTATTGTAGCAAATCGCCCGAAATCCTCACTTATCAAGTTGACAATAAAAGAGTTATCGCTATACTTAATTTTATTAAGGACTATGGCTTCAGTTTTTTTAATCATCACTCGTTTCCACTAATAAAAAGAATTTTAGTAACATCTTTTTTAGAGCCAGTTTCATTACTTGAGAAAACTAAATATACACCAGAGTGTACTCTACGTCCTCTTAAATCTTCGCCATACCAAATTGCTTGCCCACCTTCTGAGCGAGTTTCAAAGACTAAATTTCCTGAAATATCAGTAATTTTCACATATGAGCCTGCCACTAAGCCGGTAATTGTGATTGGACCTCTATAATCCGGTTTTACAGGATTAGGAAAAGTATAAACGCCCTTAAAATCTTCGCTACCTTCGGTTGAGGTATTTCTATATGAGATAACGCCAGCTGAAGTTCCAAAAAACACTTCTCCTGTATTTGGTATTATTTCTGTACAAATAATATTATTTGAAAGTAAGGGAGAGTTTTCTGTATTAAAATGAAAAATTTCTTCTAAGCCATCGGCACTAGTATAATATACTCCACCAGATTGGGTTCCAAACCATTTTTTATTGGCACCATCAACATTTATTGTAGTAACCACATCATTACCTAATAAAATATCTGCATTATCTGTTCCATCATTTCTAGGAATTTTTATTTGTCTTGCAGTAAAATTATTTGAACTAAACACATCTTGAGGATTATAATAAACTGCTAAGCCCTTACTAGTTCCTACCCAAATATACCCATTTTTATCTTCAGCAATTGAATAAATATCATTACTGATTAGTTCTCCATTTTCATTTAATACATTAAGTTGCCTTACTTTATCATCTGATCTATTGCTAGGCGTTCCGTTATCGTCAAATACTAATAAACCGCCACCTTGACCAATAATAAGCCATTTTATATTATCTTTAGTTACTAAAATTTTGCCTATATTTCTATTTCCAAGAAAAGAGTAATAGTCTATCCCTGTCCATTTTCCACTTTTATCTAAAACATGAATGGGAGGAGTTGTTAAAGAATTTGTTACCCACAAGTTTCCTTGTTTATCATAATCTAATCCACCAATTCTAATATATCCACTACTGCCTGCAACTTGTTGCAAACTACTATTTAAATGATCATGAGTTTTATAATATTTATTATTTCTATATTCCATTAAACCATTTACCCAAGAGCCAATAAAAAAATGATTAGGGTCATTAGGGTCTATAGCTATTCGGGTTAAATCGAAAACTCCAGACAATCCGTTTTCACTAGTATTTAAAAACGAAGTCCAAGTTTCATCTTTAAACTCATAATAATGTCCTGAAGTCCATTTTGGACCCCATGAGGCAGTCATTCCACCATTAATTCCAATAATTTTAGAATCAGCAACTGCAAAATCATAAAACTTTTCAGTTTCCGGTCCATTTATTTTATATGACTTATATGACCAAAGTTCTGGGGTTCTAATCAAACCATTTCTTTGGTCGGCTATCCATAAAACATTATCATTTTCAAGAAATGCAGCCGCAGGACGCGGCGAATAGGTTATGTCATCTAATTTATAATGCCAGACCTCCCTTATTTCTTCAAAATTTTTATCAATAATTTTCACTTGATAATATGTAACTAAAAGCAATTTACCAGAGCTTGTGCTTACAGCTTTTATGTTGTTGTGTTGAGGGAAAATCTTTTGCCAATTCCCATTATCATAAACTAGCAAAGTATCAGCATTATCAATTGAAGGATTGTGGTAGTTAGCGATAATCTTTCCATCAAAAATTGTTAAAGTTGAAAAAGCTTTGCCTTGTAACCACAAAAAATCATTAGGTAAATTTTGTTCTGTAATTATTTCCCATTTAGAAAAATCTACTAATTGATTACCAAACTTTCCTTTGTAAATTCCTAAATCAGTAGCTGCATAAATATATTCTCCATCATTGTCTAAAGCATTAACCTTAAGATAAGAGCCATTATTACCTATATACCAAGTTTCTTTTATCTCTTCACGATTAAGGTCTAACTCAATAATTCCAAACCCACAAGCTAAATACGCAAAATCATCATTTACACTAATATCATAAATTGTTTTATCTCCATTAATAAATTTTCGTTTTAAGTCTCCAATATTAATAATGGTTTTATTCTTAACTAAATCTATATTTCCATTTACATAGGCAATAATAAAAGCGTCAAGTTTTTCGCTATATTTCACTGTACTAACACCCGCATCACTATATCCGTTTATTTTGCCTAATTTTTCCAATTCATTAGTATTTCTGTCGTACCGCATTAATCCAACATCAGTACTCATATAAATTTGATTTTTGGAAACCGCTAAATTTGTTCCATGATTATAAGGTAGATGATCACGCCATTGTCCTACTGCTACTTGAGCTGGAGAGAAAAAAGATAATATTAACAGTAAAAAACAAATCCCTATATAGTTTAATTTATTCATTTTTTCAAGTAAGTATTTTAATATAAACAAAATTATCATGAATTTATTTTAAAAATCTAACTTATAATGTCTTAAAAAATAAAATAGCTTTTCAAAAGCTTGTGCTCTGTGCGAAATCATATTTTTTACTTCAGCAGGAAGTTCAGCAAAAGTTTCTTCCAATCCTAAAGGAATAAAAACAGGATCATATCCAAAGCCCTTATCTCCTTTTAATTCGTTGATAATTTTTCCTTGAATTATTCCTTCAAAAAAATATTCTTTTCCTTCTAATATTAAGGCAATTACAGTTCGAAACTGAGCCGAACGATTTGAGCAGTTTTCTAATTCTTGAAGTAATTTTTTGATATTATTTATAGAAAGTTTCTCATCTCCTGCATATCTTGCAGATAAAACTCCAGGGGCTCCTTTTAAGGCTTCAACTTCTAATCCTGTGTCGTCAGCAAAACAGTTTTTTCCAGTTTTTTCATACAAATATCTTGCTTTTTGAAGTGCATTTCCCTCCAAAGTATTTTGCGTTTCAGGAAGTTCTTCTGTAATTCCAAAATCACTAATCCCAAAAATTTCAAATTTGTTATTAGAAATATGTCTTACTTCTTCTAATTTATTTGGATTATTTGTAGCGAAAATAAAGCTTTTAGGCATTTTAAAAATTAATATTATGAATTATTTGTCGTATTAGCTCAGGAAAATACAATTCTACAAGTGTTTGTTTATCATCTAAATCAAAAGGAAATTTTGTAAGCCCAAAACTAGTGTGAATCATTTGTCCTTTAGTGTTAAATATAGAAAAATGAACTTTCAAGCTTCTTTCAGCTTTAGCATTACCACTTAAATAAGGGTCTCCATAATTTCCATGTATTTCAAATTGATTTATAAATAAAAACAAATCAATATTTCGTCTTTTAGCAATTTCTTCTAAGACTTGAGTTTGATGAAAAACTATATTTAAACTCATATCTTGGCTTGTTTGCCTTTTACTTACTATTTCACCTTTATGCAATTTCGCATTATAATCTTTTGTTTCTTCTAATCTTCTTTCTTTTTCTTTTTCTTCTTTTTTTCTAACAAAATACGACTTCTTTTTGTTCTCCTCTATCTTTTCTGGTGCATTTTCCATTGCCAAAACCAATTCATAAGAAATTAAAGAATATAAATTATTAATATCTTCTTGATCAACTCTAGTATTATCTGTAAACAAACTAACAACACTACAAGAATCAATTAAGGCATTATAAAGTTGCAAATTAAATTGATATCTAAAATATTGCATCAATTCATCTGGCTTAGACTTATCATTTCTCAACATGATAGCTGTAGCATCATTTAAATATATTCTAGGATCAAAAGGAACTAGCAAAATTCTTTTTTGTTGAGTTGAAGATTTAGTAAAATCTAAAAACTCTTGAGCATTGAGGCTTAAGAAACTTAAACTTAAAACTAAGAAAATAAATATTAGTTTTTTCATAATATTATTTTTTCAGCAAATACTTTGCCTTAATTTATTAATTTATAATTTTAGAATAAATTAATAATATCGTTTCCAATTACAAAAATCATTAAGGCTAGTAAAATTATCATTCCAATAACTTGTACAATTCCCATAAACTTATCAGACAACTTTCGTCTTGTAATAACTTCTATTACTAAGAATAATGCGTGTCCTCCATCTAATGCTGGAATAGGTAAAACATTTACAAAAGCTAAAATCATAGATATAATACCTGTAAGCCTCCAAAATTTAGACCAGTCCCAAACTGCTCCATAAACTTTAGCGATTCCAATTGGTCCTTGCAAGTTATCTTTAACTTTTTCTTTTCCTGAAAATATTAAACCATAACCTTTTATATTTGAATGTACAATTTCAAACGCATCCTTCCAGCCATAAAGTAAAGCAGTAAAAAAATTATAATTTGCAGTTTTAAATACTGGTGGGCTAGTAAATATACCAAGTTTACCTGTACTATCTATCAAAATATTTACGCTATCAATTTCTCCTAAATTGTCAAAAACAAAACTAAGTTCTCTATTTTTATTATAATTCAAAATTTCTCTTAGCTGTCCAAAGGATTTTATTTTTTCTCTATTTATTGACAAAATCTTACTGCCAATTTTTAAGTTCAAATCAGCTATAGGCATATTTTCAACACAAGAGTCAATGCTAAAATCATAATTATCTAAACTAATAAAAAGTCCACCATTTTTCAAATAAGAATAAAGAGTATCGGGTATTGCAATTTCTTTTATATTGCCATTTCTGTAAACTTCTATAGATTTAGCAAAATACAGTTTACTTGAAAACACGTCTTCGTATCTATGCGTTTTTTCTCCGTCTATTGCGATTATTTTATCTCCTGTTTCAAATCCTAAATATCTAGCATAAGGATAAGCATAAATTCCTTGTTCCACATTTTCAACCGGCAAATATTCTTTAGTAAACACAATATGTGAGAAGCTTAAAATTAAAATACCTGCAATAATATTCATAAAAACTCCTGCCAACATTACTATTAATCTTTGCCAAGCGGGTTTACTTCTAAATTCCCATTCCTTTGGTTCTTGTTTCATTTGTTCGGTATCCATTGATTCATCAATCATCCCGGCAATTTTTACATAACCACCAAGAGGCAACCAGCCAAAACCAAATTCAGTATCTCCGATTTTTTTACTCCATATTTTAAATCCTGCATCAAAAAATATAAAAAATTTTGTTACTTTAATGCCGAACATTCTTGCAGCTATAAAATGTCCAAATTCATGAATGACAACTAAAAGCGTTAAAGCTAAAATTAATTGTCCTGCCATTATTAATCCACCCATTATTTTATTTTTTTAGATAATTCAAACGATTTTTTTCTTGTTATATTGTCTATATATACACAATCCTCTAAACTTGGATTAGCAATAAAATCAATTTTTGCTAAACTTTCTTCAATTAAATCAGAAATTCCAAGAAAGGAGATTTTTTCTTGTAAAAATAACTCAACAGCAATCTCATTAGCAGCATTCATAACGCAAGGCGAAGAACCACCTGCATTTAGGCAATCTATAGCTATTTGTAAATTTTTAAAAGTTTTTAAATCAACTTGCTCAAAACTAAGGCTTTGTATTTCTTTAAACGAAAATCTATCTTTGTTTGACACAGTTCTATTTGGAAAATCTAAAGCATATTGAATTGGGATTCTCATACTTGGCACACCTAATTGAGCTTTTATAGACCCATCTATAAATTCAACTAATGAGTGAATTATTGATTGTGGATGAATAACAACTTCAATATTTTTGGCATCAATTCCAAAAAGCCAATGAGCCTCAATTAATTCTAAGCCTTTATTCATTAAACTTGCAGAGTCGATAGTAACTTTATTTCCCATATTCCAATTTGGGTGTTTAAGAGCTTGTTCTGGTTTAACAGTTTTAAGAAAATCTCTATTTTTCCCTCTAAAAGGTCCACCCGAGGCTGTTAAGATTAATTTATCTATGTTTTTCAGATTTTCGCCTAATAAACATTGAAAAATTGCCGAATGCTCTGAATCTACAGGTATAATTTGTGATTTATTATTTAATAATAAATTATTGATTATATGTCCTGCAACAACTAAAGTTTCTTTATTTGCTAAGGCTATTGTTTTATTTGCTTCAATAGCCTTAATAGTTGGTAACAGACCTGAAAAACCGACCATAGCAGTTAGCACAAGGTCAACACAATCCATTTGCACAACTTGTTGTATTGCTTTTGCTCCGGCAAAAACTTTAATTGGCAAATCCTTTAGAGAATTTTTTAAACTCTCATAATGTTTTTCTTGTCCAATAACAACAATATTTGGTTGATACTCTATAGCCTGTTTAATTAATAAATCAATATTATTATTTGCCACCAAAATTTCTGCTTGAAATTTATCAGGATAGTTTTTAATAATTTCTAAAGCTTGAGTCCCTATAGAACCTGTTGAGCCCAAAATTGCAATATTCTTTTGTTTTTTCATTAAAATTGAATATAATCTTCCGGATTTATAGACTTACCGTTTTTCCATAATTCGAAATGCAGGTGGGGACCTGAAGTATTTTCACCAGAATTTCCATAATTTGCAATAATTTGTCCTGTTTTAACTTTATCACCTGCTTTTACTAAGCTGGATTGTGCATGTTTATAAACCGAAATTATATTAGTCTTATGCTGAATAATTATTGTGTAACCGTTTTCTATAGTATAGTCTGATGAAATTACAGTTCCTCGATAAGTTGCTTTTATTAGCTCATCACTAACTGCTGCAATATCAACTCCAAAATGTTTTTGAGAAGGTAAATATTTTGAAACTATTATGCCCTTAAGTGGTTCAATAAAGTTTGGCATTTCTTCTCCTTTTGGTAAATAATAATCTGTGTCATCTTCAATTTTAATTCTTGGCTTTGTAGGATCGTTAAAATCAATAACTTGTTGTTCTGTTAAATTTTGAATAGGTACAACAAAATCCTCATCTATTGGAATGTCGTTAAATACTATGTCTTGTATCATTTTAAGATACTGGTCTTTCATTTCTAATTCATAAATTAAGCTATCGGTTTTAATAGCATTTTTATAAATTAATTCTTTTGTCTCTTTATCTGGATAGCCCGGTATCATTTGTTTAATGGGAGTATAAATTACAAAAAGTGATAATATAGTGAATAAAACTATAAAAATTCCAAAAAGAAAAACTAAAAAACCTAAACGATTAAATTTATATTTATTCACTGTATCATAGGTATTACCATGATATACCACTAATTGAAATTTTTTCCTAAGCCAGTTAGATATTTTGTTTTTTTTCTTATTCATTTTGTTTGCAAATATAGTTCATTTTTGTGAAAAGCTTATGCTTAAACGATGCCAAATTTTTAAAACAAATTTGTTAAATCTTTTGTATAAGGAAAAATGATATTAAAAATTTTCATAATAAATTTATATAAAATTGAATTATTCCATATTGTTATATCAAAAACATTTACTTTTTCATTTAATTGATTTATAAAAAATAATAAACCTCCTAGTATCAAACTAATTTTTAAAATTGCAAAAACGACCCCTCCAAGTTTGTTGAGCCATTGAAGTTTTATGAGTTTAATAAATTTATTTAACAGTTTTGCAAAAATAAAAACTAATACAATTGTAGCTATAAAAATAATCACAAAAGCTAATATTGGTAAATATTCTAGTCCAAAACTTGTTTTACCTTCAAGAATTGGTATTAAATAATCATAAAATCTAATAGCAAGAAAAACACCTAAAATTATAGCCAAAAGGCTTGCAAATTCTTTTATCAAGCCATTTTTTATGCCTTTAAAAATAAAATACGCATATACTATAAGAAATATAATATCAATAAAAATCATAATTAAAAAAAATTTTGATAAAATTAGAAAAATTTTTTATCTTCGCACTAATGTCATTAATAAATTCCATAGTAAGCTTAATTAATTATAGCCGCTTGACCGAAATAGACTATTTTCGTAAACATCCTTTTGAAGTACAAGAGAATGTGTTAAAAAGTTTGTTAGAAAATGGAGTTTTTACTGAAATAGGAAAAAAACATAATTTAAATGAGATTAAAAGCGGAATTGATTTTTCTAATAAAATGCCTTTGCATGATTATGAGTCTCTAAAATCTTATATTGAAAAAATTATGCATGGAGAAGAAAATGTTCTTTGGCCAGGAAAAATCAAGTGGTTTTCAAAATCTAGTGGTACGACTTCTGATAGGAGTAAATTTATTCCAATTTCAAAAGAATCTTTAGAAGATTGCCATTTTAGGAGTGGTAAAGATATTTTTATGCTTTATGCTGATAGGTATCCTGAATCAAAAGTTTTTATTGGCAAATCACTTGCTATTGGTGGTTCTACAGATATTAACATAAATAGTGAAGACTCTTATTATGGCGATTTGTCAGCTGTACTAATAAAAAACATGCCTTTTTGGACTTATTTTAACAGAATACCTAAAAACGATATAGCATTAATTGAAGATTGGAATATTAAACTAGAAAAAATTGTTGAAACCACTTATAATAAAAACGTTACTAATATTGTTGGAATTCCAACTTGGCTTTTAGTTTTAATAAAGAAAATTTTAAGCTACACAGAAAAAAATAATATACTCGAAGTTTGGCCAAATTTAGAGCTTTTTGTTCATGGTGCTGTTAGTTTTACACCTTATCGCGATACTTTCCGTAACTTAATTCCAAATCCCTCAATGATTTATATGGAAACATATAATGCTTCAGAAGGTTTTTTTGCCATTCAAGATGAAACAGCTAGTAACCCCCTGTTGAATAATGAAGGTCTATTATTAATGTTGGATTATGGTATTTATTACGAATTTATTGAACTTTCAGATTATTTAGCAGGAAACACAAATACTATTCCTTTAGAAGCTGTGAACTGCGATGTAAATTATGCAATGATAATAACAACTAACGCAGGATTATGGCGTTATGTTATTGGTGATACTGTTAGTTTTGTTTCAAAAAATCCATATAAAATTAAAATAACCGGTAGAACGAAACATTTTATAAATGCTTTTGGTGAAGAGGTAATTATTGATAATGCACAAGTTGCTATAGATTATGCATGTAAAATAACAAATGCACAAGTTAGAGAATTTACAGTTGCAACAATATTTTATCCCCAAAATTTTTCTTCTGAAGGAGCGCATCAATGGTTGTTTGAATTTGAACAAAAACCAAATGATTTAAAAGTATTTATTCAAAACCTTGACACTAAGTTAAAAATGATAAATTCAGATTATGATGCTAAACGCTTTAATAATCTTGCATTAGCAATGCCTGAAATATTCGTATTAGAAGATGGCAGTTTTTATTCTTGGATGGAAAGAAAAGGGAAACTTGGTGGTCAGCATAAAGTTCCTCGTTTATCAAACACACGCGAATATGTTGATGATTTATTGAAAAACAGTAAAATAATAGCTAAAATTGAAAATTTAAAGTTTTAGTTTAAAATTAATAAACTCAAAGCCATTATCGCCATACCTAACACAACTCCATAAGTTGGTATATGATGATTTCCATATTTTTGTGCTCCAGGCAATAACTCATCAAAAGAAATAAAAACCATAATCCCTGAAATTGCTGCAAAAGTTATTCCTAATACTATATTATTTATAAAAGGCATTAAAACTAAAAATGCAATTATTGCCCCTAGTGGTTCGGCTAAACCTGATAAAAAAGACAAACGCATTGCCTTGCGTTTTGAACCCGTTGCAAAATATATAGGTACAGCTACTGCAATCCCTTCGGGAATATTATGAATTGCAATAGCAATAGCCACGGGGATTCCCATTTCTAAATTTGAATAAGCAGCCACAAAAGTTGCTATTCCTTCCGGGAAATTATGAATAGTGATGGCAATTGCTGTAAGAATACCCATTCTATGAAGCTTGGATTTATCAATTTCTTTATTCATACTTTCAACAAATCTAACTTCGTGCGGATTTTCTTTTTCAGGCACAAGTTTATCAATTATTAAACTTAATATTATTCCTGTAAAAAAAGCAAAAACTGTGTACCAAGAGCCAGCTTTTTCAAACTCATTTTGAAGAAGCCTAAAAGATTGGGGAAGCATTTCAACAAAAGAAACATAAATCATTACGCCAGCCGAAATTCCTAAACTAAAAGAAAGCATTTTAGTATTAGTTTTTTTTGCGAAAAACGAAATTAAAGAACCTATACCCGTAGAGAGGCCAGCAATCAAAGTTAAAGCAAATGCTATTATAATTGTTTTATCCATAAATTCTTTTTAAAACAAATTTATTTAGCAAATTGTTCCCAAAATTCAAAGTTTGTGTTTTTTTCAACTCTTCTTTCTATTAGCCAAGGAAGTTTGTGCCAAAAATTTATACCTGTAATTTTTTCTAATTCACGTATTGATAAAGTATAGCTAAAAATATCATTGTCCTCAAGTTTAGCATTTGGAATTAAAAAAGCAATTCCTGAAATTAGAGTATCAGAACAATATAAAAGTGTTTTATAAAAATAATTTGGCACACTTACTTTATTTTCGCCAATATAATCTAAATTTTTCTCTAAAACCGGACCTGTAACAACATATACGCAAGCTAAATTTGTACTTATTGTTCTAACATAATTTTCAAGTTTTTTCCAAATTCCACGATTAAAAGAAGCCAATTGCGGACTTATATTACTATAATAAAAAGTTTCGTCCATTGCTTTTTTATCAAAACTCATGTCAGATGCAGGTAATAAATGCCCCTTATCATAACCCGAACCTTTATAATCTTTATCATTAGCAGTTTCTGTAATAACAAGGGGGTCAGGAATAAACTTATTTGAACGCTTAGCATTGCCTTGCAGCATATAATCTTCAAGAGCATAAGCTATCCATTTTGATTGTTCGTGTTCTTCGCTATAAACAAAACAGTAATGGGTATGACAAAGCTTAGCCTCATTTTTTTTAACCACAGGAATTTCAATATTTTTAATTTTACAATTCTGTGAATAAATATTAAAATCAATAAAAACTACAAGTAAAATTAGTATTAAAAGTTTAAGTCGAATTTTCATAAACATATAATTAAATTTATTCTTGATTTCTAATTGCTCCACCTACAATATCCTCAAAAGCTATATACATCATACAGGTAGTAGCAGGAAGTGTAAATAAAACTCCAATGCCACAAGCTAAAATTCCTGCCAAATTTATTAATAAAATCACTATAAAAAACCCAAAAATAGCCCACCAGTTTTTTGTTATAATTTTCCTGCTTAATTCCATTGCTGTCCAAAAGTCATAATTAAAAAATATTATAAACATATTTGCAAAAGAATACGAAACAGCAAGATATAAGCCCGGAATAATTAATAAAACCATTCCTAACAAAATAAATATTCCACTAATTATATTTAAAAGCAATAAAGGAAAGAAAAACTTAAAACCATTAAAAAAATCAACAAACTTAGGGTTATCACCTTTTATCACATCATTTGCTACAAGTAAAAATCCGGCAATAAGCGGAGCTTGTAATAGACTTAAAATATTTCCAACATTTCTTAGCTCAGGAGAACTTGCAATAATTGCAATTCCAAAAATAATTAAATATAAAGAAATAAAACCACTTGAATATTTCTTAAAAAGCTCAAAACCTTCCTGCACGTATTGTTTGGTTTTTACTTCGTAACCTTCATTTATTAATTTTTCAAAAACTTGTTTGTATTGCATAAAACTTAATATCTGTAAAACTTTATATTTTAGTTATTCATAAATTGCTGAGTTACCACTTGCCAGTCCTATATATTTTAATGAAGGAGATTCTACAAAATCAGTATTTGTATATTCACACCAAATTTTA
This sequence comes from Bacteroidales bacterium, assembly GCA_023228725.1. Classification (GTDB taxonomy): domain Bacteria; phylum Bacteroidota; class Bacteroidia; order Bacteroidales; family ML635J-15; genus Bact-19. Next base: position 29,005 of record JALOAQ010000006.1, on the reverse strand, counting down.
TTAATTTTTTCAATTGTTTTTTTATCAGTACAAACCGGGTTTGGCCAATCTCTTTTAAAATTATTGTTTTTCAAATTTTTAGAACTTGCATTTATCAATATATAATCCTCTTCAATTTGCACGTCATGATTTGGGTCGATATTACTAAGAATCAACCAAATTGCAGTATGATTATCTTTAATCTCTTCGGGTTTATCAAGAATTATATTTATTCCACTTAGCTTTTCGGTTTTATTAAATTCTTTGTTTTTAATAAATTTAATTTCTCTGTTTTCCACAGGTTTATTTTTTGGATTTGTTGCATCAATTAAAATTTTACCTCCAAAAGTAAATTTATAAGCAGAATGGTCTAAAACATCAGCTGGTCCTTTAGAAAAGACGGTCTGACTTTTAAAACTATCAAGTTTCATTAAAACATCAAAAACCCGCTTATCATCTTGAATATCAACATTTTCATTAAAGCAAATTATAATTTTTGAGAACATCATTTGTCCTGCACCAAGCAATGCGTTCATAATTTTGATAGCTTGTCCATGGTAAGTAGTTTTTGCTTTTACCAAAACTAAATTATGAGCTACACCATAATCCGGCAATCTTATGTCAATAATTTCTGGAGCAATTGCAATTTGTATAGGTTTTAAAAATATTCTTTCAGTAGCTTTACCAAGATAAAAATCTTCCATTGGTGGTATTCCAACAATTGTTGCAGGATAGATGGCATTTTTTCTATGTGTAATACAAGTTAGATGAAATTTAGGATAATAATCTGCAAGAGAATAAAATCCTGTATGGTCGCCAAATGGACCTTCAAGTGCGAAATCTTCGTTTGGGTCAATATATCCTTCAATTACAAAATCAGCATCTTCAGGCACATAAATATCATTGGTAATTGACTTTACCAATTTCACATTTTTATTTCTTAAAAAACCTGCCAGAATAAATTCATCAATATCTTGTGGCAGTGGTGCTGTAGCAGAATATGTTAATATCGGGTCTCCTCCCAAGACCACAGAAATTGGCATTATTTTTTTTAAGTTTTTATATTTTTCAAAATGCACAGCTCCTCCTTTATGCAAATGCCAATGCATACCTGCTGTTTTTTTATCAAAAATCTGCATTCTATACATTCCTATATTCCTAATTTTAGTATCAGGATCTTCGCTTATAACTAAAGGCAAAGTAATAAATTTACCTCCATCATATTGCCAGCACTTTAAAATTGGAAGTTTTGATAAATCAGGATTATCCATAATTACTTCTTGGCATTTTCCTTTTCCATTTATTTTTTTGGGTATCCAATTTTTGAAATTTTTAAGCTCAGACAAGGCTGACAACTTTGCAAAAAACGTTTGCGGAGGATTTATAATCTTTTTAAAAAGCAAATCTATTTTCTCAGCCGGCTCATTCCAGTTTTTTATTCCCAATATTGAAAACATTCTTTCTTCAGACCCAAAATGATTTATCAACAATGGAAATTCTGTACCTGTATTTTCAAAAAATAAAGCCTTGCCACCTTTTGGGGACTTCATCATTCTGTCAGCAAATTCGGTAATTTCAAGTTCAGGATTTACAAAATCTTTTATTTTCAGTAAATTATTTTGACTTTCAAATTCTGTAATTAATTTTTCTAAAGGACTTTTATTCATTAAATAAATTCAATTATAAAAATGCAATATAGTAAATATTTAAAATTCAAATGCTAAATTATCTTAAAAAACATTATTTTTATGCACTTAAATTTTTTAAACTAAATTTACAGAAAAATAAAATTATGAGATTTTCCTATTTTTTAAAAAAAGCTGTTTTTTATTTATTTAATAAACCTATTATAATCAAAGAAGCAGAATTAGATTACCTAAAAATTTTAGTTCCCGGCTGGTTTGAACCAGGACATTTATATTGTATAGATTATGCAATAAAAAACTTGAATTCTGATAAACCTATTTTAGAAATTGGAACTTTTGCAGGTCTTTCTACAAATATAATTTTACATTTTCTTAAAAAATACAATAAAAACAATTTGCTTTATACTACGGATTGGTATTTAAATAATATTAAAGATGAAGATAAAATATGCGATTTAAACAATGCACGTTTAGCTTGCGACTATCTAAAAGAGTCTTTTATTAGAAATGTAAAAACTTTTCATCCCAAAGCAAATATTTTATCCAGTGATTTAGCCTCTGATGATTTTTTTGCAGCTTGGGATAAAAATGAAATAAAAAATTTGCACGGAGGCAGTTTTAAGCCTAAAGGTGAAATATCTTTTGCATATATAGACGGGAATCATGCTTATGAGTTTGCAAAACGAGATTTTGAAAATGTTGATAAACTACTAATTTCTGGAGGTTTTTTACTTTTTGACGATTCGGCAGATTATACAAACTGGGGATCAAAAAAACTTGCAAAAGAGGTTGCAAAATCAGGAAATTATACGCTTATTAGAAAAAATCCACATTATTTTTTAAGAAAAAAATAGATTTAATTAAATTATTTTAGTTCTTTATTTTTTACAAGAAATTTGTGTAAAATTATTAATAGCCACAAACGGTTGTAAAGATAATCTTTGCCTAACCTAAACTCTTTTACCAATTTCTTAACTTCCGAAAACTCTACAATATTAAACTCGTTTATAACACTTTCATTCAAATAATCTTTAATTAAAAAAGCTAAGTCAGTATAGAGCCATTTTTTTAGTGGAATTGAGAATCCAGATTTTGGTCTGTCAAAAAACTCTTTTGGGATATATTCAAACAAGATTTCTTTTAATAAAAACTTAGAAACATTATTTGAAATTTTTAATTTTGGGTCTATGTTCAATGCTAATTCAACAATTCTATGATCTAAAAGTGGAACTCTTGTTTCTAATCCGTAACGCATTGAAGCTCTGTCTATTTTCACCAACAAGTCGTCTTTTAAATAATATCTTAAATCAAAAATTGCTTGAGCTTCTTCCGGTGTAAGTTTTCTAACAAAATTTGAATAATCTTGCTCTAGACTATTGTCAAAAATAAGGTCTGGATTTAAAATTTTTCCAAGTTCTTTTTCGCTAAAAAAGTATTGTTCTTGTGAAAAAATATGTGATTTTAGAGTATCTTTATTTTTGTATTTAAACAAATATGCTGCTCTTTTATCTCTATTATATGGAGATATTTCTAAAAATTTAGCAAAAACATTTTTAAAGTTTCTATAAGGGAATTTTTCTAGTCTTCTTGCCCAGATATATGAACCATAGCCATGAAAAAGCTCATCACCTCCATCACCTGACAGCACCATACCGACAGATTGTTTAGCAAATTTAGATAAAATCATTGTTGGAATAGCAGATGAATCGGCGAAAGGCTCATCGTAAAAATCTAACATATCAAGTATTATATTTTTAGCATCAGTTTCCGAAACGATGTATTCTTGATGATTTGTTCCTAAATATTCTGCTATTTTTTTCGCATATTTTGATTCGTCAAATTGTGGGTCTTCAAAGCCAATAGAAAAAGTATTTAATTTTTGGGTATGAGTTTTTGCAACAATTGCAGTAAGCAAACTTGAGTCTGTTCCTCCACTTAAAAAAGTTCCAAAAGGCACGTCGCTAAGCAAACTCATTGACACAGAAGATTTTATTAAGTTATGTAATCTTTCTTTTGCTTCTTGAAAGTCGCTTATTAAATTTCGTCTAATACTACCCTCTATATCCCAATATGATTCAAGTCTAAAACCATTTTGAGAAACTATTCCAATTTGTCCATTAGGAAATTTTCTGATATTTGAATATATTGTATTGGGTTCAGGGATATAACCTAAATGCAAAAACTCATAAATTGCAAAATTGTTAAGCTGTTTATCTTCGCGTATTTGTTTAACTTGGAGTAAAGATTTTATTTCTGAGGCAAAAGCAAAATTTTCTCCATCCCAGTAATAATATAAAGGTTTTATTCCTATTCTATCTCTAAAAATATATAAAATCTGTTCTTGTTTATCATAAATTCCAATGGAGAACATTCCATTTAATTTATTTATAAAAGTAATCCCCCATTCTGCAAAAGCTTCTATAATAACTTCAGTATCAGTATTGGTTTTAAATTCAATATTCAAATCATTTGCAATTTCTTTAAAATTATATACTTCGCCATTATAAACGCAAATATATCTCATAAAATGAGATTCCATTGGCTGATTTGCATCATCAGAAAGGTCTAAAATACTAAGTCTTTGATGACCAAGTCCAATTAAGTCGGTATAAAAACTACCTTTTGCGTCTGGTCCTCTGTGCACCAAACAAGAAGTCATAAGGTCAAGTTCTTGCTTACTTACAAAATCTGGATTATTTTTAGTATAAAAACCTGTAATTCCACACATTTCAATTAATTTAAAAACAAAATTAACATATTCTATGGAATTTATAATAAATATTCGTAAAAATTATATCATTTTACGTGGGTCAACTATATTGTCGAAGTCTTTTTCTGAAATTATGCCAATTTGCATTGCAGATTTTTTTAAGCTAATTCCTTTATTATGAGCATTTTTGGCAATTTCTGCTGCTTTATCGTATCCAATTGCAGTATTTAAAGCTGTTACAGTCATTAGAGATTTATTCAAATATTCTTGCACTTGTTTATCATTAATTTCAACTCCTGCAAGGCAGTTATCTAGGAAAGAATCACATGCTTCAGCCAAAATATTTGCAGATTCTAAAAAATTCTTAATCATTACAGGTCTAAAAACATTTAGTTCAAAATGTCCGTTCATTGCAGAAGTTGTAATGCTGAGGTCGTTACCAATAATTTGGGCGCACACCATTGTAATTGCCTCGATTTGGGTTGGATTAACTTTTCCTGGCATTATCGATGAGCCTGGTTCATTTTCAGGTATAAAAATTTCGTTTAAACCACATCTTGGTCCACTTGCCATTAACCTAAAATCGTTAGCAATTTTATATATTGCTGTTGCAATTTGTTTTAGTGCAGAATGAGTTTCTAAAATGGAGTCTTGGGCTGCTAAAGCTTCAAATTTATTATTTGCTGTTTTAAATTCAATTTTCGAATATTCTGACACATATTTACAAACTTCTTTATCATAGCCTTTGGGAGCATTTAGTCCTGTTCCTACAGCAGTTCCACCAATAGCAAGTTCAGAAAGATGGTCTAAACTTTTCTCTAAAGTTTTAATCCCATACTCTATTTGTGCGGCATATCCTGAAAACTCTTGACCAAAACTTATTGGTGTTGCATCCATCATATGAGTTCTGCCAGTTTTTATTTTATCAGAAAACTTTTTTGATAATTTTACAAATTCCTCGTAAAGTCGGCGAAGAGAAGGCAATGTTTTATTTACAATAAGAGTTTTTGCAGCAATATTCATTGCCGAAGGAAAAGTATCGTTGGAAGATTGACTTTTATTTACATCATCATTTGGGTGTAAGATTTTTTTTGAGTCGCTAAGTTTTCCTCCATTTATTACATGTGCACGATTTGCAATAACCTCGTTTAAGTTCATGTTTGTTTGAGTGCCAGAACCGGTTTGAAAAACGACTAATGGAAATTGCTCATCATGTTTAGCTTGACATATTTCATCACAAACCATAGCAATAAGTTTTGCTTTTTCTTCACTTAAAACGCCCTTAATTTGATTAGCCTTAGCACAAGATTTTTTTAAAATTGCCATAGCATAAATTACTTCTATTGGCATTTTTCCACCAATTTTAAAATTTTGGAGTGAACGTTGTGTTTGTGCTCCCCAATATTTATCAGCAGGGACTTCTACAAAACCCATACTATCTTTTTCTTGTCTAAATTTTGTCATAATTAATCAGATAAAAAATGAATAATTTTATTTGCAACTTCTTGTGGTTTTTCAAAATGTAACCAATGTCCGGTATTTTCTACTATTTCAATTTTAGAATTAGGAAAAATAAATTCTATAAGCTTAAAATCTTGATTAGTAATATAATTTGATAAACTTCCTTTTAAAAAAAGCGTTGGCAAAAGTATTTTTTTTTCAATAAAATCATCAGCATCCAAGCCTTTCATTATTTCTGGCAAGTTATCGGAGATTGCCTGTAAATTCAATTTCCAATACATTTTACCGTCTTTTTTAGTCAAATTTTTTAAGATAATATTTTTAATATTTTCTTCGTAATTTACAAGATTTTCCGCAACTTGCCTATAAGATTTATACTTTTCTGGTTCAAGTTTCAACATCATTGAAATTAAATTCAAATGGAAATTAATACTTGGAACATGTTGCATTAGATTAGAATAATTTCTGGGAGAGATGTCTGCAACAATAAGTTTATTTATATATTGTGAATACTTATTTGCAAAAAACATAGCAGTTTTTCCACCCATAGAATGACCTAAAAGATTAAATTTTTCAAGGCCTAAATAATCAGCCCAAGATTTTAAATCTTCAACAAGTTCTGGGTAAGTATGAGATGGATTATGGAAAGATTCGCCATGATTTCTTAAATCTGGTAAATAAATTTTAAATTTATCGCTTAACAAATTTGCTACTCTTGTCCAACTTTCACCACTTCCGTAAAGTCCGTGTAAGATTACAAGAATATTACTATTATTATTTCCAATTTCAATATGATTTAAAATCATTTTCTAAATTGCAGATATAAATTGGTTTAAAAATCTAATGTCATTTTCAAAAAATAGTCTTAAATCTTTTATTCCATATTTTAACATAGTAATTCTTTCTATTCCCATTCCAAAAGCAAAGCCTGACCAAATTTTTGAATTAATTCCACTTGCTTCGAGGACATTTGGATCAACCATTCCACAGCCCAAAATTTCTAACCAACCTGTATATTTACAAACTGTACAACCTTTTCCGCCGCAGAGGCTACAACTAACGTCAACTTCTGCCGAAGGTTCAGTAAAAGGGAAATATGATGGTCGTAATCTTATTTTTGTATGTTCACCAAACATTTCTTTAGCAAAAATCTCTAATGTTTGTTTAAGATCAGCAAAAGAAACATTTTTATCTATATATAAACCTTCTACTTGATGAAAAAGACAATGAGCCCGAGCTGAAATAGCTTCATTTCTATAAACTCTACCAGGCGATAAGCTACGTATAGGTGGTTTTTGTTCTGTCATTTCGTGAGCTTGAACAGATGAAGTATGAGTTCGTAAAAGAACATTCATATCCTCAGAAATAAAAAATGTATCTTGCATATCACGTGCAGGATGATGCTCAGGAAAATTCAATAAAGCAAAATTATGATTATCATCTTCAATTTCAGGTCCGTCTGAAACAGAAAAACCCAATTTTGTAAAAATTTCTATAATTTGATTATGCACAACAGAAAGTGGATGCCTTGCTCCTAATTTTATAGCTTCACTTGGTCTGGTTAAATCAATATCTACTTTACCAGTATTATCCACAAAAAGCTGTTCTTTAAGTTGATTTAACTTTTCTGTAGCTGTTTGTTTTAAAATATTTATTTTTACTCCAACTTCTCTTTTTTGCTCTGCATCAAGATTTCTAAACTCATCAAAAAGTGCAGAAATTTTTCCTTTTTTTGACAAATATTCTATTCTAAAAACTTCTATTTCTTGAATATCTTTAGGATTAAATTCTTGAACTTCTGAAAGTATTTTGTTTATTTTCTCAATCATTTTTTAATTTTTATATGCAAATTTACAATTTTTTGAATATTAATTAACTATTTCCCTCTAAAAACAAGAACTATAGGAACGCCTGTAAAATTAAAATTTTCTCTTAGCTTATTTTCCAAATATCTTTTATACGGCTCTTTTATATATTGAGGCAAGTTGGCAAAAAAGGCAAAAACCGGAGTTGGTGTTGGCAATTGAGTTACATATTTGATTTTTATATATTTACCTTTTATTGAAGGTGGGCTAAAATCCTCAATTGCTTGAAGCATAATTTCATTTAATTTAGCAGTAGGGATACGTTGCTTACGGTTTTCATAAACTGTCAATGCAGTTTCTATTACTTTATGTATTCTTTGTTTTGTTAAAGCCGAAATAAATAAAATTGGTATATCATTAAAAGGAGCAATTTTTTCCATTATAGATTTTTGATATTCTTTTAATGTATTAGTTGATTTTTCAATTAAATCCCATTTATTAACTAAAATTACTATTCCTTTTTTATTTTTACGAATAAGATTTAAAATATTTTGATCTTGGGCTTCAAATCCTTGTGTTGCATCTATCATTAGTAAACATAAATCAGAATTTTCTATAGCTCTAATTGATCTCATTACAGAATAGAACTCTAAATCCTCGCTCACTTTAGATTTTTTTCTAAGTCCGGCTGTATCAACAAGCATAAAGTCAAATCCAAATTTATTATATCTTGTATTTATAGCATCGCGAGTGGTACCTGGTATATCTGTTACTATATTTCTTTCTTCACCAATAAGCACATTAGTCAAAGATGATTTTCCAACATTTGGGCGACCTACTATTGTAATTCGGGGAAGCTCATCTTCTTCAATATTAGCATCTTCGGGCAAAACTTTAACAACTTCGTCTAAAAGTTCACCTGTTCCTAAACCGTTTATAGCTGATACAGAAAAAATCTCACCTAAGCCTAAATTATAAAATTCATAAGTATCAATTAGTCTGGCATTTATATCAACTTTATTTGCTGTAAGTATCACTGGTTTTTGCGATTTTCTTAATAATTCAGCCACGGAAGCATCTAAGTCGGTTAATCCTGCAAGAACATCAACCATAAAAATTATTACATCTGCTTCTTCAACAGCTATTATAACTTGTCGTGCAATTTCCTTTTCAAAAACATCTTCTGAGTTTTTAATATATCCACCAGTATCAACAACTGAAAATATTTTTCCATTCCATTCACAGTGTCCATAAAGTCTATCTCTAGTTACACCGCTAATATCATCAACAATAGCTTCTCGTCTTTCAATTAACCTGTTAAAAAGTGTTGATTTTCCAACATTTGGACGGCCTACTATTGCAACAATGTTTCCCATAATGTAAAATTTCTGCAAAGATAAAAAAAATACACTTGTTTTTATTAGCTTTATCCTTGTTTTGGTATTATAAATTGAAAAATTATGCAAAAATTTATTTTATTAGAAAATAATTTTAATTTTACAAAATGATTAGTTTTCCTAATAGCAAAATTAATATAGGTTTAAATATTGTTTCTAAACGGCAGGATGGTTTCCACAATATTGAGACAGTATTTTATCCTATTCCCTATAAAGATATTTTAGAAATTATTCCAGCAGAAAATTTTGAATTAATTAATTTAGGAAAAAAAATTGATTGCAAATACGAAGATAACTTGTGCTATAAGGCTTATAAGCTTTTAAAAAATGAATATAATCTAAGTCCTGTAAAAATTATTTTATACAAAAACGTTGTTTATGGAAGTGGCTTAGGTTCAGGCTCTTCAGATGCTGCACACAGTTTAATTTTATTAAACAAATTATTTAATTTGAGCTTATCAGAAGATGAGTTGGAGTTTTATGCTTCAAAATTAGGAGCTGATTGTGCATTTTTTATTAAAAATAAAGCAGTTTTTGCCCAAGGTTTAGGGAATAAATTTTCCGAAATTTCTTTAAATTTAAGTGGGAAACACTTAGTTTTATGTTTGCCAGATGTACATATTAATACTGCTCAGGCCTACAAAAACTGTAAACCTAAGGCTTGGGAACAAAGTTTAAAATCTTTGATTAAATTACCCTTAAATCAATGGAAAAGTTGTATTAGCAACGATTTTGAAAAAAACTTATTCATAGAATTTCCAAATTTAGGAGCAATAAAAGAAGAATTATACGAAAAAGGGGCTGTTTATGCACAAATGTCTGGTTCTGGTTCTGCAATTTTTGGAATTTATGAAAAATTACCAAATTTAAGTTTTAAAACATGTAATAAAATTAAAAGCTTTGTTTTATAAAAAGTATCAATATTTTTTTTATTTTTGAAAATCAAAGTATTGTTATTAATTATTTTAATTAATAGCTTGATAAAAGGTTCTAAAATTTATTTTTATGTCAAATCAAAAAAGGGATAGTTTTTCAGGTAAATTTGGAGTTATAGTTGCAGCTGTTGGCTCTGCTGTTGGTTTAGGGAACATATGGCGTTTTCCATATATAGCAGGTGAAAATGGCGGTGGAGCATTTTTATTAATTTATATTTTCTTTGTTATCATTATTGGTATTCCAGTAATGATGTCGGAGTTTGTTATAGGAAGACGTTCTGGCTCAAATGCTATGGGTTCGTTTCGCAAACTTGCTCCTAAAACCTCTTGGTGGCTTGTTGGTTTAATGGGCATAATTGCAGCTTTTGTAATTTTAGCATTTTATAGCACAGTTTCCGGCTGGACTTTAGAGTATATTTTTCAAGCTTTTAAAAATTCATTTTCAGGCAAAACACATGGGCAATTAAGTAATGACTTCAATAATTTTACTGCAAGTTCTTTTCATCCAATTTTATGGCAAATTGTAGTTATGGCGATAACAGCTTTTATTGTTTTTAGAGGCGTTAGTAAAGGAATAGAAAAAGCCAGTAAAATTTTAATGCCTTTACTTTTAGTTTTAATAATTGCAGTTTGTGTTAGAAGTCTAACTTTGCCTGGAGCATCAAAAGGATTAGAATTTTTATTTAAGCCTGATTTTAGTAAAATCACTTTTAAAGTTGTTTTAATGGCTTTAGGACAAGCGGCTTTTTCTCTTAGTATAGGAATGGGTGCCTTAATTACATATGGCTCATATATTCGCAAAGATACTCCATTGTTAGGGACCTCTTTCCAAGTTGCAGCAGCAGATACAATAATTGCAATTTTAAGCGGAGTTATGGTTTTTCCAGCTTTATTTGCATTAGGAGGCGAAAGCACTGGCGGCCCGGGTTTAGTATTTATAACTTTACCTGGAATTTTTCAATCTATGCCTGGAGGTTATGTTTTTGGAATTTTATTTTTTGTTCTAATATTTTTGGCAGCCTTAACCAGCACTATTTCTGTTTTAGAAGTTGTTGTTGCTTATTTTAAAGAAGATTTTAAAATTTCTAGACTTAAAGCAACATTAATTGCGACTATTTCCATAAGCATTCTTGGAATATTTTGCACTTTATCCTTTGGTCCATTAAAAAATGTTAAATTATTCGATAAAACTATTTTTGGATTGGCAGATTATGTTTCAGCCAATATTTTATTAACTTTTGGTGCTTTATTAATAGTTATTTTCACAGGCTGGTATCTTGGTAAATCTAAATTTATAGACGAAGTAAAATTATCCTGTAAAGTAAATCCTATTGTTTTAAATTCTATTGTTTTTATTATTAAGTGGGTGGCTCCTATTGCTATTGGTGCAGTTGCTATTGGTGCATTTTTTATTAAAGATTTAATGTAAATGTTATGGACTTTTTAAACACTATATTAAAAGCATATAATGAATATATAGGAGGCTATGCAATTTTATTAATATTGATTCCAACTGGTTTATTTTTCACATTTTATTTAAAATTTTTACAAGTATCAAAATTTGGGCATGCCCTAAAAATTGTTTCAGGAAAATACTCTACTAAAAAAACAAAAGGAGATGTTTCTTCTTTTAAAGCATTAACAACAGCATTGTCGGCAACCGTTGGCACAGGCAATATTGTTGGAGTTGCTTTAGCTATACATTGGGGTGGACCTGGTGCAATTTTTTGGATTTGGGTTGTTGGTTTTCTTGGAATGATGATAAAACTAGTTGAATGTACTTTAGCATTAAAATATAGAATAACAAACGCTGATGGCTCGGTTTCGGGCGGACCAATGTATTATATGGAGTACGGTCTTAAAGATAAATTAGGAAAATACTCAAAATATTTTGCTGTGATTTTTGCTTTTGCCGCAGTTTTATGCTCTTTTGGTACAGGAAATTTAGCACAAGCTAACTCAATAGCAGATTCTATGCAATCAAGTTATAATATTCCTGAATATATAACAGGAATTATTATAGCACTTTTGGTTTTATTAATTATTGTTGGAGGTTTAAAAAGAATAGCAGAAGTAACGGTTAGGTTAGTACCAATAATGGCAGTTTTTTATTTTTTATCTGCTATTATAGTTCTTGTAGTTTTTTATAAATCAATTCCAGATGCTTTTTCAATGATTCTTAAAGATGCATTTACCGGAACTGCTGCAACAGGAGGATTTTTGGGTTCTTCTTTTATCTTAACTATAACAATGGGAGTTAAACGAGGCTTGTTTTCAAATGAAGCAGGGCAGGGTTCTGCTCCTATGGCTCATGCTGCCGCCAAAACCGAACACCCCATGCAAGAAGGACTTGTTGCATCGTTAGAGCCATTAGTTGATACAATTATTATTTGCACACTTACTGCTTTAGTAATTGTTGTAACAGGAGCTTGGACTAGTAATGATACGCAAGGGGTAAATATGACTATTTTAGGCTTTGAAAGAGGATTTGATCATATTGGTTTAAGTTGGCTTGCCAAACATATTATAAGTATTGGTTTATTTCTATTTGCGTTTTCAACTATAATTGCTTGGGCATACTATGGCTCAAGAGCAATTCAATATTTATGGGGAGATAAAGCAATTAAACCTTATTATTATATTTTTAGTATTTTTGTGTTTTTAGGTTGTATTTGGGGCATAGACTTAGTTTGGAATTTTGTAGATACAGTAATTTCATTTATGACAATTCCAAACTTAATAGCTATATTATTATTAGCACCGGTTATGAAAAAAGAGGTTAAATCTTATTTTGAGTATATTAAAACTATAAAAAAATGAAGTCGTTTTGGTCAAAATTTGTAAAAGAATATTTTAATTTCTCAAAAAGAGAAAGAAATGGAATTTTGGTTTTATGTATTATCCTTTTTGTAATAATAGGATTGCGCATTTATGTAAATAATTATGCAAAACCAAAAACACTTGATTTTTCGAAATATGAAACTGAAATTGATGAGTTTTTATCCTATTCTTTACCAGATTTGGAAAATGGAGTAAGATACAATTTTGACCCTAACTTAATTTCTAAAGAAGAACTTCTTTTTATGGGTTTATCAAGAAAAACTGTAGATGGAATAATTGCTTATCGTGAAAAAGCTTATAAATTTTGGAAAACAGAGGATTTAATGAAAGTTTATGGTATTACAGACGAAGAATATAATGCAATTAAAGATTATGTACAAATAGAGAAAAAAACTTATTCTTATAATAAATCTTACAAAAATTTTGACAAACAACCAGATTATGAGCTATTTAGCTTTGACCCAAATACTGTTAGCTATTCGGATTTACTTAAATTAGGTTTTACTAATAAACAAGCAAATAATATAATTAATTATCGTAATAAAGGAGGTGATTTTTTTGAGGCTGAAGATATGTTAAAGCTATATACAATTGATGAACAATGTTTTAACAGAATAAAACCATATATTCAAATAGGCGATAATATTCAAGGGAAGGAGATAAATTTCAAAAATGAAGAAATCAAAATATATATTAATTCTGCGGATGCTTTAGAATTTCAAAAATTAAAAGGAATTGGACCGTATTATTCTAAAAATATTGTTACTTATCGTGAAAAATTAGGTGGTTTTATTAGTAAAGAACAAATTCAAGAGGTTAAAGATTTTTCTCCAGAACTATATGAAAGTATTGAGGCTCAATTAGTTTTGGATATAAGACCAATTAAAAAAATAAATATTAATAAAGCAGATTATAAAGAATTAATTTCTCACCCTTATATTAATAAAGAAATTACTTTAAATATTTTAAATTATCGGGAGTTTAAGGGTGAAATCACAAGCTTTGATGAATTGATAAAACAAAAAGCACTGAGTCAAGAAGTATTTGATAGAATTTCTAATTATATCTGCTTAGAATAAAAAAAACCGGACAAAGCCGGTTTTTTAATATTTTATATTAGAGAAGTTTTTTATAAAGTTATTCTAGCTCCAAAAGTATGTACCCCTTGGAAAGGATTAGTAAATCTATAAGAGTAATCAATAGCTAAAACAGATTTATTTTCTTTATTCACAGGTACTTGCAAAGTAATACCTGCAGTTGGACCAGTAAATACAGTAGTTCTTTTATCAGGATTTGGGTCTAATAAACCACTTTGATAAATATAACCACCTCTTAAGAAGAATAATTCTTTAAAGCCATATTCTAAACCAAAATGCAACTGGTCTTTATCGTAAGAATTAGCAGTAAAATTACCAGCTATAACTAAATTATGATCTGAACTAACAGTTTCATTAAACTCATCAACTTTAGAAGCTAATCTAATGGAGTAAGAAAAACCAATTTTAATCAAAGAAGGTAATTCAAATTCTTGGCTTCTATTTTCAACAGTCATATTAGTTCCGTCAGGTGAGAAACCCATAAAACTCATACCGTCTCCGGTATATTTCATTGTACTACCAACATTTTTCATAGTAATTCCAAATTTTAGATTATCTCTATTTCTATTACCTGCTTTATCTTTTCCAAGTCCGGTAACATATTGGATTCCTGCATCGATAGCAAAGCCACTAGCATTTAAGTTAAAAATACTTTCATTAAGCATTTTTACAGTAACTCCACCAAAAATACTATTAGAGAACTCACGTGCATATGATAAACCAATGGTTGTATAAGTTGGCGAGTAAGAACCAACACCACCTTCAGGAAGAGCGTCAGTAGTAATTTCTATATCACCCCAGTTTATATTCATCACACTTAAACCTAAGACACCTGTTTCACCAACTTTAGTTGCAAAACCTCCGTTATTAATTACCACACCTGTTCCCACTAACCATTGAGTATTTGTGAAAACTAATTCTGTTCTACGTGTCATTGCAAGTCCGGCTATATTTTGATACATTGCTTCTACTCCAGTAACACATGCGACATTAGCGTCTCCCCATCCAGAACTACGCGACCATGGATTTATTTGTAATTCTGAAGTTCCGTTGGATGCGGCACGTTGTTCGTTACCTGCATATACAAGTGAACTAAAAAACCCCGCCATTAAAATCGTCAGAACTGATATTAAATATATATTTTTCATACTATTTTATTTATTATATTTTAATATTTTAGAAATTATTTAAATCTATTGGACGTAAAGCACCAAACCACTTCACAACTTTTTCTCCAATTCCTGGTGCATTAATATGTACAATATATACTCCACTAGCAATAGTAATACCATAAGTATTCTTCATATCCCACTCAAGGAATGGGTCATTATTATCTTTATCTAGTTTTCTTACTAGAATGCCAGCAGAATTATAAATAGAAATCACGCATTTTTGTGGTAAATTAGTTATTCTCACGTAATTATCTAACTGATTATGTTCGTAATAAGAGGAACCATAATATGGGTTAGGCACTACTTTAATAAGGTCTAGAGCATTTACGGCGGTTTCATTATGATTTTTTATAGTTTTAACATTCTCTGTAGTAAATGAGAAATAAGGTAGATTATCATTTTCAGGATTTTCAACTTCAAAATCATTCATCCCTTTGTGATAAGGAGTACCAACCCTAAGTTTAATTCTTACATCAGTTGCTAAGAAATCATAATTAGGATTTGTGATAGGTATTGCCGTCCACATTGCCGAAGCCCAAGCTTTATTAAGTACTTGTTTTGCCATACTGGCTGAAGAGGTTTGTTCATATTCAAGTAACTTATTATAAAACCACTGACAAGAATCATAAGCAGGAGCAACGTTTTGAGCAGTCGGATTTTGACTATGTCCCATAATATATATATAATGTTTCCCACCAAATACTGGGCCTCTCTCTGAGTATAACCCAGATGAAGGATTCCATATCATATCTGTACCATTATCATCTGCTAACCAAGAGTCTTCACTAAAGACTATATTTAGTCTTTCACCTGTTCTGTGGTCAATAGCATAACCAGGGAACCAACTTAAGCCATAAGTCCCATCATCAAGAGGTTTACCCTCTTTGTCAACAGAAGGAGATTTTCTTAAAGTAAATTTATGTGCATTACCGATAGATTGATAATTTAACCATGGCACTAATGCTGATGTTATTTCTACAGGGAAACCACAATTATCCTCTCTATATTCGTTTTCATGCATTTCAACCACACAAGATCTAGTCCATTTTGATTTATCCTTTGTAATTACTAAATCAACACTTGATAGAGGTTCATATTTTCCTAAATCAGAATTCCCTATTGCACCTTTTAATGATAAACCATACTGCCCAGAATGGGTAAATACGTAAGGTGCCCAAGTTCCACCTAAAATTTTACCAAAATGTTTATCATTATCTTTATTTAGATAGTCATCATAACGCTTATCAATACAACCACCAAACTCCTGAGGATTTGTATAAGTTCCAACTCTAATCCAATTTAGAGCATCAAAATTATCACCATCAGGCAAGAACAATAACCATGGTTTTGTTTCATCTTCAAAAATCATTTTAGCATCTAAAAATCCATTGTGATAAGTGTTTTTATCATTAATTCCTGAGAAGTTATCTTGAGCAATAGTAATTGATAAACCTAAATCCATTAATAATTGCTCGTCACCAATACCATACTGTACATCAAGGTCTGAAGATATTTCTCTACCATCCTCTAAGGTGATAGTAAATCCAAACGGTTTATATTCTATATCTATTAAAGATGTTCTAGTTGTTCCCAACAAACCATAAGAGTTCATTGCAACATCTTGATTAAACTTCAAATAATAAGTACCTTCTGGAACATTTAGTGGATCGATAATTTTCACATTGATAGGACCTTTTCCTTGTTTGTAAACTCTCTTTGAAACTTTCCATGGATAGCCACTCATAATTTCATCAATAGTTTCATCAGTTAACTCAATTATATTGTTAGCATTTCCATGTCCTTCGTACATTGTTATTTCTAAGCCATCACCATACTCTGACTGCATAATTGTACCATTATTTTCAGCATGGTTCATATGAGGTATAGCCATATATCTCTTTATATTATTTCTACCTGCCAAATATGGTTTCTTTTGTCCATTAAATGTTTCTTGAATTGATTGATTATAAAGTAGTGAGTTGTTATAACCATAAGCAATAGCACTAAAATAGTATTCTCTATTATTTATAAGCTTAGAATCACCCGTAGCAAACATATCCTTTTCAACAACAAAGGTATGTTTAATACCTGTATTTTGTCCATTAACTTCTTCTACAGGTACGTTTGCTTTTAGCTCATCCGACCAAGTATAATTTACTATTTGCGATACATCATCTTTAAGGTCGCATTGGAATATAGTTCTAACTTTAGCATTATTATATCTATCAGAAATACTTACAGAACCATCTTTATATTGGAAAACTTGATAACCTTGGAAACGATAATATTCATCACAAGGGTCTATGTCGGCATGACAAACAATTCCAGGGTCTTTTTCCACATAGGCCTCAAGATAGTTATTACTACCTGGTCTATTGTAAATATGGAAAATAAATTTCTTATCTAATTCTATAATTTTTAATTCAGGAGCATCTGGTCCGTCAAGAACGCGGAAACAATTCTCGAATAAAATTTGTGCTTTATCATCAGCTCTACGAACAGCTTCTACTGAAGCCCAAGGACCTCCGGAGGCAGCTCTGGCATAAACAGCACCAATTGTAATATCATTAACATGTCCAGGTTTTAGAGTAAAAGGACCAGCAGATTGTACGAAACGTCTATCATCAGGAGGGTTATTTTCAGTTTCTTCTGACCAAGGTTCGTTTTGTGGCACACCGCCTAATCCCCAACCACATGGGTCAGTTGATGGGTTACCGGGGAACATAAAGTTTGTAGGGTTATTTGGATCTCCACCACCAGATTTATGTCCTGTTCCACCATAACAAAGAGGGGAATTGTCTAACCAATATCCAGTTAGATAATTATAATGTTCTTGTGCAGTATGAGGATCCTGAGTATATGGATTACCTCCAGTATTATTATTAAAATATAAGAATCTTCTCATACCCCATCTTTCATTATCTACTTCACCATCTTGGAAATTTAAACCATTGATATTACCATTCATAATATCACCTTTATTACAATTTAATATTTTCACACCATTAATTGTATCATAAGAAGTTGAATTATCTTTACCGTCAGGATCTTGATAAGGCCCTTCAAAGAAATCAATTCCAATTGCTGGTGGTTGAGAACCGTATCCATTGTGTCCACTAGCAGATTCATCAAAATCATCACCATTATACATATATCCTAAACCACGTTGAACATCACAACCTGTATAGTCATCATTAGGATAACCTAAATCGGCATCTGTCCAAACTCCAAAGTAAGTATCTGTTAAAATATATGTTGAACGGTTTATAATATTATAATTAGCGAATGTCATGTCATTAAGCTCGTCATTTGTTGAGAAAGCAAAATATTGAGCTCTAAATTCCATTCCAATAGCAGCACCGCCAGTTTCGGTATGAATATTTCCTTTATCATTATAAACCCACCATAAGGTATGGTCTCCGAATAATCTCGAAGCCTGTCCGCGTGGGCGATGGCAATCCGGGTCATTAGTAATTCCTTCGCTAGGGAACTCATAATATGGGAAATCACCATTAAGAGGATTATACACACCATCACCATCTACGTCCCACCAAGGAGCAAGATTATAGGCGTATCCACCTTCAGGACCATGTGCAGGCCAATTTAAAATAATCTCTGGGATTTGATACTCTGCAAAATCAATAGTTTCATCACATTCCGGATCTTGAGTACATTTCCACCACTCTCTAAATTCTTTTACAATTGCTTTTGTTATATAAAAATGTCTATCATATTCTGTACAAATTTCTGGACTTACATAAGCCAATCCATCTGTTGTAAGGGGACCAGGCCAATAATCAATTCCATCTTGACGAAATCGCTGTGCAGCAAGTTTTAATTGTCCATTAGCGTCTTTTCCACCAACCCAAATAGCTCCGGCAAATAAAGCATGACAACCACTACCTGCAGGAACTTCGTATGCAGCATTTCTAGTTCCAAAAATATCCCACCACATATCTCCACCGGTATGGATTAAAGCTCTAACATTATTTATAGCCATTTCTGTCGATACTTTTGCAGGTTCGCAACCTGCAATTGCTCTTTGATTTTCATTCTTGTGAGCAGGTCTTGGTTCACCTTTCCACTTGTCGGCTAACATGATGTTAGAAATCGTTATCAGAAGAGCTAAAATTAGTATTTTTCTAAGATTTTTCATATCTATTTTTTATAATCTAAAATTTAACAATTAAAAACTGAATTGAACACCTAATCTTATAGTTCTAGGCATACTATAGTTATAAGGAGAATTAATATACATTGAATAATAGTTTCTAAATGCCTCAACATCGTTTTGTGTAGCAATAGATGTTTGATAGTCAGCAAAATTCAAGAAACCATCGTCATCTGGATTACCTGTATATGAATAAACGCCAAGTACATTTTTAGTGTTCAATAAGTTAGATATTTCTAAATATGCGTTCAAATAGCTATATTTTTCTTTAGAACCATCCTCTTTTTTATCGGCTAGTTTTATTCTAAAATCTCTGTCTAAACGCATATTTATTGTTGTACGCCAAGGTTTACGCGAACCATTTAAGTTACCAACAACAACACCATTATTAGGTCTATTTCGTTTTGTATAAGGCGAACCGGAACCACTATTTATAACAAAGTTAACACCAGTGTTTGCTAAAATACTTTTTCCAGCAATTTTTGGTCCATTATAAGGTACACCAGAAATTTTACCTCCGTATCTATAGTCTATAGTTACAGCTAAATTATGTCTTTGGTCAAAATCTAAAGGTAAAGTAGTTCTTAAATTTGGTTTATCAGACTGTACAATTGCAGCACCTGATTCGTAGCTTGAACCAGTTCCATTTGCAAATTGTAAAGTATATGAGGCTCTTAAAGTTACATTTCCTGTACGTCTCATATCATAACTAATACCAAAGCCCTTAACTGTTCCAAAGTCAATATTACCATATGTGTAATAAGTTGCAGGATAAGCACCATAAACAGCAATTGCCTGTTGCATATCACGCATTTCACGATAGAATGCTGAAAGTTTTAATGCAGAAGTGTTTCCTAATTTTTGTTGGAAACCTAATTCATAATCTATTGTTCTTTCTGTTTTCAAATTTGGATTATTTAATAAACCAGCATTCATTTGTCTAATATATAAATATTCAATTGGATTTAATCTATTTGCATATGAAGGACGCTTTGATAAGATATCATAGTGAGCAAAAAATAAAGCTTCGTCAGATATTGGGAAAGAGAAAGAAACACGTGGCATAACAACTATTTGTGGTTTATAGTCTTCAAAAGCTTTTGAGTTTAATTCCTCTTTAGGATTTATTAAATAAGGAGCAATACCGTTTGGTGATGCAATAACATTTGGATTTTCAATTTCTGAACCAATTGCATTATACCAAATATTTCCAACACGATAACCATTAACTGCTGTTGGATTTGATAAATCATTAACATAAACAACAGCATTATCAGGAATATTATCAGGATGAACTGTATTTGCCAACAATCCTTTTTCATCAGTATCACTTAGTCTATAAGCATCATGTAATAAATATTGGTCTTTTAAAACCATTTGATTAGCATCATAACGGTCAACACGTACACCTATATTAAATATAAGATCTTTAAAAGCAAACTTATCTTGAATATAACCTGCTACATAAGATGGTTCAAATGGAGCGATAGGACGAGTTTTATAACCTCTACTGTCTGTTTGATTAAAGAAATCATCAAATGTTGGTTTATTATGTATTTTATTTCCTTTAAAATCATATCCATAATATGCAACTACAGGACTTCCTTGGTTAAACAACTCTTCTGCACTAAACCAAGAAATATCAAAAGTAGATGGGTCATAAGAATCAACGTCTAACCATGTTAAATCATTTATTTCTAAACCTAAATGCTCTCTAAAGTTTTTATCAAACAAAGATTGACCCTTAGCGTTATATAATCGTGGATAATCAATAGTATCTAAAAAGTTTCCTTGATCATCATAATATATTATTGGTTTAGTAACGTCTTTCTCAATAATATGATTATTAGTTAACCTACGAGCCAAAGTCCATAAACCAAAAGGTGCTACAGCAAAATAAGAATCGTTTCTTTGTTCAAATTCAAAACCTAAACTTATCTCGTGCGAACCAACGTCAGCTGTTCCTGAAGCAGATACTCTAAATTGAGTAGCTTCTGATTTATTATAACTAGCATAAGGATTACCAGGGCTTGCATACATTCCATAAATTGAAGGAGCCCCCATACCATTTAATAAGCCACCATAACTCAACATATGGTCTTCGTCTTTATAATAATAATCCGAGAAATAGTCAAAATATTGTTCTGTATATCTAGCTAAATCTTTATGTTGAGCGTCTGCTGTAAAATCAGTAATTCTGTAAAAATATGTTTCAAACAAATTACCTGTTAAACCTGTAGCAGAGTCAGTATCCCAAATATAATATTTCTCTGGCACTGTATTAAAAGTCCCTATATGACCGTATTCAAAATAATTATCTTTAAATGCATCATTAAATTGATTACTTGCAGTTCTTGAATAGTCAAATTGTATTGTATAATATGGATTTTTAATTAAAGATTGTTTTTCTCCACTATCATCAGTTCTAAACTTTTGGGTAATACGTGCATAAGTATTCCAAGCGCTAGATTTGTAATTCCCATTATTATGCGAATTAAATAGCTGATTTCCATAGCTATATACTCTACCCATGCTATAATCTAGAGTTCCTCCAATTGTAAAGTTTAAATCTCTAACAGGAGAAATGTCGATTTTTGCAGCAACGTTAGCACCTTTACCTCCTGCATTAGCTCTTGTTTTATAATTTTGAAAAGCGTCTTTTTGCAAGTAGTCTGAATTTTGATAAATAATATTACCACTTTGAGACTCTACTAAACGTAAAGGATTATTTCTAATATCCTCTAAAACATCAGCATTTGCTCTCCACTCACCAACCGTTGATGGTCCACCATCTTTAATTAATTTACCTTCAGCTGCAAGTAAAAATCCTGCTACTGTTCTTTTTCTATTTGACTCGCCTTTTTCAGTAACAGTCCAAATTGGTCCTGATACCATAATAGCAGCAAGATTATAACCATATGGATCTAAATACTGTGAGGTAACAACTTCACCACCACCATAAAACTGAGAAGTAGGGCCCTTAGTTGTTGCACTAATAACACCTCCAGTAACGTCACCATATTGAGCTGGCAAACCACCAGTAATAACTGTTACTTGCTCTATAGCAGATTTTGGAACTGCGGAACTACCTCTAACTTTAACTCCGTCAACATAGTAAACTGTTCCTTCTGAACGAGCTCCACGAATACTACCAACTTCACCGTCTTCGGTATAAACACCTCCAACAGTAGTAGCAACGGCAGCAGCTGAACGTCCAGGCATTTTTGCAATATCCTCCGAAGTTACAGTTCCACCCGAACTTGTTTGGTCTTTAGAAATCAAGGGAACTTTATATTCTTTAATTTCTACTTCAGCCAAAATCTCTGCCGAGGGACTTAAATCAAAATTTTGATAAACTATCTTACCCGCAATGATTTGCACATTTGTATATTGCAAAGTTGCATAACCAACATAAGAAGCAGAAACTGTAAATCTTCCTGCGGGAATTGGCTTAATAGAATAGTTTCCATCGAAATCTGTCATACCACCAGTAATAACATTTCCGCTTTCTTCAATCGACACGTTCGCAAACGGGATTGGCTCACCTGTTGATGCATCAGTAATTTTACCACTCAAGGTACCCGCTGACTGTGCATACAACCCTGCACTCGTAACAAGTGCAATCAAAATAAACAGTAATTTTCGTATCATAATAAAGTTTTACTTTAAACAATCTTTACACTAATTAAGAAAAAGCGTAAAAATAGAATAGTTTTTTTTATTCACCAAAATTTTCACAACTAAAATAATTTATTTTTTTAAAAGATATACATAAGCACTTAAAAACAAGATAAATTACATGTTTTATCACTTAGTATATTTTGCCGCTTTTCGAGATTTTTTCATCCTTTTATATGTTCGTTTGCCATTTACCAAATCTTTTCCACCTCCATTTATTAGTTTGTTGTGCTTTTTTACAGCTTTTTTATGTAAGCGAGCATCTCTTTTCTTTTTTTTTGCTTCCTTTTTTTTAACAGCTTTTTCTATTTGCATAACACGCTTTTCTTCTCGCGAAGGGCGATAACGCTTAGTTTGTATTGACTTCATATATTTTTCATTGTCAATACTGCGTCCATTTTGACTAAAACTTGTTAATGATGTTAAAACAAAAGAAATTATTAATAGATGTTTTATTATTTTGCTTAACTTTGCCATAAATATTAAAATTAAAAATGAAAGTAATTTTTACAAAAATAATAATTTTTTTCACATTTGTTAGTTTTTTAACAATAATTCCTGCCTGCAATCACGAAGAACGTATCCCATATGCTTACGTGGACTTTACTATTTACTTAGATATGCCACAATATTTCGAAGTAAAAACTCCCGGTAATTTTCTTTACCTTACTGGTGGTGTAAAAGGAATTATTCTATATTGTGAATACGCAGATTCTTATAGAGCATATGAAAGAAACTGCCCTTACGAACCGTCAAATCCAAGTTCTATTTTAGACGTGGACTCAACAGGCTTATTTTTAGTTTGCCGACATTGTGAATCTAAATTCTTGCTAATGGACGGGAGTGTTGTAAATGGTCCTTCAAAATATCCTGTGCTACAATATGCAACTTATTTAGAATTTGGAAATAAATTAAGCGTTTTTAATACTTTTTAAACAAAAAAAGACCAATTTTTAAATCAGTCTTTTTTGTAAATATCAATTGTTTTTTTAATATCTATAATGCTCGGGTTTAAATGGTCCTTCAACAGGAACACCAATATAATCTGCCTGCTCTTGCGTAAGTTTGGTTAGCTTCACTCCTATTTGTTCTAAATGCAAACGAGCAACTTCCTCATCAAGATGTTTTGCTAATCTATAAACACCAATTTCATATTTATTTTTCCATAAATCTAATTGTGCTAATGTTTGGTTAGAAAATGAATTGCTCATAACAAAAGAAGGATGACCGGTAGCACAGCCTAAATTTACTAAACGCCCTTCTGCTAATAAAAATATAGAATTTCCAGTTTCAAAAGTATATTTATCAACTTGTGGTTTTATTGTTGTTCTTTTTGCACCTGAATATTCATTTAGTTTATCTACTTGAATCTCATTATCAAAATGACCAATATTACATACTATAGCTTGGTCTTTCATTTGTTTCATATGCTCAAGAGTAATAACATCTTTATTACCTGTAGTTGTAACATAAATATTTCCTTCAGCAAATGTATCCTCTACCCTTGCCACCTCAAAACCTTCCATTGCTGCCTGCAAAGCACAAATTGGGTCTATCTCTGTAACAATTACTCTTGCTCCATAACCCTTCATAGAGCGTGCACAACCTTTTCCAACATCACCAAAACCTAAGACTACAACTACCTTGCCTGCAATCATAACATCAGTAGCTCTTTTTATTCCGTCTGCCAAAGATTCTTGACAACCATAAAGATTATCAAATTTTGATTTTGTTACAGAATCGTTTACGTTAATGGTTGGAACTAAAAGCTCGCCTTTTTCCATCATTTGATATAAACGATGAACTCCTGTTGTTGTTTCTTCAGAAATTCCTTTCAAATCTTTTACAGTTCTAGCCCATTTAGAATTATCATGAGCTAAAACTTTTTTTAAGGTTTCTAAAATTATTTTTTCTTCATTACTCTCTGGTGTTTTATCCAAAATTCTTGCATCTTTCTCAGCAAAATATCCTTTATGTACCATTAAAGTTGCATCACCACCATCATCTACTATCAAATTTGGACCTAAACCGCCCGGAAAAGAAAGTGCTTGTAAAGTACACCACCAATATTCTTCTAAAGTTTCACCTTTCCATGCAAAAACAGGAACACCAACTTGAGCTATTGCTGCTGCCGCATGATCTTGAGTAGAAAAAATATTGCAACTTGCCCACCTTACATCTGCTCCAAGTTCTTTTAAAGTTTCTATTAAAACCGCTGTTTGAATAGTCATATGCAAAGAACCTGTAATGCGAGCTCCTTTCAATGGCTTTTCATCTGCATACTTTTTGCGAATGCTCATTAAACCTGGCATTTCTTTTTCTGCAATTTCTATCTCTTTACGACCCCAATCGGCTAAGTTAATATCTTTAATTTTGTATGCTAATGAGCTAACTAATTCGTCCATGATTATATTTTATTTTTTTTAATTGAAATGCAAAATTATATGTTTTTATTTAAACTCACAAATTTTTTGAAAAATAGTCTAAAGTTTCTATTTGATCTTTTTTAATTTGTGCTATCAAATCTTCAATATTTTCATATTTTTCTTCGTCTCTTATTTTCTTAAAAAATTCAAGTTCAACTAGTTTTCCATATAAATCGCCCTGAAAATTCGGAATATGAAACTCCAAACTCAATTCTTTGCCATCAAAACTCGGACGCATACCTTTGCTAAACATTGCAGGAAAAAAATTCCCATCAAAATGAGCTTTAGCAATATAAACTCCATTTGCAGGTTGTATTTTGTCATAATCAGAAAGCTCTAAATTTGCTGTAGGAAATCCAAGCTTGCGACCAATTTTATAACCACTGATTATTTTTCCATCTATCTTATAATTATAACCCAACATTTCTTTAGCTCGCTCCATATTTCCTTTGCTTATACATTCCCGAATTTGTGAAGAATTAATATTATTAAAATCTCCAAACTCAAACTTATCCAAGCGTTTAACAGGTATTGCAAATTCACTTTCAGGTTTTGAAACTAATGTTTTATTTCCGATACTATTGTTGTAGCCCATAAGAATGTACGAACATGAAAGTTTATTCAGTAAAATTTTTTCTACAAATTTATCTGCTGATAAAGATGCTAATTCTGAATTAAAATCTAAAATTAAAACATTTCTAATCCCAAGATTTTCAATAAGTTTAAGTTTTTCATCAAGACTATTTAATAAACTTAAACTTTTGCCAAAATATTTTGCAGGGTGAGGCCAAAGCGTTATTACAAGCTCTTCTTGATTCTTTAAATTTGCTTCGTTTATTAGCTGTTTCAACAAATAAACATGACCTTTATGAACTCCATCAAAAAATCCTATGCTTACAACACTATTCTTTGGAATATTTTCGTTTATATTTGTAAAAACTTTCAAAACATTTTTTTTGCAAAAATATAAAATGAAAACTAATAACACATACTTATTTAATAAATCTCTAAGATTTATAGCAATGGCTCTTGTTTTTTTAATGCCTTTTATTAATTCATGTAATAATAAAAATAAACAAAAAGTTGAAATTTTTGGTAAAATCACAAATGCTGAAAACCAAGAAATTTCTTTAGAAATGTTATTGCCTGGTCAAGTAACTACTGTTGCAGCAAGCAACACAAATAAAAATGGAGAGTTTAATTTCAAAATTGATTCTTTACAAACTTGTTTTTATAGATTAAAAATTGATGAGAAAAACTTTATTTATTTAAGACTAAAACCAAATGATAAAATTGAAATTAATGCAAATTATCCTGATATATTAACAAGCTACACTATACAAGGTTCTGAAGAAAGCGGATTTCTAAAAGATTTGAATATGCACTTAATGAAAAGCACAAAAAGATTAAATGAAATAAACGACCTCTTAGTTTCAGCTTATAAAACTCCTAACTATAATGTGGACTCCCTAAGTAACATATTAAATACTGAAGCAAGAGAAATGTACGAAAATGACAAAGATTTTTTAATTAATTTTATTAAAACACATCACAAATCTGTAATTATTTATTTTGCTTTGTATCAATATGTTAGCATTTCTCCAATTTTAATAATAGAAAATGATTTAGAAATTTTCCAATTTGTATTAGATGAATTAAAAAAACACAACCCTGATTTTCAGCAAATTGCACTATTAAAATCCGAAATTTCAAAAGAAAGTTTACGCCAACAACAATTTAATAGAGAATATGCAAAATTAGAGATTGGAAAACCTGTTTTAGATTTCGATTTACCTGATATAAACGGAAATAGAGTTTCATTATCTGATTTTAAAAATAAAAATATTGTGCTTGCTTTTTGGTCATCATGGAATAAGTTATCACTAAAAGCCATTATTAATCTTAGCGAAAAATTAAAAAATAATGAAGTGGTTTTGATTTTAATAGCCTTGGACAATACAAAAGAAAAATGGGAAGCTATAGTAAAAAACAATGCTTTGGAAAAATATATAAATTTATCAGATTTAAAAGCTTGGGAAAGTCCTGTTACTAAAATATATGCCATAAAATCAATTCCAAGCTTTATATTAATAGATACAAATAGAAATCTTGTAATAAATACAGATGATTATAGTGAAATTTTAGATAAATTAAATTAAAATTAAAATCTCAAAACATTTTAACTTATCTTTGAAGCGATTTTTTAAATTTTCTTAGTATTAGTTTGAAAGAAAAAAATAAAATATATTTTGTTTCTGATTCGCATTTTGGAATTGATTATGATAAATACACTTCCTCTTATCGCGAAAAACTAATGATATCATGGTTGGACGAGATTAAAAATGATGCCTGCCAATTACATTTATGTGGTGATATTTTTGATTTCTGGTTTGAATATAAATACTTAGTACCACGTGGTTTTTTTCAAATTTTTTCAAAACTTAGAGAATTGTCCGAGTCTGGCATAGAAATTTATTATTATCTAGGAAATCATGACATGTGGACTTTTGGCTATATAGAAGAAAGTATTGGAGCAAAAGTTTTGAAAAATGGAAGTTTTAAAGAAATAAATGGTAAAATATTTTACATAGCTCATGGCGATGGACTTGGACCTTATGATAGAAAATATAACTTTTTGAAAAAAATATTCTCTTCAAAATTAATGCAATTTATGTTTAAGCTAATTCACCCTTCCATATCTTTTAGAATTGCCACAAAATGGTCATCAGCAAGTCGTAAAAAGCATAAATATCCCAAAAAAATTGAGTATAAAAATGAATGGTTGGTAAAATATGCAAAAAATGTACTCGAAAATCAAAAAGTAGATTATTTTATTTTTGGACACAGACATATTCCTTTTCAATATTCTTTAAATAAAAATTCATTATTCACAAACTTAGGCGACTGGCTTTTTAATTTTAGCTATGCAGTTTACGACGGCGAAAATCTATTACTAAAAAACTATAAACCAAAATAAAACAATTAAAATTTTCCCGATTTATTCAAACAAAATTATTTTTATATAGTTATATTTGAAAATTAATCTCAATTAATATATTATGGAAAATTCAGAACAAGCTAAACTATATCCAAATTTTGATTTTTCTAATCATGATTTTCAAGATACGAATTTTACAAAATTAATGAAAAAACGCATTCTAAAAGTTTTGCTAATTTGTAACAACTACGACAACTTTATGTTAGAAGAAGATGGTAGAATAGATGAGCAAATTTTTAATGAATATATGAGTTTAGGATTAAGATATCCTCCAATGTTTATTCGTGTGGATAGTGCAGAAAAAGCATTTCAAAAGCTTGAAGAAACAGATATTGATTTGGTTATCACCATGTTAAATATTAAAAACGCAAATGCTTTTGAACTTTCAAGACAAATAAAAAAACAATATGATAAAATTCCTATAGTTGCTTTAACTCCATTTTCGAGAGAAATAATGCTGAAAATCGAAAAAGAAGACCTCTCGGCTATTGATCATGTTTTTTGTTGGTTAGGTAATCCTGATTTGCTTTTGGCAATTATAAAACTTGTTGAAGATAAAATGAACGCTGCTCACGACATACTTGAAATGGGTGTTCAAGCAGTGATTTTGGTTGAAGACAGCATTAGATATTATTCAAGTATCTTACCAATTTTATATAAAATATTTTTCGTTCAATCAAAGCGAGCCG